>NZ_JAMXRU010000050.1 GCF_024124745.1 Aeromicrobium sp. CnD17-E
AACTCCAGCTCGCGCCGGGTCGGCAGGGAGCTGCCCGCCCGCCCCAGCCCGATCCGTGCCTGGGTGGTGCGGCGCAGCCCCGACCACGGGTCGCTCGCCGCGACGTCGGGCGAGCGGGCGTCGCCGCCGCTCACGAGCCGCTCGCGATCGACAGCAGGGGCGAGGCGTCGAGGTCGACGGGCAGCACGCGACCCTGCGGGTCGGCCATGCCGAGACCGGCGAGCCACGCCTCGAACTCCGGCGCCGGCCTGAGCCCGAGGACCTGCCGCACGTAGAGCGCGTCGTGGAAGGACAGGCTCTGGTAGCCGAGCATCACGTCGTCGGCGCCGGGAACGGCGATGACGAACGCGGCGCCGGCCACGCCGAGCAGCGTCAGCAGCGTGTCCATGTCGTCGGAGTCGGCCTCGGCGTGGTTGGTGTAGCAGACGTCGACGCCCATGGGCAGGCCGAGCAGCTTGCCGCAGAAGTGGTCCTCGAGGCCGGCCCGCACGATCTGCTTGCCGTCGTAGAGGTACTCCGGCCCGATGAAGCCGACCACGGTGTTGACGAGCAGCGGGTCGAGGGCGCGGGCGAGTCCGTAGGCCCTGGTCTCGAGCGTCTGCTGGTCGACCGGACGACCGCCGGTGCCGAGGTGGGCGCCGGCCGAGAGGGCCGAGCCCTGGCCCGTCTCGAGGTACATCACCTGGTCGCCGACCGTGCCGCGTCCGAGGGAGCGACCCGCCTCGTTGGCCTCGAGGAGCATGCGGACGTCGACCCCGAACGACGCGTTGGCGCCCTCGGTGCCCGCTACCGACTGGAACACCAGGTCGACGGGCGCGCCCTGCTCGATCAGGTCGACCGTCGTCGTCACGTGCGACAGCACGCACGACTGCATCGGGATGTCGAAGCGCTGGCGCAGGTCGTCGAGGAGGTGCAGCAGCCGCGCCGTCGCCTGCGGCGAGTCCGTGGCGGGGTTGATGCCGATCACGGCGTCGCCGGAGCCCATGAGCAGGCCGTCGAGGGTCGCCGCCGCGATGCCGGCCGGGTCGTCGGTCGGGTGGTTGGGCTGCAGTCGTGTCGCGATGCGTCCCGGCAGGCCGATCGTCGTCCGGAAGGCCGACGTGACGCGCGCGGCCTGCGCGACCAGCACGAGGTCCTGGTTGCGCATCAGCTTCGAGACGGCCGCCACCATCTCCGGCGTGAGCCCCGGGGCGACCGCCGTGAGCGTGGCGGCCGCGTCGGGACGTGTCGCCGTCGCCAGCAGCCAGTCGCGGAACCCGCCCACGGTCAGGTGCGCCACCGGTGCGAAGGCCTCGGCGTCGTGGGTGTCGACGATGAGCCGGGTCACCTCGTCGCTCTCGTAGGGCACCACCTGCTCCTGCAGGAACGTGGCGAGCGGCTCGTCGGCGAGGGCCCACGCGGCCGCAGCGCGCTCCGCGTCGGACTCGGCCGCGCAGCCGGCCAGCTGGTCGCCCGAGCGGACCGGCGTGGCCTTGGCCATCAGGTCGACGAGACCGTCGAACGTGTAGGTCCGACCGCCGAGCGTGTGCCGCCGGATCACCCGAGGTCCTCCTCCGCGCGGGCCAGCGCGGCGAACTCCTCGTCGGGAGAGGCGGCCACCAGGTGGTGACGGCTGTAGAGGCCGAACCACGCCATGAAGGCCAGGAAGACGCCCACGCACCACAGCGCCGCGGTGCTGTCGACGAGGAAGGTCGCCACGACGGAGAGCGCCGCGACGACGAGCGCGAAGCCGGTCGTGAGGACGCCGCCCGGGGTCCGGTAGGGCCGGGGCATGTCAGGCTCGCGCACGCGGAGCACGACGTGGCTGACCATCATCAGCACGTAGCTGAGGGCCGCCCCGAACACCGCCATGTTGAGCAGCAGCGCGCCCTCGCCGGTCAGCGACAGGCCGAAGCCGATGACGCCCGGCACGACGAGCGCGAGCGTCGGCGTCTTGCGGCGGTTGGTCACCGAGAGCGACGTGGGCAGGTAGCCGGCACGGGACAGGGCGAAGAGCTGACGGGAGTATGCGTAGATGATCGAGAAGAAGCTGGCCACGAGCCCCGCCAGGCCGATGTAGTTCACGACCGTGGCGGCAGCGCCCCCGCCGAGGGCCTCCACCAGCGGGTTGCCCGACGACGCCATCGCCTCCGCGCCCCCGGCGCCCGGGACGAGCACGAGCACGAGCACGCACGTGAACAGCAGCACCGCCATCGCCGCGATGATGCCGCGCGGCACGTTCCGCTCGGCATCGGCCGTCTCCTCGGCGGCCAGCGGCACGCCCTCGACCGCGAGGAAGAACCAGATCGCGAACGGGATCGCCGACCAGATGCCCAGGTAGCCGAAGGGGAGGAGCTCGGAGGCGCCGGCGGCGCCGGTCGGCGCGATGTCGGTCAGGCGCGAGACGTCGAAGTCGCCCAGGGCGGCCACGGCGAAGACCACGAGCCCCACGAGCGCGACCGAGGTGATGACGAACATGACCTTGAGCGCCTCGCCGACGCCGGCGAGGTGGATGCCGATGAACAGGGCGTAGACGGCCAGGTAGACCCACCAGCCGTCGGTGATGCCGAACAGCCCGAGCGACTCGACGTAGGCGCCGATGAAGGTGGCGATCGCCGCTGGGGCGATGGCGTACTCGATGAGGATGGCGGTCCCGGTGGCGAACCCGCCCCACGGTCCGAGGGCGCGGCGCGCGAACGTGTAGCCGCCGCCCGCCGCGGGCAGCGACGACGACAGCTCGGCCATGCCGAGCACGAGCGCCAGGTACATGGCCGCGACGACCACGGTCGCGATGGCGAGCCCGCCGAACCCGCCCTCGGCGAGGCCGAAGTTCCAGCCGGAGTAGTCGCCGGACACGACGTAGCTGACGCCGAGCCCGGCGAGCAGGACCCAGCCCGCCGTGCCCCGTTGGAGCTGGCGCTTCTCGAGGTACTCCTGGGCGCTCGCGCCGGAGCCCGACGTCACCGGTGTCTCGTGCTGCTGTGTCATGGGTGCTCCCTCGTCCCGCGCCGCGCCGTGCGACCGGAGCACGACGCTAGTGAGGCCGTGTTGCCCGGATGTTGCCGCGCGCTTACGGACGAGGCCCAGGTGGGACCGACGTCTAGGCTGGGCTCATGGCGACGCAGGAGGGGCCCCGACGACGCAGCTGGCGCGACCGCACCAACCGCGCCGTGCACGGTGCGACCGCGCGGGTTGACGGCCAGACGGAGGACGCGGCGCGGCGGGCCGTGACCGTCATCGTCCCGACCGTGCGGCTGCTGCGCGTCCCCTCGCTCGTGCTCGCCCTCGCACCCGCGCCCTTCCTCGTCGCCACGGTCGTCCTCGGGCTGGCCGCCGGCGGCGCCACGGGCACGGTGCTGGCCGTCGTCGCGCTGGTGGTGGCCCTGGCGCCGGTCGCGTTCGCGGTGCGGCGCCTGCGCCTGCTGCGTGCGGTCGAGGAGCCGGAGCAGCTGGCCACCGAGCTCGGCATCGCGGTGAGCCTGTCCGACCGGGTCGAGGAGGCCCGGGGAGCGCTCACCAGCATCGCCGGTGGCGGCGGGCTCCGGTTCGTCTCACGGCTCAAGGGCGTGTGGTCGGGCGTGGGCATGACGGGCCGCTGGATCGACGGCGTCGACGACCTCCCTCGAGCCCGCTGGTTCGTGCCGCCGAAGATCGGGACGACGGTGTCGATCACGATCGCGACGCTGTGGTCCGTGCCGATCTCGGCGCTGCTCGCGTTCTTCACCGCGGTCGCCGCCATCGCCGGGTCGCTCTGAGTCGCGCACGGCTGGAGCCCTGAGCCTCGTGACCGGTCCGGCGTCCTGGCCACCCGTCCCCACGGTCATCGGGCACCGCGGCGTGCCCGGCCACCGGCTCGAGCACACGCGCGGGTCGTACCTGCTCGCGATCGAGCAAGGCGCCGACTACCTCGAGCCCGACGTCGTGGCCACCCGCGACGGTCACCTGGTCGTGCGGCACGAGAACGAGATCGGTCACACGACCGACGTCGCCGACCACCCGGAGCTCGCCGACCGGCGCACCACCAAGCGGGTCGACGGCGTGTGGACGAGCGGCTGGTTCACCGAGGACCTCACGCTCGCCGAGGTCAAGACGTTGCGGGTCCGCGAACGTCTTCCGCAGCTGCGGCCCCAGAACCTCGCCCTCGCCGGCACCGAGGACGTGCTCACCCTCGAGGAGGTGGTCGACATCGCGCGGCAGGCCCCCCGCCGGGTCGGGGTGTACGTGGAGACCAAGCACCCGAGCTACTTCCGCGAGCGCGGACTCGACCTCGACGACCTGCTGCTCGACGTGCTGGAGAGGGTCGACCTCAACCGCACCGACGCCGACGTGCCGGTCGTCGTCCAGTCGATGGAGACCGGGAACCTGCGCGGCCTGCGCCCGCGCACGCCGTTGACGCTCGTGCAGCTGATGGACCGCAAGGGCGCGCCCTGGGACCTCGGGTCAGCCGGCGACCCGCGCACCTACGCCGACCTGACCACCCCCGCGGCGTTGGCCGAGCTGGCCGAGCACGTCGACGGCATCGGCCCGAACAAGACCCTCGTGATCGCGCGGCGGACGGGCCACTGGCTCGACGGCGAGACCGGCCTCGTGGCTCGCGCCCACGCGGCCGGGCTGCTCGTGCACGTGTGGACGATGCGCGACGAGAACAACTTCCTGCCGGCGGACTTCCGCACCAGCGGCGACCGTGCCGCGGCCGGCGACGCCGCGGCGGAGTACCGGGCGTTCTTCGACGCCGGGGTCGACGGGGTCTTCTCCGACTACGCCGCCACGGCGGTCGCGGCCCGCGAGGCGTGGCTGGCGGGCCGGTAGGTCTCAGGCCTCGCCCGCGACCGGCTCCTCGGCCACGGGGCGGCCTCGTCGTGCGCGACGTCCCACGACGATCGTGGCCAGCAGCCCGAGCCCGCCGAGCACGATGAGGACGACGGCCACCAGCCGTCCCAGCTCGACGCCCTGGAGGTAGCCCTGGTCGTCGGCCAGCCACGAGCCGGCCGCGGCGAGGAACAGCAGCCCGAAGAACGTGTTGAACGGGTGCACACGGCGGCGAGGGGTGCGGGTGGTCGCCGCGCTCGTCGGGTCGAGGTCGGGGTCGGAGGCGCTCATGGTGATCCTGTCGTCGGTCGTCGCGTCGTGGTCGGTGCTGCTCATCGCGCGTCCACCACCACGCGGCCGAGGGACTGGTCGACGACGATGGTCAGGGCGTCGGGGTGGGACCCGCCGGACGGTCCGACCCGCTGGCCGACGCCGCTGCGTCGGGAGTCGAGGATCTCGAGGTCCCCGGCGTCGACCGAGGCCCGCGCCACCACCGGGGTGCCCTCGGGCACCCAGACGGACGTCTCGCCGATCCCGGCCCGTACGTGGACCGTGCGCCCCACGAGGTCCTCGGGGTCGGAGACCCCGCCGAGGTCGAGCTCGAACCGGCCGACGCCGTGCTCGTAGTCGGACCGGACCTGCTCCGCCGACGTGGGACGCACGACCTGCTCACCCACCCGCAGGGTGGGCAGCACGGACGCGAGCGCGAGCAGCGGGAGGAGGGCCAGGCCGAGGACGACGAGCGGTCCGCCGCCGCGGGTGAAGGTGCTCAGCACGAGCACCGCGCCGAGCGTCGTGAGCGCGAGCGCCACGTACGCAGGCCAGTCGGGGGCGACGGTGAGGCGCAGGACGGCGAGGGCGATCGCGGTGAGGGAGAGGCCCAGCAGCGTCGGGACCCAGCTGTAGGGCTCCCGCGGGGGGCGCGGCGGCCGCACCGGTCGGCCCGGCGCTGCCGGCGGCGGGGTCGGGGTCGCGGGGGGACCGACGTCGAGACGTGCGGTCCCCTCGGGGCCACCCGGCCACTCGGCGGTCGAGGATGCGGCGCCGGGGGAGGAGACCGGTGCCGGTGGCTGCCCATCGGGGTCGGGGGTGTCGTGGGTGTCCTCGGCGGCGCCGCGGCGCGCGAGCCAGACGACGAAGGCGACCGGCACGCCCACCACGACGAGCAGCCAGAACGGCCCGCTGCTGCCGAGCCCCCAGCCGCCGTCGCCGACGACGGCCAATAGCGCCAGGACGGCCGCGACGACCAGGCCGAGGTCGCGCACCTGGGCCTCGGCCGACCCGAGCGAGAACCAACGGCCCGCGATGCTGCGCGGCTCGTCGTCGGACGGGAGCAGCAGCCAGCCGGCGAGGTAGAGGATCAGGCCGGCGAGACCCACGAAGCAGAGCACGACGGCGAGCACCCGCACGAGGACGGGGTCGACGTCGAGACGGCGGGCCACGCCACCACACACCCCGGCGACCAGACGTTCGTCGGTGGAGCGACGCACGGACGACACGGAGTGCAGGCCGCGGCGCAGCCGCGCGTCGGTGCCGGTGTCGGCGTGGTCGTCAGCGTGGTCGTCGGTGCCCGGGTCGTCGCGGGTGCCGGTGGGTCCGCTGGACGGTGGTGTGGTGCTCATGACCCCATCGTCGGACGGGTGTCACGCCCACCACCATCGGGCGAGACCCTGGTCGGACCCTGGTGCCCGGACCGGGGTCGCACGAGGGTGCCACCTGGTGGCGTCGCGTCGCGCGCGCGTGTGACGATGCCGAGGTGAGCCAGTCCGTCGCGCCACCGCGCCCCGCCCGCCGAGCCTTCCGCCCGGCCGACCGCCGGGTGGTCGGTGGGGTCGCCGCGGGCGTGGCCGAGCACCTCGACGTGCCGGTGCTGTGGGTGCGGGTCGGGTTCGTCGTGACCACGTGGCTGAACGGGGCCGGCGTCGTCGCCTACCTGCTGCTGTGGAGGTTCCTGCCGCTGCGTCGGCCCGAGCTGTCGCCCGGCCTGGAGTCGGCCACCCGACGCGGTCTGCGTCCCGTCGGCAGTCCCGGACCGGTCGAGGTGCTGCAGACGGCGGCCGTCGTCGCCCTGGGTGCCGGTGTGCTGCTGCTCGTGCACGGCGGTGGTCCCTTCGGTCTGTCGCCCGTGCTGCCGCTGCTCGTCGTGGTGGTCGGCGTGGCCGTCGTGTGGCGGCAGATCGACGACGCGTCGTGGCAGTCGTGGTTCACGCGCACCACCGGCGCCGGCTTCGTGCTGCGCGTCGCCGCGGGCCTCGCCCTCGTCGGCTTCGGCGTCCTCTACCTCGTGACGCAGGAGCGGGGCCTGTCCGGCGTCGGCGACCTCGGCGTCGCGCTGCTCGTGGCCGTCCTCGGCTTCCTGCTGCTGCTCGGCCCGTGGATCGTCTCGCTCGTCACCGACCTCGGCAGCGAGCGGCGCGAGCGGATCCGCTCGCAGGAGCGCGCCGACGTCGCCGCCCACCTGCACGACTCGGTGCTGCAGACCCTGGCACTCCTGCAGAAGAACGCGTCCGACCCTGCCGCCGTCGCGACCCTCGCCCGCCGCCAGGAGCGCGAGCTGCGGTCCTGGCTGTACGGCGAGGAGGAGCTGCCCGGTGACTCGTGGGCGGCGGCGCTGCGCGACGTGCGGGCCGACGTCGAGGAGACGCACCGGATCGCCGTCGAGCTGGTCGTCGTCGGGGACGTGCCGCTCGACGCCGACCTGGTCGCCGTCGTCCGCGCTGCACGCGAGGCGGTGGTGAACGCGGCCAAGCACGCCGGTGTCGACCGCGTCGACGTGTACGCCGAGGTCGGGCAGGGGGCCGTCGAGGTCTTCGTCCGCGACCGCGGCACGGGCTTCGACCCCGACGCGATCGCCGACGACCGGATGGGCGTGCGCGGATCGATCGTCGGTCGGGTCGAGAGCCGCGGCGGCACCGCCCGCGTCCGCAGCGGCCCCGACGGCACCGAGGTCGCGATCACCATGCCCCTGTCCGCCGACCCGGCCGCGAGCCCCGAGGAGCCCCGATGAGTCCCCTGCACGTCCTGGTGGTCGACGACCACGCCATGTTCCGCACGGGCGTGCGCGCCGAGCTCCAGAAGGACCCGGGCGTCGTCGTGGTGGGCGAGGCCGAGGACGTCGACACGGCCGTGCCCGCCGTGCTGGCCGCGCGTCCCGACGTGGTCCTGCTCGACGTGCACATGCCGGGCGGCGGCGGGGCCGAGGTGATCCGCCGCGTGCTGCCGCAGGCACCCGAGGTGCGCTTCCTGGCCCTGTCGGTCAGCGATGCCGCGGAGGACGTCATCGGCGTCATCCGGGCCGGCGCCCGCGGGTACGTGACCAAGACGATCTCCGGTGCCGAGCTCGTCGACGCCCTGCACCGGGTGGCCTCGGGCGACGCGGTGTTCAGCCCACGGCTCGCCGGCTTCGTGCTCGACGCGTTCGCCGGCACCATCGAGGTCGCGCAGGTCGACGAGGACCTCGACCGCCTCACCGAGCGCGAGCGCGAGGTGATGCGCCTGATCGCCCGCGGCTACGCCTACAAGGAGGTCGCGAAGGAGCTGTTCATCTCCGTCAAGACCGTCGAGACCCACGTGTCGAGCGTGCTGCGCAAGCTGCAGCTCTCGAGCCGGCACGAGCTCACGAAGTGGGCGAGCGACCGGCGGCTGATCTGAGGTGCGGCGTCACCGAACGATGTCGGCCGCGTCCGCCGCGTTCACGGTCACGGCGACGGACCAGCGAACCCCGTCGGGGGCGTCCACGCGAACGGGGAGGTCGCCTGCTGGGTAGGGCTCGGTCGCCTCGTCCAGGCTCTGGCTGATCGATCCATCCCGCGAGGTGTTGGGGCACGGCTGTCCGGCCGTGCCGAGCGGTGTCGTGACCGTCAGCTCCTGGTCGCCGCTGCCGCCCGTGCAGGCCAGCTGCACGCTCACGACGCGCACCGGCTCGTTGGTCGTGGCTGTCTCGCTGACCGAGCCGGTGCCGTCGAAGCGCTCCCACACGCGCTCGCCGATCGTGGGGAAGGAGCGCGGCGGCTCAGGGTCCTGCGCGCAGGCTCCGAGCAGGAGACCGAGGAGGAGCAGGACGGCTGGGCGGCGCATGGTCGGATCGTAGGCCCTCGTCGCGGACCTGGTCCCGGGAACCGAGCACCATGGGACGCCGGTGCAACCATGGGGCGCATGGACCTCCTGCTCCTCGCCGTCGCCGGTGTCCTCGTCATCGTCACGGTCACGTCGGTCGCGGGGCGGATCGGGGTCGCGGCACCGCTGCTGCTCGTCGTCGCGGGCGTCGGCATCTCCTTCCTGCCCGGCGTGCCTCGCATCGAGGTGCCCCCCGAGGCGATCCTCGCGGGCGTGCTGCCGCCACTGCTGTACGCGGCGTCGGTGAACATGCCGGCCATGGACTTCCGGCGCGACTTCAAGGCCATCAGCGGTCTGTCGGTGGTGCTGGTCCTGGTGTCCGCGCTGTCGCTCGGCTGGCTGCTGCCGCGGCTCATCCCCGGCATCGGGTTCGCCGAGGCGTTCGCGCTCGGCGCGATCGTCAGCCCGACCGACGCCGTCGCGACGTCGATCGTCCGACGGACCGGGGTCGCGCCGCGGCTGGTCACCGTGCTCGACGGCGAGAGCCTGCTCAACGACGCGACAGCGCTCGTGCTGCTGCGCACCGCCGTGGCTGCCACCGGCGCCTCGGTGTCGTTCTGGCACGTCGGCCTCGACTTCGTGCAGGCCGTCGGGGTGGCCGTCGTCGTCGGGGTCCTGGTGGCGGTCGTCAGCCTGTTCGTCCGCTCGCTCGTCGAGGACGCCACCGTCGCCACCTCCATCTCGTTCGTGGTGCCGTTCCTCGCGTACGCGCCGTCGGAGCACCTGGGCGGGTCGGGCCTGGTCGCCGTGGTGGTCGCCGGGCTGGTGATCGGGTCGCGCTCGCTCGTGGAGCTGCGCGCCGACGACCGCATCGCCGAGGCCGTGAACTGGCGCACCATCGCGTTCCTCCTCGAGGGCGCGGTCTTCCTGGTGATGGGGCTGGAGCTGCGTCCCCTCCTCGCCGACTTCGACGACTCCGGCCAGCCGTGGAGCCGGCTCGCGGTCGTGACCGTCGCGACGCTCGCCGTGCTGTGGGTCGGACGCGCCCTCTGGGTGGCGCTGCTGCTGCTCGAGCTGCGCCGGGGTCGCCGCGCGGTGGCGCGGCACGCACCGCGTCTGGCCTCGTTCCGGGAGTACCTCGCCTCCGAGCAGGCGCAGACGTTGTCGCGGCGACGTCGTGAGCGGGCCATGCAGCTCGTCAGACGTCGCGAGGCCGACGTCAGCTTCTACACGGAGCAGCCGCTGGGCGCCCGAGACGGTGTCGTGCTCGTGTGGGCGGGCATGCGGGGCGTCATCACGCTCGCGGCGGCGCAGACGCTCCCGCCCGAGACCGCCCAGCGCAGCCTGCTGGTGCTCGCCGCGTTCTGCGTCGCCGGCGCCTCGCTGCTGCTCCAGGGCGGGACGTTGACCTGGGTCGTGCGGTGGCTCGGTGCGGAGTCGGACCGGACGCCGCAGCGTCGGGCCCAGCTGAAGGCGCTCCTCGAGGCGATGGGGGAGGTCGCCGACGCCCGCTGCGCCGAGGCGGCCGAGGAGGGGCTCGACGGCCGACCGCTCGACCCGCTGGCCGTCGAGCAGGTCCGGCGTCGCCGGACCCCTGCCGCGGAGTGGGAGTGGGCGGGGGAGGACGGCGAGGACCGCGAGCGCCGGATCCGCGACTTCGTCCGCCTGCGTCGGGCCGTGCTGGAGGAGCAGCGCGAGGCGCTCCTCGACCTGCGGTCCGAGGGACGCTTCGACTCGCAGGTGCTCGACACCGTGCTCGGCCGTCTCGACGTCACCGAGTACGCCGCCACCCGTCGCGGTCCGCAGCCGCCGCGCTGAGGGAGGAGGACCCTCCCGAAGTTCATCCGGGCGCAACGCGACGGGTCTAGCCTCGGCCCATGAGCGACCCGCACCTGATCGTGCTCTTCGGCGCGACGGGGGACCTGGCCCGCCGCAAGCTGCTGCCTGGCATCCTGCACCTGCTGCGCTCGAGGCTGGCGGCGGACTCGCGGATCGTCGCCGTCTCGATGGACGACCTCGACGACGACGGGTTCCGTCGCTTCGCCCAGGACGCCTGCCGCGAGTTCGGGCGGCCGGTGCCGCAGGAGGAGTGGGACGCCTTCGCGCCGAAGCTGCACTACGTCAACGTCGCCGACGGGCCCGCGCGGCTCGCGGAGGTGGCGGGCCGGCTCGAGGAGGAGCTGGGCGGTGCGCCACGACGGCTGCACTACCTGAGCGTGCCGCCGAGGGCCGCGGTCGACGTCGTCCGCACCCTCGACGAGGCGGGTCTGGTCGAGCGGTCGCGGATCATCATGGAGAAGCCGTTCGGCACCGACCTCGAGAGCGCCCGGGCCCTGAACGCCCGCATCCACGAGGTGTTCGACGAGGAGCAGATCTTCCGCATCGACCACTTCCTGGGCAAGGAGGCGGCGCTCAACATCCTGGCCTTCCGGTTCGCGAACGGGCTGTTCGAGCCCATCTGGAACCGCACGTTCATCGACCACGTGCAGATCGACGTGCCGGAGACGCTGTCGGTGTCGGGTCGGGCTGGGTTCTACGAGGGCACGGGTGCGTTCAAGGACATGGTGGTGACCCACCTGTTCCAGATCCTCGCGTTCATGGCGATGGAGCCGCCCACGTCGCTGGACTCCAGCTCGATCAGCGAGGAGAAGAACAAGGTCTTCCGCTCGATGCTGCCGCTGCGTCCCTCCGACGTCGTGCGAGGCCAGTACCAGGGCTACCGCGAGGAGGAGGGCGTCTCCCACGACTCCGAGACGGAGACGTTCGTGGCGCTGCGTGCGCAGATCGACAACTGGCGCTGGGCGGGCGTGCCGTTCTACCTGCGCACGGGAAAGCAGCTGGCCGAGGGCGCGCGGATCATCTCCATCGCCTTCCGCGAGCCGCCGAAGTCGATGTTCCCGGCCGGGTCGGGCGTCGGGCTCTCGGGTCCGGACCACCTCACCTTCGACCTCGCCGACTCCTCCCGCCTGTCGCTGTCGTTCTACGGCAAGCGCCCCGGGCCCGGTCTGCGGCTGGACAAGCTGTCGATGCAGTTCGCGATGCAGGACACCGCACGGGCAGGGGAGGTGCTGGAGGCGTACGAGCGGCTCATCCTCGACGCGATGAAGGGCGAGCGGACGCTGTTCACCACCGCCGAGGGCATCGAGCGGCTCTGGGAGGTCTCCCAGCCACTCCTCGACGACCCGCCTCCCGTCCGCCCCTACCCCGTCGGCACCTGGGGACCGAACGCCGTCCACCAGCTCATCGCCCCCCGCGCCTGGCGCCTCCCCTTCGAGCGCACCTGGCGCGACCCGAACGAGTCGGGGCAGTAGGGGGAGGGGCGGGCTGGGCTGGTCCTGCTGGTGCGCTGCCTGCGGGGCTCTCGTCCTGCTGGTGCGCTGCCGCAGGATGTCTGGGGTTGCTGGTGCGCTGCCTGCGGTCGTCGTGAGCTTGGTGGTGCGCTGCCTCGGCTGGCGCTGGGGGTGGTCTCCGAAAGGGCCTCGACCGGGCGGCTGGCATCCGCGCAGGTCTGGGGTCTCGGGCTGCGGGCTGGTGCTGGGGTGGACGCACGAATGCAGAATCTTGGGTGCCCTTTGCGTTGGGGGGACGCAAGATTCTGCCTTTGCGCGGACCGTTCCACGCAAAGGCAGCATCTTTCCGACGCTCAGCCCTCTATCGGTGGGTCAGCAACCGCAGAGGCGCTCCTGCGGTTGCAGATCTACCGATAGGACGCGCCAACGCAGAACCTTGGCCCGAGAACGCAGAAACGAAGAATCATGCGTCACCCGAGAGCCCGGACCAGACCCCGAGACCCCAACCCACCCCCAGACCCGCCGCCGGTCGAGGCCCTTTCGGAGCCCACGCCCAGCGAAGGCCGAGGCAGCGCACCAGCACGTCCAGCCCCCCGCAGGCAGCGCACCAGCAAGGTGACGCAGGCTCAGGACAGCTCACGCACCAGGTGCACGACGGGGAAGGGGCGGCCGAAGGCGTCGGTGGTGTGGGTGCGCAGGGTGCGGAAGCCGTGCGACGTGTAGAAGCCGAGGCCGTGCGCGTTGCCGGCGTACACCTCGACGCTGGTGGGAGCGACGTGGTCGAGCAGGAGGGTGCCGATGCCCGTGCCGTGCACCTCGGGCTCGACGTAGAGCAGCTCCAGGTGGGTGCCCCGGCACCCGGCGAGGCCGAGGGGGCGGCCGTCGCGCTCGGCGACCCACACGTCCATCGACGGGAGCAGCGCGTCGCGGAGGTAGGGGTGGGCGTCGGTGAAGTCGTGGTCGGCCATGAAGCCGTGGCTGGTCCGCGCCGCCCGCTCCCAGAGGTCGGTCAGCTCGTCGAGGTCGCGCTCGCGGGCGAGCCTGATGGTCACGTCGTGGAGGTCGCTCACGCGCCCCACACCTCCTCGACCAGGCGGACGACCTGGTCGCGGGAGAGGCCGGCGCGCCGTGCGTCCGCGACCACCTGCTCGACCGCCGCGCGGGTGGCGCCGTCGACGCCGACGGACGCCGTCACGAAGGTGCCGCGTCGACCCTGGGTCTCGACGACCCCGTCGGTCTCCAGCTCGCGGTAGGCGCGGGCGACGGTGTTGACGGCCAGACCCAGGTCGGCGGCGAGCGCGCGCACCGTCGGCAGCCGATGTCCCGCGGGCAGCGAGCCGTCGGCGGCCGCCGCGGCCAGCTGCCGCCGGACCTGCTCGAACGGCGGCTCCTGCGATGCTTGGTCCACGACGACGTCGATCACCCCGCCACCCTGCCAGCCGTGCGCATCCGGCGCGAGCCTGCGTGTCGAGAGGTGCGTCGTCGGACTGTCTCGTCGTCCGTCCGGTCCGGCAGCGCGGCGCTGTCGGGCCCGCCGACTAGGCTGGACCGGTCATGACGTTGCCCTTTCCCGTGCCCGCCGGTGCCCGCCCCCCGTCGTCCTCGGACGGCTCCGACCCGAGCCCGGCGGCGGGGGCCCGCACCCGCCGCGCCGCCCGCTCCGACACGCTCCTGGAAGGGCTGAACGACGCCCAGCGGGCCGCGGTCTCCCACGAACCGGGGCCGGTGCTGGTGGTCGCGGGAGCCGGGTCGGGCAAGACCCGGGTGCTCACGCGGCGCATCGCCTGGCTGATCTCCGCCCGCGGCGCCCACCCGGGCTCGATCCTGGCGATCACCTTCACCAACAAGGCGGCGGCGGAGATGCGCGAGCGTGTCGCCGAGCTCGTCGGCGGCCCGTCACGTGCCATGTGGGTCAGCACCTTCCACTCCTCGTGCGTGCGCATCCTGCGCCGCGAGGCCAACCGGTTCGGCTACACGTCGACGTTCAGCATCTACGACGCCGCCGACTCCCGACGTCTCATGACGCTGGTCTGCAAGGACATGGGCCTGGACCCCAAGCAGGTCAACCCGCGCGCGGTGCTGCACTGGGTCTCGAACCTCAAGAACGAGCTCGTCGACCACGAGTCGGCCGGCGGCCGTGCCACGAACGGCACCGAGGAGCTCTACGCCGAGGCCTACCGGCTCTACCAGCAGCGGCTCCGGGCGGCCAACGCCATGGACTTCGACGACCTCATCATGCAGACCGTCCACCTGTTCCAGGCCTTCCCCGACGTGCGCGAGACGTACCGGCGGCGGTTCCGGCACGTGCTCGTCGACGAGTACCAGGACACCAACCACGCGCAGTACGCGCTCGTGCGGGAGCTGTGCGACCCCGAGACCGACCCCGACCTCGACCTCATGGTCGTCGGCGACTCCGACCAGTCCATCTACGCCTTCCGCGGCGCGAACATCCGCAACATCCTGGAGTTCGAGCAGGACTACCCGGCCGCGTCCACCGTCCTGCTGGAGCAGAACTACCGCTCGACGCAGACCATCCTCAACGCCGCCAACGCGGTCATCAGCCGCAACGAGGGCCGCAAGGACAAGAAGCTGTGGTCGGCGGCCGGCGACGGCGAGCGGGTGGTCGGCTACGTCGGCGACGACGAGCGCGACGAGGCGCAGTTCATCGCCGACGAGGTCGACCGGCTCACCGACGCCGGCGACGCGAAGCCGTCCGACGTCGCCATCTTCTACCGCACCAACGCCCAGTCCCGTGTGTTCGAGGAGGTCTTCATCCGCGTCGGGCTGCCCTACCGGGTGGTCGGCGGCGTGCGCTTCTACGAGCGCAAGGAGATCAAGGACGCGCTCGCGTACGTCCGGGCGCTGGTCAACCCGCGCGACACGGTGTCGCTGCGGCGCATCGTCAACGAGCCGAAGCGTGGCATCGGCGACGGCGCACAGGCCGCCGTCGAGCGGTTCGCCGCACGCGAGCAGATCTCCTTCTGGGACGCCCTGCAGCGCGCGGAGGAGTCCGGCGACCTCGCCCCCCGCTCCCTCAAGGCCGTGCAGGCGTTCGCCGCCACGATGGCCGAGCTCCGCGAGCTCGCGCTCTCGGGCGAGCCGGCCGACGTCGTGCTCGAGGCCGCCCTCACCCGCAGCGGGTACCTCTCCGCGCTCGAGGACAGCAAGGACCCGCAGGACGAGACGCGCGTCGAGAACCTCGCCGAGCTCGTCGCCGTCGCGCGCGAGTACGTCGTCAACGCGTCCACGGTCTCCGGCGAGGAGAGCGGCCGCGAGGAGGCCGACCTGACGAGCGGTTCCCTCGAGGCGTTCCTCGAGCAGGTCGCGCTCGTCGCCGACGCCGACTCGATCCCCGACGAGGGCGACGGCATGGTCACGCTGATGACGCTGCACACGGCGAAGGGGCTCGAGTTCCCCGTCGTCTTCCTCACGGGGCTCGAGGACGGTGTGTTCCCCCACCTGCGTGCGCTCGGAGACGCGACCGAGCTGCAGGAGGAGCGGCGCCTCGCCTACGTCGGCATCACGCGCGCCCGCGAGCGGCTCTACGTCACCCGCGCCATGAGCCGTGCGGCCTGGGGTGCGCCCTCGTACAACCCGGCGTCGCGGTTCCTCGACGAGATCCCGGCCCACCTGCTCGACTGGCGCCGTGAGGGCCAGTCGCCGACGGCGTGGACCCGCGCGCCCTCCATCGGCGGCGGTGGCGTCTCCAGCGGCGGCGGCCGCGGTCAGGCGTTCACGGCCAAGGCGGCCGCGGCCCGGTCGCAGCGCAAGCGCGCGGTGCCGTCGCTGACCCCCGGTGACCGGGTCACCCACGACAGCTTCGGCCTCGGCACCGTCGTCGCGCTCGACGGCCAGGGAGACAACGCGGTGGCCAGCGTCGACTTCGGCTCGCAGGGCGTCAAGCGCCTGCTGCTGCGCTACGCGCCGGTCGAGAAGCTGTAGCCGCCCGAGACGGCCGCACGACGGACGACGCCCCCGGCCGGTGGCCGGGGGCGTCGTGACGTCAGGTGCGGGCTACGGCGTGACGCCGTGCTCGCGCAGCGCGATCTCGGGGTCGATCGGCTCGCCGCCGCCGGGACGCACCTCGAGGTGGAGGTGGGGGCCGGTCACGTTGCCGGTCGAGCCGGTGTAGCCGATCGTCTGACCGGCGCGCACGCGCTCACCCGGGGTCGCGACGATGCGGCTCTGGTGGCAGTACCAGATCTCGGTGCCGTCGTCGAGGGTGACGACGGTGCGGTTGCCGTAGGCGCCCGCGTAGCTCGTGTCGGTCACCGTGCCGGCCGCGACCGAGACGATCGTCGAGCCCGACGGGCCGGCGAAGTCGAGGCCGGTGTGCACGCGGGCCCACAGCGAGCTGGACTGGCCGAACCGCGCAGTCAGCGCGTAGCCGGTGACCGGCAGCACCCACTGGTTCGACTTGTACTCATCGGCCACGTTCTGCGCCTTGTCGCGCAGCTCGCCGTCGACCTTCAGCTTCTGCGACGCCTGCTGCTCGGTCTGGCGGGCCAGCGTCGCCTCGTCGATCTCGGGCGTCACGTCGACGCCCTGCGACCCGGTGTAGCTGGCCGAGATCGTCTGGTAGCCGGAGTCGAGCGAGCCCTGGTCGGCACGCGGGGACAGCGCTGCCGCGCCGATCCCGGCCATCACGAGGGCGACGGCACCCGCAGCGGCCGGCGTGAAGCGCAGGCTCGTCTTGCGACGGCGGGGACGGACAGCCGCCCGACGGCCGCCGACGGAGTCGCGCGGCGTCTGCTGCCTGACGTCGAGTCGACGTTTGGGCGCAGGTGATGACACGCAGAGACCTCCAGCGATGCACGGGCGGGACCTGTCGAGTCTAGAGGACAGGAGGTCATGGTCAAGGAGGAACCTCGACACCGACGAGGCCCTCCCCGTCGTTCCGGGCGTGTCGCGGGGGCGGTTGTGAGGAGGAACACCGCCGTGCGGCACGATCTCGGGATGCCGATCCCACGCGTCGTGGTCGCCGACCTGACCGGTGCCACCGAGGAGCTCGCGCTGCGCCACGCCCGGGCGGCGAGCGCGGACGGCGACGAGGTCGTCTACCTCGGCGCCAGCGAGCCCGTCGCGACGGCATGGGTGGTGCGCGCCGAGGACGCGGGACGGGTGGCCGTCGTCGCGGACGACGACGCCGCGCACGCGCTGGAGACCGCGCTCGCCGAGCTCGGGCTCGACGACGTCGCGCTCGTGGTGCTGCCACCGCACTGACCGGCCGGACAGGCGCGTGGCCGCCGTCACCCCTACCAGGTGTGACGCACCCCGCCGCCCGTTTCCGTCCCGCAGAGGCTAGAGTCCCGAGAGGCTCTGACCTACCTCAGAGGACCCTGGACGAACCAAGGACGGTCATCACCGTGGATCTGATGGAATACCAGGCGAAGGAGCTCTTCGCCAAGCACGGCGTCGCGACGACGCTCGGCAAGGTCGTCACGACCGCCGACGAGGCCAAGGCTGCGGCCGAGGAGCTCGGCGGCGTCACCGTGATCAAGGCGCAGGTCAAGGCCGGCGGCCGCGGCAAGGCCGGCGGCGTCAAGATCGCCAAGACCGCCGACGAGGCCTACGAGCACGCGTCGAACATCCTCGGCATGGAGATCAAGGGCCTGACGGTCAACCGCGTGCTCGTCACGCCGGCCACGCCCCCGGTCGAGGAGTACTACTTCTCCTTCCTGCTGGACCGCTCGAACCGCAGCTACCTGTGCATCGCGAGCGTCGAGGGTGGTGTGGAGATCGAGGAGGTCGCCAAGACCAACCCCGAGGCCGTCCGCCAGATCCCGATCGACGCCGGTGCCGGCGTCGACGAGGCCAAGGCCCGCGCGATCGTCGAGGAGGCGAAGTTCCCCGCCGAGCTCGCCGACCAGGCCGTCGCCATGGTCCAGTCGCTGTGGAAGGTCTTCGTCGAGGAGGACGCCACCCTCGTCGAGGTCAACCCGCTCGCCCGTCTCGAGGGCGACAAGCTCGAGGCCCTCGACGGCAAGGTGTCGCTCGACGACAACGCCTCCGAGGTGCGCCACGCCGAGCACGAGGAGTTCGTCATCCACGAGGAGGCGGACCCGCTCGAGGCGAAGGCCAAGGAGAAGGGCCTCAACTACGTCAAGCTCGACGGCGAGGTCGGCATCATCGGCAACGGCGCGGGCCTGGTCATGAGCACCCTCGACGTCGTCGCCTACGCCGGCGAGAAGCACGGCTCGGTCAAGCCGGCCAACTTCCTCGACATCGGCGGCGGCGCCTCCGCGCAGGTCATGGCCGACGGTCTCGACGTCATCCTCGGCGACCCGCAGGTCAAGAGCGTGTTCGTCAACGTCTTCGGCGGCATCACGTCGTGCGACGCGGTCGCGAACGGCATCAAGGGCGCGCTCGAGCTGCTGGGCGACAACGCCACCAAGCCGCTCGTGGTCCGTCTCGACGGCAACAACGTCGACGAGGGTCGCGCCATCCTGAACGAGCTGGACCACCCGCTCGTCACCCAGGTGGACACGATGGACGGAGCGGCCGACAAGGCCGCCGAGCTGGCGAACGGCTGAAGGGGCTGACATGTCGATCTTCCTGACCAAGGACTCCAAGGTCATCGTCCAGGGCATCACCGGCGGCGAGGGCTCGAAGCACACCGCCCGCATGCTGGCGGCCGGCACGAACGTCGTCGGCGGCGTCAACGCCCGCAAGGCCGGCACGACCGTCACCCACACCGACGCCTCCGGCGCCGAGGTGGAGCTGCCGGTCTTCGGCTCGGTCTCCGAGGCCATCGAGAAGACGGGCGCCGACGTCTCCGTCGCGTTCGTCCCGCCGGCGTTCACCAAGGACGCCGTCATCGAGGCCATCGACGCCGAGATCGGTCTGCTCGTCATCATCACCGAGGGCGTGCCGGTGCAGGACTCCGCCGAGTTCTGGGCCTACGCCCAGAAGAAGGCGGCAGAGGGCAAGAAGACGCGCATCATCGGCCCGAACTGCCCCGGCATCATCACGCCGGGCGAGGCGCTGGCCGGCATCACGCCCGCCAACATCGCCGGCAAGGGTCCGATCGGCCTCGTGTCGAAGTCGGGCACGCTGACCTACCAGATGATGTTCGAGCTGCGCGACTTCGGCTTCTCGACCGCCATCGGCATCGGCGGCGACCCGATCATCGGCACCACGCACATCGACGCGCTCGAGGCCTTCGAGAACGACCCCGAGACGAAGGCGATCGTCATGATCGGCGAGATCGGTGGCGACGCGGAGGAGAAGGCGGCCGCCTACATCCAGGCGAACGTCACCAAGCCGGTCGTCGGCTACGTGGCCGGCTTCACCGCACCCGAGGGCAAGACGATGGGCCACGCCGGCGCCATCGTGTCCGACGGCGCGGGCACGGCGCAGGGCAAGAAGGAGGCCCTCGAGGCCGCCGGCGTCAAGGTCGGCAAGACGCCGTCCGAGACCGCCGCCCTGATGCGCGAGATCCTCAACGGCTGACGTCCGCGTCCGCCCCGCCCGGGCCCCGACCTCCTCGTGAGGTCGGGGCCCGTGCACGTTGCAGGCAGAGCCAGGGCCAGAGCCAGAGCCAGGGCCAGGGCCGCGGTCGCGACGCCGTACCAGCGGGGCGGGAGCGGGTCAGCGGTCCTCGGCGTAGGCGAGGCGCTCGCCCGCGCGGCGCACCAGGGACTCCCACGCCCGCTGGCTGACGTCGTAGTCGCCGACCGGCGTCATCGTCACCTGCGCGACGGCCTTGCCGCGCCGGACGACGCCGGTGCGGATCACCTGGCGCTTGCCGTCGGAGACCTCCAGGCTGATCCGCCAGGAGCGGCCCGAGAACCCGTCGCCCTTGATCGTGCTGCGCTGCCCGACCTTGGCCGAGAGGTTCTCGTCGGGGCAGTCGTCGATGTCCTTCGCGATGTCGTCGGCGAGGCTGCGGGCCTGGCCGTCCTCGTCGTAGGTGCCGACCGTCTCGGTCACGCCGAACTCGGCGGGGACGCCGACGGCGTCGGGGATGACGAACACGCGCGACGCGGTGCTGTCGAGCCCGTCGCGCCGGAAGCTGGCGTCGCCGCACTGCGTGGCCGCCGGGTTGTTGCGGGTCTGCAGCGGCTTGGTGCCCGACCAGACCTTGTCGATGTCGGCGACCGGCGGCAGGTCGACGGTGTCGAGGAAGCCGGGAGCGCCCGACGTCTTCGGTGGCAGGGCGTCGACGACCTCGATGTCGTCGCTGCACCGGCCGCCGCTGTCGCGGCAGACCCGCTGGATCGACGCGTTGAGGGTGGTCGCGAACGCGTCGATGTCGGGGCCCGCGTCGCCGGTCCGCTCGTGCACGAGCGTGCTCGTGACGCGGCCGGAGTGCGCGAGCCCGACGGTGAAGACCTTCTGCGGCGACCGGTGCGAGCGCAGCCGCAGGATCTGGAAGTCGCCGAACGGGCGCTTGACGACGAACGATCCGACGAGCTGGACGCGCGGGTGGCTGCAGCCGGCGTACCAGCCGAGCGTCGTCTCGTACGCCTTCGCGGCGGCCGCGTCGTTGCGGGAGACCTCGATCGACTCCGCGACGCGGTCGTCGTCGCCGCCGCTGGCCGTGAAGGTGCGGACGAAGACGCGCAGCGGGTCGGGGTCGGCGTAGCGCTGCGGCGGGCACGTCGCGTAGGGCGTGGTGTTGGTGGGGTCCTCGTCGGTGCCCTCGGAGGCCCAACGTCGGGTCACGTCGATACCGGCCACCTGACGGGTCGTCAGGAGGTTGTCGGCGGTGATCTCCCGAGCCTCGAGGACGAGGTCGGGCCGCTCGGCGCCGAGCTTCTCGCGGTACGGCAGCCCCGCCTGGGTGGCGAGCGCGTCGCCGTCGGTCGCGACGAGGCCGCCGGCGAGGACCGCGAGCACGGCCGCGGCCACCAGCAGCACCGTGTTGCGCTGGCCGCCGCGACGCGCGGTCGTGCGCACCTCGTCGGCCGCGGGCATGCTGAGCTGGCCGGTCACCGAGCCCAGCGCCTTCAGCCGGGTCTCGAGCTCCTCCAGCGAGAGGCCGAGCCGTCGCTCAAGGCCGTCGAGCGCGGTCGTGACGACCTCGATGCCCTCCTCGGCCCCGACGCCCACCTCGCGCGAGGCCTGGTCGAGGTCGGTGTCGCCGAGGGTCAGCAGCACGATCAGTCGACGGTCGTCGACGGGGAGGTCGTGCAGCGCGTCGAGCAGTGCGGTGTCGGCGTCCTCCTCGTGGCGGCGGCGCAGCGGGTGGGTGCCGCGGCTGACGGCGGTGAGCTTCCACGCCTCCGTCCGCACGTAGGCGAGCGGGTCGCGCTGACGGATCTTCGTCCAGTTCCGCCAGGCCCGCCGGTAGGCGTCGACCGTGGCCTCCTGGGCCACCTGGCGGTCGCCGGACATGGCGTACACGGCACGCAGGCAGGTGGCGGAGGTGGCCTCGTAGAAGCTCGTGAACTCGTCGGCGCGGGTCATCGAGCTGCCTCCTCGGGGATGTCGGCGTGGCTGGTCGGAACGTCACGACCTTACCGGGAGGATGGTCGGGTGAACTCGACCGTCACGACCCCACCCCTGCGTCCGGGTGTGCTCACCGCCGGGGTCTCGGCGATCGTCGCGCTCGTCGTCGGGTCCGGCGTGGCGCTGCTGGCCGGGGTCGGGCTGGTGTCGGCGCTGCGCACCGGCGCCCGGTCCTGGCTCGTGCTGCAGGGTGCGGGCATCGAGCTGCAGGGCACGACCCTGGGCCTCGTGCCGCTCGGCGGCGTGCTGCTGTGTGGTGCCCTCACGGCGCGCGTGGCGCGGGCGATGACCCCGGCGCCCGTCGAGTCGCCGGGTGCCTTCGCGGCCACCGTCGCGGGGACCAGCGGCGTGGTGGCCGCGGTGCTCGCGAGCGTCTCGAGCACGCCCGAGATCGTCGTCAACCCGGCCCGCGCCGCGGCCGCGGTCTTCGTCGTGACCGGGGTGTCGGCGGCGCTGGGTGCGA
>NZ_JAMXRU010000051.1 GCF_024124745.1 Aeromicrobium sp. CnD17-E
CTCGACGTCGCCGTCCGCAGCGCCGACAGCTCCAGCCGAGCACCACGCCACGCCTCAGCCCGCACCGGCCAAGCCTGCGCCCGCCCCGCGGCCGGCACGGCCCGTCCCGACGCCGAAGCCCACCACCGAGCCCACGCCGGGACCCACGCCCGAGCCGACCACCCAGCCGACCCCTGAGCCCACGCCAGAGCCGACCACCGAACCCAGCCCTGAGCCGACGCCTGAGCCCACTCCCGAGCCGACGCCGACGCCGGACGAGGACCTGTCGATCTCGGCGACGGTGGAGAGCACCGCGCTCGAGCGCATCGTGCGACTGACGGTGGTGGCGACGCGCGACGTCCCGCAGGTGACGTTGACGTTCCCGCAGGAGCTGTCGGTGGGCTGGGTGCAGCAGAACGGCTGGTCGTGCACCGGAGGCGGGACGTCGAGGGTCGTGATCTGCACGGCGTCGGGGCCGAACCCCGGACCGCTCGTGGCGTCCTGGTCGCCCCCCGAGGCTTCCGGTTTGTTCGCGACGGTCACGTCGCCCGGTCGCACCGACCCGAACCTGAGCAACAACACGGTCTCGGTCGACTGACGGTCGTCAGCGCTTCCGCGTGCCGAGGCCCTTTCTGCCCTCCCTGGTGTGCAGCTCCAGGTGGGGGCAGGCGTATCCGTACTTCAGCCGGCAGCGCCAGCGCCTCCAGGTGCGTCTCATCACCCTCCTCCTTCTGATCCGAAGGTAGGGAAGAAAGATGACAAGAACGTGTCACTTCTGGGTGGGCTGCGTCACCAGCGGAAGCGCGCTTCCGGCATAGAGAAACCCCGCTGATCTCGGGGGGTGAATCAGCGGGGCTTCGAGAAGAACACTACCCACCGCCTCCACGCGCGTCAGCGTTTTCTCCACATTCGTCTCGACGTTTTCCGATCCCGTCCGACCCGACTGCATCCGCGCTGACTTTCGCCCGCACGCCGTCCGGGTCGATTGCCCTGTCGTTGCAGGAGGCACAGGTCCCGGACGTGTCGGGGATCACCGTGTGCGGCCTGTGATGTCACACCTCGTTCACACAAAGTGGTCGTTTCTCCCTGAAATTCGCCCTAACCTGAGCGGGTGCTGGCCCGGGGGAGCACACTGAACAAGCTCGGAGATCGGTGCACATGACCATTCAGGACGTCAGTCGGACGACCTCAGCCCATGCGGACCTCTCGAGCGCACGGCGAAGCCAGGAACCTGCTCTCGCCGTCGAACCCTCAGAGGACCCCGCCATCGACAGCTCGACAACGCACCGCGCGCCCTGGCACAAGCAGGTCGCGCACCGCGTCTTCCTGAGCGACACCGCCGTCCTGTTCGCCGTCGCCATCCTCGGCGCAGTCCTGCGATTCGGCGCAGATGCTGAAGCCACCACCAACGGGCCCCTCTCCATCTCCTACTGGACCTTCGGGGCCGCCCTCGCCGTGGGTTGGTCGATCGCCCTTCAGGCCTATCGCACCCGCGACAGCCGGGTCTTGGGCGACGGCGTCGAGGAGTACCGTCGCATCGTCCGCGCGTCCGTCACCTTCTTCGGGCTCGTGGCCATCGCGTCCCTCGTCTTCAAGATCGACTCGTCGCGCGGCTACCTCGCCATCACGTTCCCTCTCGGTCTCCTGGGGCTGATCGTCACCCGCCGCGTGTGGCGCTCGTGGCTGAACCGCCAGCGCCAGCGGGGCGCCATGATCACCAACGCCCTGGTGATCGGTGGCATGCGCTCGGCCGAGGACATCACCCGTCACTTGGGCAACAGCCCGCAGTCTGGTGTCCGTGTGACTGGCGTGTGGGTCCCGGACCGCGCCACCTCGCTGTGCGAGTGGCTTCCAGTGCCGGACGCCTTCGTGCCTGTGATGGGCACCGAGCGCAACCTCGACGCCGCGCTGAGCGTTGCGGAGGCGGAGCTGGTGATTGTCACCGACACGGAGCACCTGGGTCACGCCGGCCTGAAGGAGCTGACCTGGGAGCTGGAGGGACTTGACGTCGACCTGCTCGTGTCGCCCAACGTGGTCGACGTCTCGGGCTCACGCATCCAGCTGAGCCGGGTCGGGAAGATGCCGTTCCTGAGCGTCGACAAGCCAACGTACGGCGACGCTGCCACCTGGCCGAAGCGCATCTTCGACCGTGCTGGTGCGGCGGCACTGATCCTCATGCTCTCTCCGCTCCTCCTGGCAGCGGCTCTCGCCGTCAAGCTGACCAGCCGCGGTCCCGTCTTCTACCACCAGGAGCGCATCGGGAAGGACGGCGAGCCGTTCGGCATGGTCAAGTTCCGCTCCATGCACCCTGACGCCGACGCTCGGCTCGCGGCGCTCCTGGCAGAGCAGGGGGCATCGGTCGGCCCGCTGGCCAAGCTGAAGGACGATCCGCGCATCACTCCCGTTGGCGGATTCCTGCGTCGGTACTCCCTCGACGAGCTGCCGCAGCTCTTCAACGTCCTCTTCGGCACCATGAGCCTCGTCGGTCCGCGGCCCCAGCGCCAGTTCGAGGTCGACCTCTACGACCACGTCGCCCACCGTCGCCTGCGCGTGCTCCCGGGCATGACGGGTCTGTGGCAGGTGTCCGGGCGGTCTGACCTCGCGTGGGAAGATGCCATCCAGCTCGACACCTACTACGTTGAGAACTGGTCACTTGTAGGAGATCTCGTGATTCTGTGGCGCACCATCCGAGCTGTGATCGGTTCTGGCGGTGCCTACTAGAGGCGTGCTCCGGACTCGCAAAGCGTGTAAGCAGCCCGAAGGCGCATGCTGACGACGCGCCTAGGCGCCGTGGGCTCGGCGGCAAGCCCGCTCGCTGGCACGCTCGTGTTCCGCGCCTCGCAGTTCGTACTTCTGGTTGTCATCGCTCGCGTGAGCGATGGCGAACAGCGCGTTGCCCTGCTCCTGCTACTCGGGATCCAGGCGGTCATCGGGATCTTCTCGGATTCGGGCGCCTTCAATTACCTGCTCACTCGCGATCCAAACCTGCTCTCTCGCAGTCTCTTCAACAGACTGCTTGCGCTGCAGGCCGGCTTGACATCGACGCTGTCAATTGTCTCGCTCGCCGCGCTCTACCTGACGGGCAAGGTGACGGTCGATTCTGCGGCAACCGCCGTCACAGCGTTGGCGCTGGCCTTGACGTTGATTACCGACTCTGTCACAAGGACCGCTAAAGCCCCGACCCTAGTCTTCGGTCGCGAGGTCACCTACGGTGTCGTCGACGCGGTCGTTGGCGTGACGCGAGCCGCTGTCTGCGCGTCCTGTCTCATGTGCCATAGCCTTCTTCCGCTCGCCGTGCTGCCGGTGGTGGGCATCATCGTGGTTCTGACCGTCTACGTGCTCGTGCGGGATGACTTTGCCCATGCGCCAGTTCCGAGAAGGTACATCCGACAGACGGTCGAAATCGGACTCAGCGGGGCCATCACTGGCGTGTACTCACAGGCTCTGCTGGTCTTCGGCACGATCGCCCTTCAGCCGAGTTCGGCGGCTCTGCTCGCAGCAGCTCTGCGCGTCGTGCAGCCACTCGAGTTCATTCCCGCCACCACCTCAGCCCAGATGATCCCCCGCATCCGCGCCGAGAAGTTGCGTCTGCGCGATGCGTGGCTGGCCTCCATCTTGGTCGGGATAGCGATAGCGGTCGGCCTTGCTGTCGCGGCACCGTTCGTCGGGAATCTGCTCCGCATGCCCGATCACTTCGAGTCAATCCTGCGCATCTTGAGTCTCGCCTTCGTGATCAAGTGCGGAAACTACGTCACGATCAGCTACTTGCTAGCCAGACACCACGTTCGAGCACGCCTGGCCGTGAGTCTGGCCACGGCTTGCTTCGCCATCATCGCCGTACCAATCGTGAGCCAGCACGGTCTCATTCCCCTGGCCTGGACGGCGCTCGCGGTCGAGTTGTTCCTGACGGCGTCTTCCGGTCTAGCGGTTCGTCGTACGGCGCAGACGAACGTCTGACGGTGGAACAGAGATGTCCGGTCCCGACGAGATCGATGCCCCGATAGCGCGGACGCCCATCACCACGAGGGCCGAGACGAAAAGAGCCAGGCTCAAGTTCTGGTAGCTATCGCCCCGAACGAATGAGAAGAAAATCGGTGTGAGCAAGACTTGCAAGCTCTTCCGAGTCACTGATGCCTGAGCTCCAAGACGCAGGAATCTGGCCGCAGCGAACCCGACGAGCGCACCGGATAGGGCGACTCCTATCCACCCGAAGTTGAGAAACCCCTCCCCGACCGCAGAGATGCTCGTCTCGATTCTGAATGGGTAGTAGAAGCGCGGTAGGTACCGCTCGGTGAAGAACGTGTTTGCACCGCCATCCTTCGCCGGGTAGATACTGCTCGGCAGGAAGTACGTGAAGAGCTTGGGATAGGTGGACCCGTAGAGCCTGGGGACCTCTCCTTCGCGGTCGTACATGTTGAGTAGCGTCAGGCTGTCAAATGGACGCGTCTCTGCACCGGATGTCAGGCGATCGAGTAGCGTCGCCACGGGGTTGGTTTCGAGGGCTTGCAGCGACTCCCCGCCGTCGTACTGGTTCTCCCTGAGCGCCAAGCTCATGATCATGGCCGCGATGATCATTCCCGCCCCTAGAAGGACGAGGCGAACGTTGCTGATGGGGCGCGGTCCAGTTTGCTTGAGCAACAGAAGAGGAAGCACCGCACCGAGGACGAGAGGCCCTCGGCCACCGGTAATGAACGCCGTGAGCAACAAGAGGACAGCAGCCACGAGTGCCAGCGGGGTCCATACTGTGAGATCGACCGAGCGACGACGAACCTCCACGTATAGGACAAGCGCAACGGCCAGCGGTACGTAGCCGAGTGTCAGGTAATAGCGCCCCGCCAGGAACGCCGACCTCACGGAAACACCGGAAAAGTGCGCTGCAAGGCCTCCCGACGACTGGATAAGCAATGCAGCGGACACCAGTGCTATGACCATCGCGCCCAGAAGCAACATCACAGCTCGGTTCGCCACCGCGGGCGGAAGAGCTTGATCGCTTGCAGGGGCCGACGTCCAACCCTTGGCGTAAAGCACCAGGTAGATGATGGCCATCGACACCACGAACAAGAGCCATTGCGCGATCGCCACCACCGCCGCCTCCTGGACCGGCCCGACGAATCGACGAGAATCCAGGAGCGCGCCTGCAGTGGTAAATCCGCTCGTCTGGATGGTGATGGGGCGAAGGACAGCGATGAGCAGCCCGCCGAGACAAATGACTCCCACCGGCGTGAGCGGGTGCCCGGCACGTCGCCACTCAAAGCCGAGCAATAGAAGAAAGACGATTCCGAGACACAAGACCAGCGGGATGTACGACCATGTGCCGAAGTTGGAAGAGATGACGAGCGCCAGAGGAACGATAGCCCCGAAAACCGCGATCAGAACGCCCACGGTTTGCGATCGAACGGACAGGAGCTTCTTGTCCTGTGCCAGCTCGCCGTGACGGCCGAAGCCACCTGTGCTCATCTATGAATCTCCGCCGGAGCCACCTGACTCATGGCGATTTCCGCCCTCCTCCACGAAGTCCAGCGAATCGGCGGCAAGAGCAGACTCGGGTACCGAGAATAGAACCGGGTCCCTGAAGCCACCTCAAACTTCCAGGACGCGAGACTGAACCCCTTGCGGGTAGCGCGGGCCCAACGATGGACCCATCGCACACGGCCGTCGAGAATCGTCGGGATCCCGGCTTGGCGAGCGCGCAGGCAGAGGTCAGAGTCTTCGTAGTAGACGAAGAATGACGAGTCCCAACCACCCAGCGACTCGAATGTCCGTGCTCTCATGCCGACTGCCGCGCCGATGACCCACACCACGGGTCTCTCCTCGTCACGTGACGCCACGACCTCGTAGCTGCGCTCACTGCTTCCTGACCCGAAGAAATGCGCAAGCTTCCTCCAGGCGAAGGGAGACATGCGGCCGTTCTCTTGCGAGGAACCGTCCTCATTGACGAGTTGCGGCGCGATGAGCACGTCACGTCTGTCGAGTTGCTCCGCGATCCAACGCGCTCCTGCCGCGTCGACCTGGACGTCGGGATTGACGAACATCAGGTGTCTGCCGCTGGCGAGACTCGCGCCGACGTTGTTCGCCGCAGAGAATCCGACGTTCCTCGGCAGCCGCACCACCCTCGCGCCTAGCTTCGCTGCAACCTTGGCGCTCTCGTCTCGGGAAGCGTTGTCTACGACGATCCACTCGATGTTCTCGGGAACGCCGCCGCTCCAACACAGCTCCAAGTCATGCACCGAGTTAAACGTGACCGTGACACAAGTCAGGTCAGGGCTGGTCATCGGCAACCACCTCGAGGAACTGTGCGCACCATGTGTCCCATCCTTCTCCTCTTAGCTCGGACCTGACGATCTCCAGCTCGCCTCCTGCGCCACGTAGCGCCTCCTGGACCCCTCGCCAGATGTCCGAAGGGTCGCTGCGGTCGACCGCGACTCCCGCTCCGCGACTCGAAGACCGAAGGACGTCGAGGTCGGAGATCACGACCGGAACGCCAAGAGCCAGAGCTTCAGTGACGGGCATGCCGTATCCCTCATAGCTCGACACCATGCAGAACACGGACGCCTTGCGGTACAAGTCGATCAGCTGACCGTCGTCTGGCGAATCCACGACCGTGACGCGATCGGTCACCCCAAGATCAGAAGCGACGTCTGCCCAGAACGCGTTCCACTCAGCTCGCGTGCACACCACCGTGAGTTCGAGCTGCGGGAACGCTCGCATCGTCGTCATCAGACAGTCCACACCCTTGTTTTTGGCGTGGCCGAACGAGAGCAAGGAGATCGGGGTACTGCCGCCGCTCTCAGCACGACGGGTCGATAGTGGTGCGCGCCGGAACATCTCGTCCACGGGGAGCGGCTGAACCTGCAGGCGGCCTTCGAACTTCGGCAGGAACCTCTCCACCTCACGTCGGGTGCTCTCGCTGTTAACAACGATGAGATCCGCCCGCGCGACCGAGACTCGATGCAGGAGGCGCCTGTAGATTTTCTGCTTCCAACTGATCGCGTGGACCCGGGGCTCGAGGAAGTTGAGGTCGTGGACGATGACGACGCGCTTTCGTGCTCGCGAAAAGGGACGAAATGCCGGCGCGGAGTCGATCCGAAGGTCGAACTCACCATCGAGCACAGATCGAAACAGATCCTTGATCAGGGATGCGGCCCGGCTTCCGGTCTGCGCCGACGCGATCCGGGTATGAGGCGTCGAGACCTGACCGACCGGAGCGTTCGCGACTACCAGGGCGCCGCGCTTCGCCATCTCACGACAAATCGCGTTGTGCACCCGAACGATGCCTCCACGATGCGCCCCGTAGCCGTTGATGAGGATCCTCAACGGATCGACCCGTTTGGGGTTTTGTTGTTGATCTCTTGAACAAGACTCGAGAAGGCAACGCGGGCTCTCTCCCTCGCCTTGTCGAAGGCCTCCGCGTCGACTTGCTCGCACAGACGCTCGCTGTCCACATCCTCAAACGAATCGACCATCGGAACCTCGAACTCACGGGCAAACGCTCGGATCTTCTCACCCCGACCCACCGCCAGAAGTGGTTTGGAGTGGAGCGCGCCCAGGTATAGGGCATGCATGCGCGAAGCCACCACTCCACGACTACCCGCGATGACCTCGTCGATCCGTTCCCAGCCGTCCAGGGAGGTCGTCACGTTTCCTCGCTGCGCCACCCCCTCGAGATCGTCGATCTCGCCATGGGACATGCCGACCAAGGCAGAAGGCGCCAGCCTCACCTGGAGATCCTCAGACAGACTCTTCCGCGATCCGCGGTTGGGCGCGAGCACAATGTCCCCGTGACTGTCAGCCTCGCGCACGGTCATTAGCAATGCAGCATCTCCGCCCAGACGTGCCGTATGGCCTAGCAATCGCGCCGCACGATCCTGCGACCACCGATCCCGAACCCATACGCTCCGGCGCCACACCGCAGCTCGGTAACCGACACGAGCGACTCGGCGCGGCAAGGGATCGATGCCCACGGCAAAGAACGCTGCAGGAACACGAGCAACACGGCATGCGCTGGACACCACGAGACAAAGCCTCATCAAACTGCCCCTGAGCAGACGGTCCGAGTCTTCCTGGATCATCGTTCCGCCGCCGATGACGACGAAATCAACCTCCTTGAGGGCCCGGAAAAGGGCACGCACGCCGCTCACATGGCGCCGCACTCCGAGTCCTTCTCGCCTTGGCGATCCGAAGTCCAGCACCAGCGTGCCGAAACCAGCCTCTTCGAGTGCACCCGCCAGGACATCTGTGAGGAGAGCGTCGCCGGCATTGATCGGAGCGCCCGTGGCCGAGGTCCGGTCCGCAGAGACGATCGCTACGACCTTCACAGCACTGCCTCCGCGCCTTCGTATGAAGCCTCAACACTGGACTTCAACCCTCTCCACGAGGCGGCGTGCCGCGCGTACCAGTCAATGGTGTCAGCAAGCCCCGTCTCGAAATCTACAAATGTCGGCAACCACCCGAGCTCCTCGCGGATGCGCGTGGAGTCGATCGCGTAACGGAGGTCGTGACCCGCACGGTCGGTCACGTGGTCGAAGGCATCCTCGGGCTGGCCCATGAGACGAAGGATCAGCCGCACGACCTCAAGATTGTTCTTCTCGCCGTCCGCGCCGATGAGGTAGGTCTCCCCCATCGCGCCCTTCTCCAGGATCGTGAGCACGGCGGAGCTGTGATCGTCGGCGTGGATCCAGTCGCGCACGTTCAGTCCAGCGCCGTAGAGCTTCGGGCGTCTGCCGTCGAGCACGTTGGTGATCTGTCGAGGGATGAACTTCTCGATGTGCTGCCGCGGGCCGTAGTTGTTCGAGCAGTTGCTGATGGTCGCGCGCAGGCCGAACGAGCGCACCCAAGCCCGGACGAGCAGGTCCGAACCCGCTTTCGTCGACGAGTACGGACTCGACGGGTTGTACGGGGTCGACTCGGTGAACCGCGCCGGGTCGTCGAGCTCGAGGTCGCCGTAGACCTCGTCGGTGGAGATGTGGTGCAGCCGTACGTCGTGCTTGCGGCACGCCTCGAGGATCACGTACGTGCCGATGATGTTGGTGTCGAGGAAGGGCCTCGGGTCGCGCAGCGAGTTGTCGTTGTGGCTCTCGGCTGCGTAGTGGACGACGGCGTCGTGCCCCGCGACCAGGTCGTCCATCAGGTCGGCATCGGCGATGTCGCCCACCACCAGCCGCACGCGGTCCTCGGGAAGCCCGTCGAGGTTGGCGCGGTTGCCTGCGTAGGTCAGCTTGTCGACCACCGTCACGACGAGGTCGGTGTGCTCCACCACGTAGTGGACGAAGTTGGAGCCGATGAACCCGGCACCGCCCGTGACCAGGATCCGCTGCATGTGGCAGACGTTACCGTCGAGATGGTCCGGCGAACCCGGGAAATCCGTATGGTTCGTCACATGAAGGGGATCATCCTCGCCGGCGGCACGGGCTCGCGACTCCACCCGATCACGCAGGGCATCAGCAAGCAGCTCATGCCGGTCTACGACAAGCCGATGATCTACTACCCGCTCTCGACGCTGATGCTCGCCGGCATCCGCGACGTCCTCATCATCACGACGCCGCACGAGGCGAGCGGGTTCGAGCGCCTGCTCGGCGACGGCAGCCAGTTCGGGATCTCGATCACCTACGCCCAGCAGCCGTCGCCCGACGGGCTCGCGCAGGCCTTCACGATCGGCGCCGACCACATCGGTGACCAGAACGTCGGACTCGTGCTCGGCGACAACATCTTCTACGGAGCCGGTCTCGGCTCCACGCTCGGTCGCTTCGAGGACCTCGACGGCGGAGCCGTGTTCGGGTACCACGTGGCCAACCCGACTGCGTACGGCGTGGTGGAGTTCGACGACACCGGCCGCGTGATCTCCCTGGAGGAGAAGCCGGAGAAGCCCAAGAGCAACTACGCCGTGCCTGGGCTCTACTTCTACAGCAGCGACGTGGTCGGCTATGCCCGCGAGCTGCAGCCCTCCGCCCGCGGCGAGCTGGAGATCACCGACCTCAACCGGGTGTACCTCGAGCAGGGCCGCCTGAAGGTCGAGCTTCTCGAGCGAGGGACCGCCTGGCTCGACACCGGCACCATCGACGACCTCAACGACGCTGGCAACTTCGTGCGCTCCGTCGAGAACCGACAGGGCCTCAAGATCAGCTGCCCGGAGGAGATCGGCTGGAGCCTCGGCTACCTCAGCGACGACGACCTCCACCGCATCGCGCAGCCTCTCGTCAAGAGCGGCTACGGCCGCTATCTTCTCGGGCTGCTCGACCGCTGAACGTCAGGTGCTCACTCCAGGGTGCTGAAGCGCGGGCGCGGGGCGAGCTGCTTACCTCGCCCGTACTCCTCCGTGCTCGTCGGCGAGACCCGCTGCGGGTCGTGGCCGGCGTCCGCGAACGCCTGGCGCGCGATCTCGAACCACGAGCGCGGCTCGCCGCCGCTCGTCACGTTCACCGTCCCGTAGGGCGCGTGCTGGCGCAGCAGCGTGATGATGCCGTCGGCGAGGTCCGACGTGTAGGTCAGACGTCCGACCTGGTCGTCGACGACCGCCGGATCCACGCCCTTCTCGGCCAGTGCCTGCATGGTGCGGATGAAGTTCGCACCGTCGCCGATCACCCAGCTCGTCCTCACCACGTAGTGCTTGGGCACCACGCTCACGGCGACGTCGCCGGCGGCCTTCGACTGCCCGTACACACCCAGCGGCGCGAACGACTCGTCCACTCCGTGAGTCTCGCGCTCGCCGTCGAACACGTAGTCGGACGAGACGTGCACGAGGGTCAGGTCGTGCGCCACCGCAGCCTTCGCCAGGTGGGCCGGGGCGTGCGCGTTGGCCAGCCAGGCCGCCCGCCGTCCCTCCAGCGTCTCCGCGGCGTCGACAGCGGTGTACGCGGCGGCGTTGATGATCGTGTCGAACTGCGACCAGTTGACGGCCCACACCGCGCCGGGGTCGGTGATGTCGAGGTCGGCGACGTCCCACGCGGTGGCGTGCGGTAGGCGCTCGACCAAGGCGCGGCCCAGCTGACCACCCGCCCCGATCACGAGCGTCCGCGGCGAGTCGACCTCGGGCAGTGCCACCTCGTCGGCAGCGAAGGGCGCCACGTCGGCGAGCGGTGGGTGGCGACGGTCCTTCTCCGACAGCTCAGCGTCCGACAGGGCGATCGGCCACTCGATGCCGAGCGTCTCGTCGGCGAGGTTGACGAAGGTGTACGACGCCTCCGGGCTCCAGTGCTCGTTCACGAGGTAGCTGTAGATCGTGTCGTCCTCGAGTGCCTGGTAGGAGTTGCCCACGCCCTTCGGCACGAAGACCGCCTGGTCCACCCCGACCTCGAGGGTCGCCACGCGACCGAACGTCTCACCCTCCCGAAGATCGACCCAGGCGCAGAAGGCGCGGCCGCTCACGATCGAGATGAGCTTGTCCCACGGCTCCGCGTGGATGCCGCGCGTAGCGCCTCGGTGGGCGTTGAAGGAGACATTGTTCTGCACGGGCTCGAAGTCCGGCAGACCGTGCGCTGCCATCTTCTCGCGCTGCCAGTTCTCCTTGAACCAGCCGCGGTTGTCGCCGTGGACCGGCATGTCGACGATCCACAGGCCCGGTATCTCGGTGCCTCGCACGGCAAGCTCCCTCATGCGCCCATCCTGGCAGCCCGCACAGGTCCTTCATCGTGCTTTGGTTGTGCAACGCCCCACGTTCCGCAGCACGACGTCACAGCCAAGTCGTCCACGATCACCACGCGCCTCGCCTAGAGTGAGGCGCATCCCTCGGTCTCGGGGGCCGCCGTCATCACCACTCGGGAGCTGTACGTGGACCTGCGGGACTACCTGACCATCCTTCGTCACCGCTGGTTGCTCATCGCCTCCGTGGCCCTCGGTGTCGTCGCCCTGGCAGCGCTCGCCACCTGGCGCACCACGCCCCAGTATGCGTCGTCCACCGACCTGTTCATCTCCACCTCGCAGGCCGCCGACGACAGCCAGGCCTTCCAGGGCAGCCAGTTCTCGCTGCAGCGCGTCAAGAGCTATGCCGAGATGGTGAACCAGAACGAGATCACGCGTCGCGTCATCCGTAACCTCGACCTCGACGAGACCCCGGCCGAGCTGAGCCAGCAGATCACCGCCACGTCGCAGCTCGACACCGTCATCCTGACCATCACGGTCACCGACCCCTCGCCCGAGCGGGCGCAGCGCATCGCCGAGACCACCGCCGACGTGTTCGTCGGCTACGTCGGGGAGCTCGAGACGCCACCCGGCAAGGACCAGGCCACCATCAAGGCCACCGTCACCAACCAGGCCACCGCGCCGACGTCGCCCGTCTCGCCCCAGCCGCTGCGCAACCTCGGTCTCGGGCTCATCCTCGGCCTGCTGCTCGGTGCCGGCATCGCCGTGCTGCGCGAGACGCTCGACTCCTCCATCAAGACGCACAAGCAGCTCGAGGAGCTCGCCGAGGCGCCCGTCATCGGCGCCATCCCCTTCGACAACGGCGCCGACGGCGCGCCGCTCATCTCCGAGATCGACCCGTACTCCCCGCGCGCCGAGGCCTTCCGCGTGCTGCGCACCAACCTGCAGTTCATCGACCCCGACGCCAACAAGAAGGTGTTCGTGCTGTCCAGCGCGCTGCCGGGCGAGGGCAAGAGCACGACGGCCGTCAACCTCGCCCTGGCGCTCGCCGAGGGCGGCCAGAAGGTCGCGCTGGTCGAGGGCGACATGCGCCGACCGCGCGTGGCGCAGTACCTCGGTCTCGTCGAGGCCGTGGGCCTCACCACCGTGCTCGTCGGCCGCGTGGAGCTGGCCGACGTGATGCAGGAGACGGGCATCTCAGGGCTCTCCGTGCTCTCGAGCGGCAAGACGCCGCCCAACCCGGCCGAGCTGCTGCAGTCGCGCGCCATGGTCGCGCTCGTCGAGCAGCTGCGCGCCGAGTACGACGTCGTCCTCATCGACGCCCCGCCCCTGCTCCCCGTCACCGACGCCGCGCTGATCTCCAGCGTCGTCGACGGCGCCGTCCTCGTCGTCCGCCACGGCAAGACCACGGCCGACCAGGTGCGCGCCGCCGTCGACCGGCTCGAGGGCGTCGGCGCCAAGCCCGTCGCGGCGGTCTTCAACATGACGCCCGTGAAGTCCGGGCGCTACGGATACGGCTACGGGTACGGCTACGGATACGCACCCACGGACTCCGACACCGTGGAGGCCGCGGAGGACCGTCCCGAGCCGATGTCGACCCGACGCGGCTCGAAGCGCCGCGCCGACACCACGCAGCAACAGCAGCAGCGTCAGGCCCACCTCACCGCGCCCCGGCGCACTGACCGTTCAGGTGACCTCGACGCCGTCCAGGACGCCGTCGGACGTCAGTCGCGCACCCGGCTCGACGCGAGCCGCGGCCTCGAGGACCCCGAGCCCGAGACCGACCGTCAGGGCGACGAGCCCGACGATCGAGGCTGAATACTCGGCCTTCTGGCCTTCTCAGCGTCGTCTCAGTCCGGGCGGACGGGTCGTCCGTGCACTCGCGCTTGTGTCGTGAGTCACATGCCGATCTCCTGAAAAGACAGGAAAAATCTCGGCGACGCGCCGACAGCGAGTTGGCCCGTGTTGCGTCCGTGTGAATAGTTTGGACAAGTTTGGTTCGTGACGGGATTTCACCGCTACTGTTAGCCGGGAACCACAGGTCTCGTGGTCGTCTTCTACATCCCTCGGAGCTTCACATGCGCAGCACTCGTCTGGCCATCGCTGGCCTCGTGGCCGGTCTGGTCACCCTCTTCTCCGCCGGCTCGGCGTTCGCCTACGGCGACGAGCCCATCATCACCATCCCGGGTGGCAGCGCCGCCGCGGGTGTCCAGGTCGCTCCGGGCGGTCAGTTCTCCTTCTCCGGCACGTTCGGCGGCGCCGAGGTCGAGTCCTACTCCGCCTCGCTGCTCGGCCAGAACGTCGGCAGCGGCGCCAACACCACCACGTGGTCCGTGTCCGGCCAGGCGCCGAACGAGAACGGCACCTTCGAGATCGTCATGACGATCACGACGGCCGACGACATCGCCCCCAGCGCGAGCGGCCTGAAGTCCGGCTTCGTCCCGGTCCAGCAGACCTACACCAAGACGATCAAGCTCGTCGTCGGCACGGGCGTCTCTGACGCCGGCACCGGTACCGGCGCTGGCAGCGGCGACAACGCCAGCGGCGCGCTGCCCGACACGGGCGGCTCGAACGTCCTCCTCCTCGCGGGTGGCGCAGCCCTCGTGCTCGCCGGCGCCGGCGTCATCGCCGCCCGCCGTCGTCACAGCTGATCGCGTCGCTCCGCGAAGCACGACCCTGACGTCCGCCACCTCCACCAGCCTCCGGGCTGGGGAGGTGGCGGAGTCATGTCTGCACCGAACCCGTCGGCTCGACCCGCGACCCTAGGATCACGCCATGGCCTCCCGCACCCGCTCGTCGCGCTCCTCAGGGAGCTCGCGGCGCAAGAGCCGCAAGCAGCGCAACCGCAAGCCGCTGTGGATCGGCCTCGGCGTCGTCGTCCTCGCCGCCATCGGCGTCGTCGGCTGGATGGGCTACGAGGCTTCGCAGGCGCAGAAGGCCATCACGGCAGCCACGGGTGAGGCGCAGGACCTCCAGTCCCAGATCACCAGCGGTGACACCGACCTCGCACGCAACACCCTGCGCGCCCTGCAGCAGAGCACCACCACCGCCCGGACCCGCACCGACGGCCCCCTCTGGGGCGCCGCCACCCACGTGCCGTTCGTCGGCTCCAGCGTCGACGCCGTGCAGTCCGCCGCCGACGCCCTCGACGACATCGCCCAGCGCGCCCTGCCGCCCGTCGTCGACACCGCGCAGTCGCTCGACGCCAACACCTTCCGGCCCAAGAACGGCCGCTTCCCGCTCCGCGAGTTCGCCGGGCTCGTGCGTCCCGTCAGCACCGCCGCGAACGTCCTCACCGAGAACCGCCGCCGCATCGACGCCATCGACGACTCCGCCATCGTCGGCCCCCTCCGCAAGCCGGTGCAGGAGCTCAAGGACAAGCTCGGCACCGCGCAGCAGGCCGCCGACGCCGCCGCCAAGGCACTGCGCATCGCCCCCCGCATGCTCGGCGCCGACGGCACCCGCACCTACCTGGTCATGTTCCAGAACAACGCGGAGTCGCGCTCGCTCGGCGGCATCCCGGGCGCGCTCGCGCTCGTCACCGCCCGCAACGGCCGACTCAGCTTCAACCAGCAGTTCACCATCCGCGAGCTCGGCGACTTCGACGACCCGGTCGTGCGCATCACCGACGAGGAGGAGCGCACCTTCGGCAGCCTCATCGCCGAGGACATCCGCGACACCACCATCACCCCCGACTTCCCCCGCGTCGCGACCATCGCCCGCGCCATGGTGCAGCGCTCGCTCGGCACCAAGGTCGACGGTGTGCTGTCCATCGACCCCGTCGCCCTCTCCTACGCGCTCGAGGGGACCGGCTCCATCCGGCTCACCGACGGCACCACGCTCACGTCGGCGAACGCCGTCGAGATCCTGCTCAACACCGTGTACGCGCGGTTCCCCGACCCGCAGGTGCAAGACCTCTTCTTCGCCGACGCCGCCCAGCGCATCTTCAGCTCCGTCCTCGGCGGACGCGGCGACTCCCGCAAGACCCTCGAGGGCCTGACGAAGGCCGTCGACGAGCGCCGCATCCTGCTGTGGAGCGCCGACAAGACGGTCGAGGACGACCTCGCCGGCACGCACCTGTCCGGGGAGCTGCCCGAGCCGAGCACCACGCCCCACGTCGGCGTGTACCTGAACGACACCACCAGCTCGAAGATGCAGTACTACCTCGACTGGAGGACGACCGTGAAGTCCGAGGGGTGCCGCACCGACGGTCGCCAGACGCTGGTCGCCACCACCACCATCACCTCGAATGCGCCGGCCGACGCCGCCGACCTGCCGCAGTACATCACCGGCAACGGGAACCGGGCCCCGCGCGGCGACCAGCAGCTGACCGTCCGCGTCGTCGCCCCCGCCGGCGGCACCGTCGACGAGGTGCAGGCCGACGACGCGATCTCCCTCGACGAGAGCGGCCGGCTCGGCACCCGCCCCGTCGCCTACACGGCCTACGTCATCAAGCCCGGCCAGACCGTCACCATCCGCACCACCATGACGACCGGCAAGGACCAACGTCGCGGCGCGGTCGTGACCACCACGCCAGGGGTCCAGTCCTTCACCCAGGACCGCCGCTTCCCCACCTCCTGCTCCTGACCCCGCTGCTCGAACAGGGGAGGGTTCCGCTGGCCGAGTAGGCAAGAATTCCGCTGGTCGAGTAGTCCGAGCGAGCTTGCGAGGCTCGGACGTATCGAGACCACCCGGCAAAGGCCCAGCGCGGGCTGGCTCCCAGCGACGGCTTGGAGTGGTCTCGATACGTCTCCGTCTGCTCCTTCGCGACGTCGACGACTCGACCAGCGAGACGTTCCGCTGGTCGAGTCGTCAGGACGGCGAGCGCCAGCGAGCACGTCCTGACCGATCGAGACCACCCGGCAACGGCCCAGCGCGACCCAACCCCCAGCGACGGCTTGGAGTGGTCTCGATACGTCTCCGTCTGCTCCTACGTCGCGACGTCGACTACTCGACCAGCGAACCCCTTCCGCTGGTCTAGTAGCGGCCACGCGCGACGAAGGAGCGCCGCGGCCGCGTATCGAGACCACCCGGCAACGGCCCAGCGCGACCCAACCCCCAGCGAAAGCTTGGAGCGGTCTCGATACGTCCAAAGCACGCTCCTCCGTCGCGGCTCCGCGCTACTCGACCAGCGATCAGCTCACTCGCGCCAGGGGCGCGGGTCGCGTCGACGGAAGTCCTTGCGCGCGAGGGTGGGGAGGAGGTCGTAGTCGCCGCGGATCAGCGCCTCACGCTTCGCCCGCGACCACCCCTGCACCCGCTTCTCCGCGGCGTAGGCGTCGGCGACGTCCTCGAACTCGTAGGCGTACACGAGCTCGACCGGTCGGCGACAGCGGGTGTACTCCGCGCCGATCCCCGTCTGGTGCTGGTAGAGACGTGACTCGAGGTTCCGGGTGCTGCCGACGTAGTAGCTGCCGTCGGAGCAGCGCAGGATGTACATGTAGGCCATCCAGTCAGTGCATCGACGCCGGCGGAGTCGGTCGAGCTGTCGTCCACAGCTCTGGCCTGGCTCCTAGCGACTGCCAGGCATTGGGGCAGCATGGGCCGGCTTCCAGCGTGCGCTTGGAGTGGTCTCGATACGTCTCCGCCAACTCCTCCGTCGCGGCGTCGACTACTCGACCAGCGAGACCCACCGCTGGTCGAGCGGTTAGGACGGCGAGCGCCAGCGAGCTCGTCCTGACGTATCGAGACCACCCCGCAACGGCCCAGCGCGGACCAACCCCCAGCGACCGCTTGGAGCGGTCTCGATACGTCCGACCACGCTCCTTCGTCGCCGGTCGGCCTACTCGACCAGCGAGACCTTCCGCTGGTCGAGTAGACGTCACGGCGAGCGCCAGCGAGCGCGTGACGGCGTATCGAGACCACCCGGCAACGGATCAGCGTCAACCGACCCCCAGCGTCTGCCTGGAGTGGTCTCGATACGTCGCCGCCAGCTCCTTCGTCGCGGCGTCGACTACTCGACCGGCGGAGGGGTGGTTGCGGCGGGAAACCTCGACGTGGGGCGGCCCCGGGACGTCACATCGAAGTGACTACCATTCCCATGTGATGGCGCAGGGAGCGGTGGAGGTGGAGGGCCTCTCGGTGTGGGTGGGGGCGACCCCGCTCGTGCGCGACGTGTCCTGGCAGCAGGCCGCTGGGGAGCGCGTGGCGCTGCTCGGACGGTCCGGCTCCGGCAAGTCGACGATCGCGCGTGCCGTCGCCGACGTCAGCCCGCCGACGCTGCGCGTCCAGGGGCGCGTCAGCGTCGGCGGCAGCCAGCCCGGCCGACCGCGGGCGTCGCTCGTCGCGCAGGACTCGCAGGTCGCCCTCAATCCGCTCACCCCCGTCCGACGGCAGCTCGCCCGACCGCTCCGCACCGCCGGCCTGCGGGGCGACGCCCTCGACGCCCGCCTCACGTCCCTGCTCGCCGACGTCGACCTCGACGCCGCCGCGGTCCTCGACCGACTGCCCGCGGAGCTGTCCGGTGGCCAGCGCCAACGGGTGTGCATCGCGCTCGCGATCGCCGTCGACGGTCCCCTGCTGGTCGCCGACGAGCCGACCAGCGCGCTCGACGTCGTCACGCGTCGCCAGGTGGTCGACGCGCTGCGCGCCACCCGGTCGACGCTCCTGCTCATCACCCACGACCTCGAGGTCGCGCAGGCGCTCTGCACCCGGGCGCTGCTCGTCGACGGCGGCCGCCTCGTCGCCGACGTCGACCTCAGAACGCTGCTCGACGGACCCGACCGGCACCTCGCGCACGACCTCGGACTCGTCGCATGAGCGCAGCCACCCTCACCCCACCCACGGCAACCAGCCCCACGGTCGACGCGCAGGGGGTCGGCGTCCGCCTTCCCGACGGCACGAGCGCCCTGGCCGACGTCGACCTGCGGCTCACGTCGACGACGGCGCTCGGCCTCGTCGGACGCTCCGGGGCCGGCAAGTCGACGCTGGCCCGCGTGCTGCTCGGGCTGCAGCGCCCGACGTCGGGCGAGGTGCTGCTCGACGGCGCCGCGCTGCCCCGACGTCGTGCGGGTCTGCGACGGTTCCGGCGCTGCCTCCAGTACGTGCCGCAGGACCCCGCCGGCAGCCTCGACCCGCGCCGCGACGTCGCCGCCTGCCTCACCGAGCCGCTGCGCAGCCTGGCCATCGACGACGACCACGACACCTGCGTCGAGCGTGCCCTCGACGCCGTCGGGCTCGACACGACGTTCGCGCGACGTCGCTGCTCGAGCCTGTCCGGCGGGCAGGCGCAGCGGGTCGCGATCGCCCGCGCGATCGGCACCGGCGCGACGTTGCTCGTGGCCGACGAGCCGCTCAGCTCCGTCGACGTCGGCCTGCGTCGCGACCTCGCCGCGCTGCTGCACCACCTGCACGTCGACCACGACCTCGGGCTGCTGCTCATCACCCACGACCTGCACGCGGTCTCGTCGGTGTGCAGCACGGCGGCCGTGCTGCACGAGGGCCGCGTGGTGGAGCACGGCAGTACCGCGCAGGTGCTCGACGCACCCACCCACCCCGCGACCCGGGCGCTCGTCGACGCGTCCCGTCCGGGGGCGTTGGGGTGACACGCCGTGCCACGGCTGCACCCCTGCTCGGGGCGCAGCTGGTCTTCAACGTGGGCTTCTACGCCGTCGTGCCGTTCCTGGCGATCGTCCTGCGTGACGACTACCTGCTGTCGGGGGCGGCGATCGGCGTCGTGCTCGGCGCTCGCACGTTCGCCCAGCAGGGCCTCTTCCTCGTCGGCGGGGTGCTGGTCGACGCCCTCGGCGCACGTCGCCTGATCCTCACCGGCTGCGCGGTGCGGGTGGCCGGCTTCGGCACGCTGGCGCTCGCCGACGACCTGCCGACGTTCGTCGCCGGCGCCGTGCTCACCGGGCTCGGCGGGGCGCTGTTCTCCCCCGCGATCGAGACGCTCGTGGCCGCCGCCGAGCAGGCGCGCCCCGACGCACCGCGCACCCGGGCGACGCTCTTCGCCTGGCTCACCGTGGTCGGGGAGACCGGTGCCGTCGTCGGCCCGCTCGTGGGGGCGCTGCTGCTCGACTGGGGCTTCTCGACCGTGGCGGGATCGGGTGCGGCACTGTTCAGCGTCACGGCCGTCGCGCTGGCGCGACTGCTGCCCGCCGACCCCGCACGACCCGACGGCCACACCCTGCGCGCCGGCCTGGGCGACGTCGGCTCGGGCCTCAGCCTGCGGCACCGCACCTTCGTGCTGTTCGCCGTCGTGCACGCCGTCAACCTGCTCGCCTGGAACCAGCTGTACCTCGGGCTGCCCGTCGAGCTGGAGCGCGTGGGACGTGGCGCAGGCACCTACGCCGCGCTGCTGGCCGTGGTCTCGGCCGTCACCATCGGCCTGCAGCTGCCCGTCGCACGCCTCGCCCGGCGCCTCCCCAGCCGCGTGGCGCTGCCCGTCGGCTACGGGCTGCTCGCGTCGGCCTTCGGCACGCTCGCCGTCGCGGCCACGCTGCCGGCCACGTCGACGTCGGTCGTCCCGGTCACCGCCTCGGTGGTGCTGCTGACCCTCGGCCACCTCGTCGTGGGGCCGGCCGCGCTCGACCTCGTGCCGACGTTCGCCGCCGGTCGACGACTCGGCTCCTACTACGGCCTGCTGGCGACGTGCGGCGGCGTTGCCGTGCTGGTGCTGTCGGTCCCGCTCGGCGCGCTGTACGCGGACGCCGGCACGACGTCGCTCGCGGCGTCGCGTCCGTGGGCGCTGCTCGCCGCCCTCGCGCTCTGCTCGAGCGTGGCCGCCGCCGTCCTCCTGCGCCGTCCCCTCGCCGCACCGCCCCTCGACCCCCAGAGCTCCGCACCACCCACCCCCTCGAAAGGACCTCGATGACCCCCCTCCGTCCCCTGCTGCGCACCGGCGCCGCCGCCCTGGTGCTCACCCTCGCCTCCGGCTGCTTCGCCGGCGGTGGCGGCGACCAGGCGAGCGACGGCCGCATCTCCGTCGCCATGCTGCAGCCGCCACGCTCCGGCCTCTCCCCGCTCAGCGACGACGCGTTCAAGCTTTCGCGCTGGAGCACCGCCGAGACGCTCGTGCAGCTCGACGCCGACGGCGTGGCGCAGCCGATGCTCGCCACCTCCTGGCAGCGCACCGACGACCGCACCTGGACGTTCGAGCTGCGCAGTGACGTCACCTTCCACGACGGCACGCCCCTGACGTCGAAGGAGGTGGTGGCGTCGCTGCAGACCGCGGCCCAGGCGTCGCCCGTGCCGCGCATCCTCGACGGCGTGGAGCTCACCGTCGAGGCGTCCGGCCCCGACACCGTCGTCGTCACGACGGCCGTGCCCGACCCGCTCGTCCCCCAGCGGCTCTCGAGCCCGCAGCTGTCGGTCCTGGCGCCGAAGGCGTACGCGGCCAAGGCCGTCGACCCGGTCGGCGCCGGCACCGGCCCGTTCGAGCTCACGAAGGTCGACGGCACCTCCGGTGCGACCCTCGACCGCTACGACGACTACTGGGGCGAGAAGGCGAAGGCGTCGGGCATCGACGTGCGCTTCGTGCCCGACGGCACCGCCCGCGCGGCCGCGCTGCGCACGGGCGACGCCGACGTCGTCGAGGCGGTGCCGGTGGGCCAGGTGGCGCAGCTCGACGACGACCTCGTCGTCGAGGTGCCCATGCCGCGCACGAACACGCTCTACCTCAACACCACGAAGGGGCCGTTCAAGGACCCGGCCGTCCGCGCCGCCGCGCGCGAGGCGATCGACCGCGCCCGCCTCGTGAAGGACGTGTACGAGGGGCGCGCCGACGAGGCGAGCGGCCTGCTCGGCCCGGCGCTGCCCTGGGCGGCCGACCTGCGCGCCGACCCCGAGTACACCGAGCTCCTCGCCCAGCGCGCGGAGCCCGCGACGGTCGACGGCGTGCGGATCACCCTCGGCACGTTCACCGACCGCGCCGAGCTGCCCGAGGTGGCGGTGCTGCTGGAGCAGGAGCTCGAGGCCGCCGGCTTCGTCGTGCAGCAGGACGTGCGCGAGTACCAGTTCATCGAGGCCGACGCGCTCGACGGCGCCTTCGACGCGTTCATCCTGTCGCGCGCCACGGTGCTCGACTCCGGCGACCCGGTGGCCTACATGGCCTCCGACTTCGGCTGCGAGGGCGGCTTCAACATCGCCCAGCTCTGCAACGACGACGTCGACGCCGCGCTCGACCGCGCCGCCCGCGTGGAGCCCGGTGCCGAGCGTCAGCGCCTGACGATGCTCGCGGAGGCGCAGGTGCTCGGTCTCGACGCCGCCGTCCCGCTGCTGCACGAGCGCGTCATCCAGGGCGAGGCGCAGGGCGTGTCGGGGGTCGAGCGCGACCCGCGCGAGCACGATCTCATCGACAGCGACAGCAGCGCCGGTGCCTGAGCCCCGGCCGCGCCGCGACGCCGTCGTCACGGCGGCGTCGCGGCTGCTGGCGGCGTCGGGCCTGCTGGCC
>NZ_JAMXRU010000052.1 GCF_024124745.1 Aeromicrobium sp. CnD17-E
CCCTGCTCCTCGACGGTCGGCTCGTCGACCGGGGTCGGCTCGGGCTCGACCGGCGCGCCCGGGCGTGCCACCGGACGACGCACGACCTTCTTCGCCGGGACGGGCGGCCGGGCCGCGCCCGGCGTCGACTCCCCCGCGATCCTGCGACGCTTCTTCGGTCCCTCGGGCGTGCTCACTGACCCTCCTGCGACGCGGACGGCGAGGCCGACGGCGACGGCGTCGCGCCACCCGAGCCGGGATCGGTGGACGCGTCGAGCGGCACCACCGTGTCGAACTGGCTGACCCGCCAGTCGCCGTCGGACTTGGACAGCGTGACCTTCCAGCGGAACCGGCGCTGCACGGCGGTCTCTTCGGACGACGTCGTGATCGACGCGTCGACGGCGACGATCGCGATGGCGGAGTCCTTGTCGATCGAGTCGACGGCGACGGCGAGCACGTTGGCGTCGCCGCTCTTCTGGTCCTTGGACTCCAGGGCGCCGAAGACCGCGTTCGTGACGCGCACGAACTCCTTGTCGTACGCCGGCGTCAGCAGCGGCTTCATCCGCTCCTGGTAGCTCGCGAGGTCGGCGACGTCGTAGGTGTTGTACGTCGTCGCGAAGTCGTTGACGCGTGCCACGACGGCGTCGCGCTCGGCGTCCTCGCCACCTCCCACGAAGCGCGGCACGAGCAGCCCGGCCACGCCGACGAGCACGCCGAGGACGGCGATGACGACGAGGGGGGTGGAGCTCCTGCGCGTGGTCAGCGGATCGCCGGTCCGAGCAGCAGCCACGTCCACGAGTCCTTTCCGGAGGCGTCGGCCCCGGTTCCCACGGCGGCCCGATCACGGTTGATCACGGTCTTGTCGGGCCCGCGCGGGACCTTGTCCTTGACGATACAGCCGGCGTCCACGTCGAACTGCATGTCGTAGATCTCGATCGGCTCACGCCGCGGTCGCTGCCCGTTGTCGTCCTCGTCGCACGGCTTGGGGTTGCTCGTGTCGGTCGGATTCGTGATCACGAGGCCGAAGCGGGCGTCCCACTCACCCTCCGTGCTCTTGCTCGGCGCGACGACGCTGAACGTGCCCTCGAGAACGTACGGGTAGATGATGGCGAGCGCCTTGAGGCTCTTGGAGTTGCGGGCCAGCGGCTCGGTCGCGCTGCGCAGGTCGGCGAAGATCGTCCGCAGCTGCGCGGCGTTCTCGGCGACCGTGTCGTTGACGGTCTTGGCCGCCGACGGTCCCTCGTCGACCAGACGTCGCAGGTCGCCGTCGGACTCGACGAGCGTGTCCGAGAGCAGCGCCAGGTTCTTGGCGAAGGTCTCGAGCTGGGGCTGCTTGTCGATCTGCGTCTGCAGGACGCCCGAGGAGCTGCGGATGAGTCGCTGCGTCACGCCGAGGTTCTCCTGTGCCGCGGTGATGAACTCCGAGGACGTGTCGAGGATGCGCTCGAGGTCGGGTCCGGTGCCCTCGAACGCGGTGCCGAGCTCGTCGACGACGGTCTTGAGGCTGCGGGTGTCGATGCTGGAGACGAAGGAGTTCAGGTTGAGCAGGAGGGTGGTGGTGTCGATCGGGATGCGCGTGTCCGAGCGCGGGATGGTGGTGCCCGCCTTCAGGTACGGCGCCTCGTTGGTACGAGGGGACAGGTCGACGTACTGCTCGCCGATGGCCGACTTGTTGGCCACGGTGGCCACGACGTCGGAGGAGATCTTCGGCGCGTCCTTGTTGATGTCGAGCACCACGTCCACGCCGTCCTCGGTGAACTTCAGCTGCTTCACCTTGCCGACCGCGATGCCGCGGTAGGTCACCTCGGCGCCGGCGAAGATGCCGCCGGAGTCGGCGAAGTCGGCCGTGACCGGGAAGGTGCGGTCGACGAACAGCCGGTCGAGCTGGGCGTACTTGCCGCCGACGAACGTCGCGCCGAGGGCGACGATGATCGCGAAGATCACCAGCTGGATCTTGGTCAGGCGAGTGATCATCGCTGCACCACCGGTCCGAGCACCAGCCGCGCGACGTCCTCGGTCTGCGTGGCCATCAGCTCACTCGTCGTCGTGACCCGGCAGTTGCCGAGCAGGGAACAGATACCGCCTCCACCGCCGGAGGAGGACGATCCTCCGCGGGAGGAGCTGGACGCCGACGGGGACGCGCTGGCCGACGGCGACGGCTGCGCGCCGCCACCGCCTGAGGTGCCCGGCAGCGACGGCAGGCCGGTGTCGCCCTGGCTGGTCAGGCCCTCGACCAGCTCGACGAGCTGGTTCGCGGGCGCGCCGGCCGAGCCGGACCCCGACCCGCCCGAGGCGGGGCTCGAGGACCCGGTCGACCTCGGGGAGCCGAGCGTGCTGCCGAGCGACAGCAGGCCCTCCACGAGGTTCGTGAGCTGGCCGGTGTTCAGCGACAGGTTGATGTCGAGGTTCATGTAGTCGCCGTAGCAGGCGCCCTCGGCGACCTGCTTGCGCAGCAGGGCGTTGTTCTGCGTGGCCGGGACCGCGGGGTCGTAGGCCGTGCAGGGGCTGCTCGCACGTGCCGGCGAGCCGCCGGCGATCGCGTCGGTGAACGGGTAGGTGAAGATCAGCTGGCTCGCCGTCGCGAGGTCGTCGCCGGCGTTCGCGAGCTCACGCAACGTGGGCTCGAGGTCGCGCAGCACGGCCAGCGTGTCGTCCTTGGAGCGTCGGATGACGCCCGTCGCGGTGTCGCTCAGCCGGTCCAGCGACTGCAGCAGGCCGACCAGGTCGTCCCGCTGCGCGTCGAGGGTGCGCAGGGCCTCCGGCAGCTCGTCGAGCGCCTGGGTGATCGCACCCTCCTGCGCCTTCGTCGCCTTGGCCAGGTTGTCGACCTTCTCCAACGCGGTCAGGATCTCGCCCTTGTTCTCGTCGAGCTGGCCGATGAAGGTCGTCGTGCTCTGCAGCAGCTGCTTGACCTCGGGCTCGTTGCCGTCGAGCGTCTTGTTGAGCTCCTTGACGATGGTGTTCGTCTTCTCGAGACCACCGCCGTTGAAGAGCAGCGAGGCCGCGCCCAGCACCTCCTCGATGTCGGGGTTGCGCCCCGAGCGGTCGAGCGGGATGCGGTCACCGTTGCCGAGCGTGCCCTCCCCGCCCGTGGACGGCGGAGCCAACGAGACGAACTTCTCGCCCAGCAGGCTGGTCTGGCGGATCTGCGCCTCGGCGTTGTCGGGCAGCTTGACGTCGCGGTTGATCTCGAGCGTCGCGGTGGCCGTCCAGCCGTCGAGTCGGATCTTGGTGACCTTGCCGACCGCGATGTCGTTGACCCGCACGGCGCTCTGCGGCACCAGGTCGAGGACGTCGCGGAACTGGACGGTCACGGTGTACGGGTCGGACCCGAGGTCCGCACCGCCGGGCAGCGGCAGCTCGTAGGGCGAGAAACCGCAGCCCGACAGGAGCACGGCGCTCCCGGCGGTCACGGCAGCGGCCCGCAGGCCACGTCGGCGCACGCTCATCGCTCCACCCCCAGCATCTGCGACAGCGACGTGTCGGTCCGGTCCGGCGACGGCGCGTTGGCCACGGCGGCGCGCGGCAGCGGCAGTCCGCCGGTGATCGGCTTGAGGAGGTCGTCGAGCACGCCGCCCAGGACGTCGCACGGCTCCTTGACGTCGATCGGCAGGTTCTCGCTGATGTTGCACAGCAGGTCGCCCGGGTCCTCCACGGCCCCCAGCAGCAGCTGGAGCACGTCGGCGTGGTTGTCGAGCGTGCCCGTGTTGCCGTTGTACGCGAGGGAGACGTTCGACAGGGCCGTCGGCGCGCTGATCGTGAACTGCTCGAGGTCCTTCTGGTGGTCGCCGAGCACGCGCGCGACCGTCGACAGCTGCTTGACGTTGCCCCGCAGCTCCGAGCGGTTCTCGCGCACCAGCCGGCGGACCTCGATCAGTGCGTCACCGAGGGCCTTGATGGTGGCCTGCAGGTCCTCGCGCTCGCCCGCCAGGACGGTCGAGACCTGGGCGGTGCTGTCGAAGAAGTCGCGCACCGACTGGTCGTTGGTCTGCAGGAGCTGGACGAACTGGTCGACCTCGCGCATGCTGCCGAACAGCTCGTCCTTGTTGTCGGAGAGCGTCTGGCTGAGCTTGCCGAAGTTGCGCAGCGTCTCGTTGACCTGGGCACCCTGGCCGTCGAGCTGCTTCGCGGTGTCGCGGACGAGGTCGCTGACGGCGCCGTTGCGGTTGGCGCCGTCGGGGCCGAGCGCCACCGAGAGGTCGTCGAGGGACTTGTAGACCTGGTCGAGCTCGACCGGGACGGCCGTGCGGCTGACGCCGAGGCGCGCACCGTCCTTGAGGACCGCTCCCCCGTCGTAGGCCGGGGCGAGCTGGACGAAGCGGTCTCCGACGATCGACGGGGAGACCACGACGGCCTTCACGTCGTCGGGCAGCTTGACCGAGGCGTCGTAGGAGATGGTGGCGCGCACGGTCTTGCCGCGGGGCACCAGCGTGTCGACGGTCCCGACGGCCACCCCGAGGATGCGGACGTCGGACCCCTCGTACAGCGAGTTGGTCTGGGTGAAGTCGACCGTGATGGTCTTCTTCGCGTCGCGCTGCCCGAAGACGATCACGAGCCCGACCACGAGCACGAGGGCCACGAGCACCGTGAGGATGCGTGCAGCACCGGCGAGCCTGCTCATCCTGCCCCTCCGATCTTGACGTACGTGTCGAACCAGGGCCCGTTGCCGAGCGCGTTGGCGAAGACCCGCAGGAAGCCGGGCATCACGGTCAGCGCGCGGTCGAGGCTCTGCTCGTTGCGGGCCAGCATGGTGGTGACGGTGCGCAGCTGGCGCAGCGCCGGCTGCAGGTCGGCCTCGGTGTCCTTGACCAGGCCGGTCAGCTGGGCGGAGATCTCCTGCGTCGAGACGAGGAGGCGGTGGATCGCCTCGCGCCGTGCGCTGATCGCGTCGAAGAGCACCGACGAGTCCTTCACGAGCGCGACGAGCTGGTCGTCGCGGGCGTTGATGACGCCGGTGACCTTCTTGAGGTTCTTCAGCAGGGTGTTGATCTGCTCGTCGCGCGCCGCGAGGTTGCGGGAGAGGTCGGAGACGCCGCGGATGGCGCCGCGGAACTCCTCCGGCGTCTGCGCGGCGACGTCGGAGAGGGTCTCCAGCGCCTGCGAGATCTGGTCGACGTCGAGCGCCTCGGTGGTGGTGCTGAGGTCGGAGAACGCCTGCACGACGTCGTAGGGCGGCGTGGTGCGCGACTCCGGGATCGTGCCGCCCTTCTCGAGGCGTCCCGAGCCCGACGGCTGCAGCGCGAGGAACTGTGCGCCGAGCAGCGTGCGGATGCGGATCTCGGCGGCGGTGTCGCGGCCGAGGCGGGTGCCCTTGTCGACCTTGAACGTCACCTTGACCTTGTTGCCGTCGAGCTCGATGTCGCGGACCTTGCCGACGGGGACGCCCGCGACACGGACCTCGTTGCCGGACTTCAGGCCGCCGATCTCGGAGAACTCGGCGTGGTAGGTGTCGCCCGCGCCGATGATCGGCAGGCGGTCGGCACGGAACGCGGCCACCAGCAGCATCGCGATCACGGCGAAGCCGATGAAGCCGATGATGACGGGGTTGCGCTCGCGGAACGGCTTCATGACGCGGCCTTCCCGTACTCGTTGCCGCCGGTACGGCAGCGGTCGCCGCCGGCCTTGAGCGAGCCGAGCTGCTTTACGAGGCCGTCGAGCAGACCGTCGAGCGGCGTGCCGGTCAGCTGGCTGACGTCGACGTTGAGCTCGCAGACGTAGAAGTTGAACAGGCTGCCGTTCGACGCCAGGTTGCCGAGCTTCTCCATCTTGATCGGCAGGATCTGCAGCGCCGACTCGAGGGTGTCGAGGTTGCGCTTCTTCGACAGGTTGCCGGTCAGCCGGCGCAGCTGCTTGACGTCGGCCGTCAGGTCCGGGCGGCCCTCGACGAGCAGGTTCGAGGTCTCCGTCGTGAGGTCGGAGATGGAGTCCAGCGAGCCGAGGATGGCCTCGCGGTCGCCCTTGAGCCCGGTGATGAACTGCTGCAGCGTGTCGATGGTCGCCGTCAGCTGCTGGTCGCGGCTGCCGATCGTGTCGAGCACGTCCGAGAGGTTCACGACGACGTCGCCGATCAGCTGGTCGCGGTCGGCGAGCGTGCTGGTGAGCGACGCGGTGCGGGCCAGGAGGTTCTGCACGTTGCCGGACTCGCCCTGCAGCGTCTGGACGATCTCGAAGGCGAACTTGTTGGTGTCCTCCGGCGAGAGCGCCTGGAACACCGGCTTGAACCCGTTGAGCAGCACGTTGAGGTCGAGCGCCTCCTCCGTGCGGTCCTGCGGGATCGTCGACCCGGGCGCGAGCCGCGACGTGTCGCCGTCGCCACCCTGGAACAGCGCCAGGTAGCGCTGGCCGACGAGGTTGCGGAAGCGCAGCTGGGCGATCGTGTCCTTCGTCAACGGCGTGGTCGAGCGCACCGAGAACGTCACGATGGCCTCGTCGGTGTCGTGGATCTTGACCGACTTGACCGAGCCGACCGAGACGCCGGCGATGCGCACGTCGTCGCCCTTCGCGACGCCGGTGACGTCGGAGAACACGGCCTTGTACTCGTTGCTGGCACCGAGGCTGCCGTTGCTCAGCGTGAGCATGAGCATGGCGGTGGCGGTGCCGGTGACGACGAAGAACACCGCGAGCTTGACGATCGCGCTGATCGACTCCTTGTCGAGCATCCTGCTCATCGGCTCACCTCCTCGGCGCGGACGGGCTGACGGCGGTTCACGGCGCCTTCACCTCCGTGCCCCGAAGGATCGGGCTGAGCAGCAGCGAGGCGGCGTCGGGGACCTGGTCCTCGTCGACGCCGGCCATCGCGGCGGCGAGGCTGCGCGCCTCGGCCCGCTGCTGGGGCGTGTCGGTGTCGGCCAGGCTGGGGTTGAAGAAGCCGGCCTCGTCGAGGCTGGACACCGCAGCGCGCTGGTAGTCGGCCTCGGTGCCGAACTTGCCGTTGTGGCTGTTGCGCACGCCGATCAGCTTGAACACCTCCGGGGACACCTCGAACGGGTCGGACTTGCTGTAGGGCCACTTCGACGGGTCGTCGGCGTTCTGCTTGAAGATCTTGAGGTCCTCGCAGACGGCGCCGATGGTGTTGGGCAGCTTCCCGCGCTTCTTGTCGGGCGCGTCGATGTACTCGACCTTGCTCGGGTCGGCCTGCGGGGCCTGCTCGATCTGCCGGTTGCTGGGGATGCGGGCGTTCTCGTCGAAGCCGAAGTAGGTCGGCTGCTGCGGCAGCGTCTCGAGGTCGATGTGCACCGTGTTGTTGCGCAGCACGCTGTTCAGCTTCGGCAGCACGGTGGCCATGCCGCCGGTGAAGCACGGGAAGCTGCTGGCGTACTCGGCGGTGACGCCGAGGATGACCCGGTTCTGCTTGGCCAGGACCTCGAGGTTGTCGCCGTTGGCCTTCGTGAAGTCGGTCAGCGTGTTCGCCAGGCGGGTGCCCTCGCTGTAGAACGCGGCGAGCTGGGTGCGCTTGGCGACCACCGTGTTGCCGGTGACGACCGTGTTGCGCAGCAGCCGGCCGAGGGTCGGCATCTGCGCGGCGTAGCCGTCGGAGACCTTGCCGAGCTTGGTGAGGTCCGTGACGAGCGTCGGGACGTCGGGGTTCAGGGCGGTCAGGTACTCGTTGGCCTGGACCAGCGTCTGGCCGAGCTTCTCGCCGCGACCCTCCAGGGCCTGCGAGACCGCGGTCAGCGTCGAGGACAGCTCGGCGGGCTCGACCGCCTGCAGCAGCGGGTAGAGGTCGTTGAGCAGCTGCTCGACCTCGATCGGCACCTCGGCGCGCGCGATCATGTCGCCGGCCTTGAGCTTCTCCGGACCGGCGTCGTCGGCGGGGATGAGGGCGATGTACTTCTCGCCGAACAGCGTCTTCGGGACGATCTCGGCCGTGACGTCGGCCGGCACCTCGTCGATGAGGTCGGGCTTCATGCCCAGCACGATGCGCACCCCGCCGTCGTGCGGCTCGACCTTGCGCACCTCTCCGACGATCATGCCGCGCAGCTTCACGTCGGCGTTCTCGGGCAGGTTGAGACCGGCGGTGCCGGTGTCGACGGTGACGTCGTCGGTGGCCACGAAGGTCTTGGAGAAGAACGCGAACGTCAGCCAGATGAAGAACAGCATGATCGCGAGCAGCGCAGCACCGAGGAGCTTGAGGCTCGTGGGGCGCTCGGCGAGCGGTGTGGCAGCCATGTCAACCCGCCAATCTGACGGTGACGGTCGTGCCCCAGATCGCCATGGAGGCGAGCAGGTCGACGACGTTGACCGCGACGATCGAGGTACGGACGGCGCGTCCCACGGCCACGCCGACGCCGGCGGGTCCGCCGGAGGCGTAGTAGCCGTAGTAGCAGTGGATGAGGATGACGACGACGGCGAAGATCAGCACCTTGCCGAAGGACCACAGGACGTCGCCCGGGGGCAGGAACGTCTGGAAGTAGTGGTCGTAGGTGCCGGTGCTCTGGCCCAGGAACTGGGTGATGGTGAGCCGGGTCGCGAAGTAGGAGGAGAGCAGGCCCACCACGTACAGCGGGATGACGGCGATGAGGCCGGCGAGCACGCGGGTCGTGACGAGGAACTGCATCGACGGCACGGCCATGACCTCGAGCGCGTCGACCTCCTCGGAGATCCGCATGGCACCCAGCTGGGCGGTGAAGCCGCAGCCGACGGTCGCGGCCAGGGCGATGCCGGCCACGATCGGCGCGATCTCGCGGGTGTTGAAGTAGGCCGAGACGAAGCCGGACAGGGCCGAGGTGCCGAGCTGGTCGAGCGCGGCGAAGCCCTGGATGCCGACCTCGGTGCCGGTGAAGAAGCACATGGCCACGATCACGCCGACGGTGCCGCCGATGACGGCCAGGGCGCCGGAGCCGAGCGTGACCTCGGCCAGCAGCCGCAGGATCTCGCGGCTGTAGTTCTTGATCGTGAACGGCACCGCGCGCAGGACGCGCAGGTAGAAGAGCAGCTGCGTGCCCATGCCCTCCAGGGCGGCTGCGGGGCGCTCGTAGAGCGCGCTGACCTTGGTCGCCATGCTCACATCCCCTTCGGCGGCACGAGCTGGATGTAGATGGCCGAGACGAAGAAGTTCACGATGAACAGCAGGAGGAACGTGATCACCACGGCCTCGTTCACCGCGTCGCCCACGCCCTTCGGTCCGCCCTTCGCGTTCATGCCCTTGTAGGAGGCCACGATCGCGGCGATGTAGCCGAAGATGACGGCCTTGACCATGCCTTGGTAGATGTCGGGCAGCTGCGCCAGCGCCGTGAACGACGCCAGGTACGCCCCTGGTGTGCCGTCCTGCAGGACGACGTTGAAGACGTAGCCGCCCGCCACGCCGACGATGGTCACCAGCCCGTTCAGGAATACGGCGATGAGCATGCAGGCGAGCACGCGCGGCACCACGAGACGCTGGATCGGGTCGATGCCGAGCACCATCATCGCGTCGAGCTCCTCGCGGATCTTGCGCGAGCCGAAGTCGGCGGCGATGGCCGAGCCGGCGGCACCGGCGATCAGCAGGGCGGTGGCGATCGGGCCGGCCTCGCGGACGACCGCGAGCACCGCCGCGGAGCCGGTGAACGACTGGGCGCCGAACTGCTTGATGAGTCCGCCGACCTGCAGCGCGATGACCGCGCCGAACGGGATCGAGACGAGGGCGGTGGGCACGATCGTCACCGTGACGATGAACCACGCCTGCGTCAGGAACTCCTTGAGCTGGAACGGACGCCGGAACAGCGCGACGGTCACGTCGAGCATGAAGGCGAACAGCCCACCCGCGACGCGCGCGGGGGCCGTCAGCTTGGTTGCGCTCACGCCGTGGCACCCGGCGCGAGGCTCATGTTCTCCTCGAACGAGCCGGGGGGCGGGGTGATGCCGTGCTCGCGGCACCAGGCACCCGGCTCGCGCTGACCCGCGCGCGGACGACCGTCGGAGGGCTCGAGCTGGCGCGGGATCGGCGGCAGCGGCGGCATGTCGAGCTCGGCCTCCGCGGCCAGCTCGGCGGCGTCCTTCTCCTCGGACATGCCGATCGGGCCGACGCGCTGGGCGTTGAGGAACTGGGCCACGACCGGCTCGGTCGAGGACAGGAGCATCTCGCGCGGGCCGAACATCGCCAGGTGCTTGTGGTAGAGCAGGCCGATGTTGTCGGGGACGGTGCGCGTGGAGTTGATGTCGTGCGTGACGATGAGGAACGTCGCGTCGATCTGCGCGTTCAGGTCGATGAAGAGCTGGTTGATGTAGGCCGTGCGCACCGGGTCGAGACCGGAGTCGGGCTCGTCGATGAGCAGGATCTCCGGCTCCAGGACGAGCGCACGCGCCAGGCCGGCGCGCTTGCGCATGCCGCCGGAGATCTCGCCGGGGAGCTTCATCTCCGCGCCCGCCAGACCCACGATGTCCATCTTGTCCATGACGATCTGGCGGATCTCGGACTCGGACTTGCGGGTGTGCTCGCGCAGCGGGAACGCGCAGTTGTCGAAGAGGTTCATCGAGCCGAACATGGCGCCGTCCTGGAACAGCACGCCGAACAGCTTGCGGATCTCGTAGAGGTCCTTCTCCTTGCACGTGGCGATGTCGACGCCCTCGATCCAGATGTGGCCCTCGTCGGGCTTCAGCAGACCGATCAGCGACTTCAGGAACACCGACTTGCCGGTACCCGACGGACCCAGCATCACCGAGATCTCACCCGCGGGCAGCGTCAGCGAGACGTCTCCCCAGATCAGCTGCGACCCGAAGCTCTTCGTCAGGTTCTCGACCTTGACCTCGACGCCCACGGACCCCTCCTCCACTCCAGCGCGACCCGGACACTCACCACGGGGTCCGGGTCGATGTGACCCGGACCACCTATTGTAACGACTCTGTGCGACGCCGGTTACGAGAACTCCCTCATGAGTTGACTCGTCAGTAACGTGTCGCAGGTCTCAGCGACCGTACCTCATGCAACTCGGGGTGACAAAGGTGGCATCCGTCACGTGGACGTCGCCGTCATGACTCGCCGGTCGCGCCGTCACCGGGCTGACGCGCGGGCCCGACGAGGGACTGTGGACCCGTGCACGGTGGGTCCGTGGAGTGCCGTCGGCGTCGCCCGGCGCCCGCGGCGATGTGGGTTGTTGTGGAGCTGGGCGAAGCCCCGGTGTGGGTGCGCTCGGGCCGTGGACCGCTGGGGGCGCAAGGTTCTGCGTCCGGGTGCGGGGACTCGAAGGATGCTGCGTCCGCTGCGGGTCCCGTCGCGGACGCAGTGACGTTCGCCCTGGGACACACGAACGCAGGATCGTGCGTCTGCGGGGCTGTGGTTTTCGGGCAGTGTTCTGCGTTCGCGTGCGGGACGACGCAGACACGTTCGGGACGTGCGGCCCTGCCGGGCGGACGCGAAGGACCCCCGCCGCACCCGGTGTCCCGGGGCGACGGGGGTCCTCGTCGACGTCGCTGCGGACGTCAGGCTGACAGCCTCAGATCACTTGAGGGTGACCGTGGCGCCGGCGGCCTCGAGGGCCTCCTTGGCCTTCTCGGCGGCCTCCTTGTTGACCTTCTCCAGGACGGGCTTCGGAGCGCCCTCCACGAGGTCCTTGGCCTCCTTCAGGCCGAGGCTCGTGAGACCGCGCACCTCCTTGATGACCTGGATCTTCTTGTCGCCGGCCGACTCGAGGACGACGTCGAACTCGTCCTGCTCGGCGGCGGCGTCACCGGCGTCGCCACCGGCGGCCGCGGGGGCGCCGGCAGCGGCCACGGCCACGGGGGCAGCAGCGGTGACCTCGAAGGTCTCCTCGAAGGCCTTCACGAACTCGGAGAGCTCGATGAGGGTCAGTTCCTTGAATGCGTCGAGCAGCTCGTCGGTGCTGAGCTTCGCCATGATTGGCGTCCTTTCGTTGGTGAGACCCCGAGGGGGTCCCGATGTGAATCGGGCGTTCAGCCCTCGGAGTCGGTCTCGGCGGAAGCCTCGACCTCGGGCGCCGTCTCGGCCACGGGGGCCTCGTCGGCAGTGTCGGCGGCGGGCGCCTCCTCGGCCTTCTTCGCCTCGAGGGCCGCCACGAGGCGGGCCGTCTGGGCGAGGGGGGCGTTGAAGAGCGACACGGCGTTCTGAAGGCTGCCCTTCATCGCGCCCGCGAGCTTGGCGAGGAGGACCTCGCGCGACTCGAGGTCCGCCAGCTTCTTGACCTCGTCGGCGTCGAGAGCCTTCCCGTCGAGGAAGCCTCCCTTGATGACGAGGGTGGTGTTGGCCTTCGCGAAGTCACGCAGACCCTTCGCCGCCTCGACGACATCGCCCTTGATGAAGGCGATGGCGGTCGGACCCGTCAGCAGGTCCTCGGACAGCTCGACCCCGGCCTCGCGGGCCGCGATCTTGGTCAGCGTGTTCTTGGCGACGGCATAGCTCGCACCCTCACCGAGCGAGCGCCGCAGTTCCTGCAGCTGCTTCACGGTGAGACCGCGGTACTCGGTGAGGACGATGCCGTCCGACTCGCGCAGGCTCTGCGTGAGCTCGGCGACGGCGGCGACCTTCTCCGCGTTTGCCATGGGTCTCCTTCAGGTGGTCGTTGCCTACGACCGACGCCAGGCAGGGATGCGCACGTCGGGAGGCTCTGGGAACCCACCACCATGAGGACACCTGCGCGGGCCGCCTCGTTCGAGGCACTTCACGGGACCCAGGTGGGACCCGACCAGCGGTCTTCGGCTGGTCCAGTCTACGCACGAGCCCCCGCAGCACCAAATCCGGTGCGACGGGGGCTCGGCGAGGGGCACCCAGGGACTCACATGGAGCCGGCGCCCATCTGGCCGAGGTCCACGTCGGAGATCTGGTCCTGTGCGGGCGCCTCGATGGAGACGTCCTCGCCCCACTTGCTGTAGTCCATCGTCATCGTCGTCCCGGAGAGGTCCAGGTTGATGCGACGCGGGAGGTTGTCGGGGCCGATCCACATCGTGTAGACGATCTCCTTCGGCAGCTGCGACGACGCGCCCGCGCCGGCCGCGCCCAGCTGGGAGACGATCTTCTGGGAGTCGACGCCGACGACGTACGGCTTCGCCTCGACGCCGTCGATCTTCTGGGCGGCGCCCTTCTGCTCGAAGCTGGTGATCGAGCCCTGCAGCTGCTCGATCTGCTTGGAGGGGTCGACGCTGTCCAGCAGGCCGCTGAACTGCTTGCCGATCGGGTTGCTCGTGTCGTTGAGGTCGATCTTCGCGAACTTGTTCTGCGTCATCGGGCCCATGTTCATGTAGAACACGCCGTCGACGAGGCGCATCTCGATGTCGCCCTGCGCGCCGGCGGACATCTTCATCGCCATCTTCGTGTCGGCGACGTCCTTCGCGACCGCGACGTCGCCGCTGGCCTTGAGCTCCTGGCCGCTCACGCCGAAGTCCATCTCGACGTGGCTGGTCTTCGCGTCCTGCTGGGCCTGGGAGACCTCGGTGAAGAAGTTGTCCTTCGTGAGCGTGGTCGACGCCTTCTCGCCCACCGAGGACGAGTCGCCCTTCGCCTGGGAGGAGTCGTCACCGCCGCACGCGGCGAGGGTGGTGCCGGCGGCGAGCACGAGGGCCAGCGCCGCGGTGGTCTTCTTGAGGCGAAGGTTCATGTTCGGAGCGTACCTGCCGCCTCGAGCGGGTGCGCGACGTGACTGCGTGAGCCCGGCCCCTTCGACGCACAGGACCCCCTCCGCCGTCGGCGGAGGGGGTCCTGGGTGGGACGACGCAGGCTCAGGCCTCGTCGGCCGCCGCGAAGTTGCGCAGGTGCGACGGGTCGACCGGCACGCCCGGACCCTGGGTCGTGGAGACCGTGATCTTCTTCAGGTAGCGGCCCTTGGAGCTCGCCGGCTTGAGACGCAGGATCTCCTCGATGGCGGCGCCGTAGTTCTCGGCGAGCTGCTCGGCGGAGAACGAGGCCTTGCCGATGACGAAGTGCAGGTTCGCGTGACGGTCGACGCGGAACTGCACCTTGCCGCCCTTGATGTCGCTGACGGCCTTGGCGACGTCGACGGTCACCGTGCCGGTCTTGGGGTTCGGCATCAGGTTGCGCGGGCCGAGGACGCGGCCGAGGCGACCGACCTTGCCCATCATGTCGGGCGTGGCGACGACGGCGTCGAAGTCGAGCCAGCCGCCGTTCACCTGCTCCACGAGCTCGTCGGCACCCACGTGGTCGGCGCCGGCCTCACGGGCGGCGTCGGCGTTGGCGCCGGTGGCGAAGACCAGGACCCGGGCGGTCTTGCCGGTGCCGTGGGGCAGGTTGACGGTGCCGCGCACCATCTGGTCGGCCTTGCGGGGGTCGACCCCGAGACGCACGGAGACGTCGACGGTGGAGTCGTAGTTCTTGCTGCCCGACTCCTTGGCCAGCGTCGTGGCCTGGAGGGGGGTGTAGAGGGCGTCGCGGTCGATCTTCTCGGCGACCGCGCGGTACGCCTTGCTGCGCTGTGTCATGTCTGGCTTCCTTCGGTGTGCACCAGGTGTGGTCTCGCGGGCCCAGCCGGCCCTGCCACGTGCTGCTGGTCGGGTGGGGTGGTCAGTCGGTGGTGACGCCCATGGAGCGGGCGGTTCCCTCGACGATCTTCATGGCCTGGTCGATGTCGTTCGCGTTCAGGTCCGGGAGCTTCGTCGTGGCGATCTCGCGGATCTGGTCCTTGCTGAGCTTGCCGACCTTGTCCTTGTGCGGGACGGGCGAGCCCTTCGCGAGGCCGGCGGCCTTCTTGATCAGCTCGGCCGCGGGCGGCGTCTTCGTGACGAACGTGAACGAACGGTCCTCGTAGATCGTGATCTCGACGGGGACGACGTTGCCGCGCATGGACTCCGTGGCGGCGTTGTACGCCTTGCAGAACTCCATGATGTTGACGCCGTGCGGGCCGAGCGCCGTGCCGACGGGCGGCGCGGGGTTGGCCTGGCCGGCCTGCAGCTGCACCTTGACGAGCGCTGCGACCTTCTTCTTGGGAGGCATTCTTCTTCGGGTCCTTCTGGTGGATGGGTGGTGCGGGTCGAGGAGGCGGACGTCGGCCGGGCCGACGTCGCGGTCACACCTTCTGGATCTGGGTGAAGCTCAGCTCGACCGGGGTCTCGCGACCGAAGATCTCGACCAGGGCCTTGACCCGCTGAGCGTCGAGGTTGATCTCCGTGATGGTCGCGTGCAGCGTGGCGAACGGACCGTCGACGACCATGACGGAGTCGCCCGTCGCGAAGTCGGCGAACTCGACCTTGGGGGACGAGGCCGTCTGCTGCTGCTCGGGGGCGTCGGCCGCCTGCTGGGCGACCTCGGCCTCCACCGCCGGGGCGAGCATCTGCTCCACCTCGGCGAGGCTGAGGGGCACGGGCTGGTGGGAGTTGCCCACGAAGCCGGTGACCGACGGCGTGTGGCGCACGACGCCCCACGACTCGTCGGTGAGGTCCATGCGGACCAGGACGTAGCCGGGGAGGACGGTGCGCTTGACGAGCTTGCGCTGGCCGTTCTTGATCTCGGCGACCTCCTCCGTCGGGACCACGATCTCGAAGATGTAGTCCTCGGCGTTCAGGGAGGTGATGCGGTTCTCGAGGTTCGCCTTGACCCGCTTCTCCATGCCGGAGTAGGTGTGCACGACGTACCAGTCACCGAACTGGCTGTGCAGGCGCTCGCGGAACTCCGCCAGCGCGTCGACCGGGGCGGCGTCGACCGGGGCGTCGGCCTCGAGGTCGGCGTCGACCTCGGCCTCGTCGGCCTGGTCGGCGTCGACCGTCTCGTCGGGTGCGTCGAGCGTGTCGAGGTCGTCGGTGGTCTCCTCGACCTCGGGCGCCTCGTCGGCGGCCTCGACGTCGGAGAGCTCCTCGACCTCGACGGGGCTCGTCTCGGGGGACTGTTCAGTCACAAGGTTCCTCTGCGGGTGTGCGTCTGGGGTTCACGCGAAGACGGCGAACATCGCCTTGCCGAACCCGTAGTCCAGGCCGGCGACGAACGCCATCATGATCAGGACGAAGACGAGCACGACGAAGAAGTAGTTGACGACCTGCGGTCGCGTGGGCCACACGACCTTGCGCAGCTCCGCGACGACCTGGCGGTAGAAGGTCAGCGGGGAGGTGCGCCGCTCCTTCGTGGCCGACGTCTCGTGGCTCTCGCTCACGGTGTTCCCTTCGTTGGATCGTGCTGGTCTGGTGGTGCGTCGTGCTGGCACGGCACGAGGGACTTGAACCCCCAACCTTCGGTTTTGGAGACCGATGCTCTGCCAGTTGAGCTAGTGCCGTCTGCCGGTGACCCTGGCCGACCACGCCCGTCCTGCACGCAGGGACGAGGGCATGACGAGACAGCGTGACTTTCTCACCGGTCCGACCAGTGTACGGGGTGGGAGGCGGCGGAGTCGAACCGCCTCGGGACGGACGGGGCGGTGCGCTGCCCGCGACGTCGTCGACGTCGCTGGTGCGCCGCGTGCGGTGGGTCTCGTCCTGCTGCTGCGCTGCCTCGGCTGGTGCTGCGCTCCGCCCCCGAATGGGCCTCGACCGGCGGAGACCGAGCCCAGCGTGCGCCGAGGCGGCGCAGCGGCGAGGTCACGCCGACGGCGAGCAGCGCACCAGCAGGGCCACGACCCCCGCCACCGACGCGCCGACGACGTCACGCCCCCGCGTGAACACAATGTGCGCGACTGGCCGGTAACCGGCGGGCGGGCGTATGACTGGGGATCGTGACCCACTCGACGACCGAGAGCGCGGTCGGGGCCTCCCCCGCGCCGAACGTGTCCCACTCCATCACCGTCCGCCTGGAGGTGCCCGCCGGCGGCACCGCCGTCGGCCACCTCACGACCACGGTCGAGCAGAGCGGCGGCGTCGTGACCGCGCTCGACGTCGCGGCGTCGCGCGGCGACGCGCTGCGCATCGACCTCACGATCGCGGCCGGCGACACGCACCACGCCGACCGCATCACCGACGCGCTGCGCGCGATCCCCGACGTCGAGGTCAAGAAGGTCTCCGACCGCACGTTCCTCATGCACCTCGGCGGCGTCATCGAGACCGCGTCGAAGCACGCCCTGCGCAACCGCGACGACCTGTCGATGGTCTACACGCCCGGCGTCGCGCGCATCTGCCAGGCGATCGCCGCCGACCGCGAGGACGCCCGCCGGCTCACCATCAAGCGCAACAGCGTCGCCGTCGTCACCGACGGGTCGGCCGTGCTCGGTCTCGGCAACATCGGCCCGCACGCCGCCCTGCCGGTCATGGAGGGCAAGGCCGCCCTGTTCAAGACCTTCGGCGGGATCGACGCCTGGCCGCTGTGCCTCGACACGCAGGACGTCGACCAGATCGTCGAGATCGTCGCCGCCGTCGCCCCCGGCTTCGCGGGCGTGAACCTCGAGGACATCTCGGCGCCCCGGTGCTTCGAGATCGAGGAGCGGCTGCGTCAGCGCCTGGACATCCCGGTCTTCCACGACGACCAGCACGGCACCGCCATCGTCGTGCTCGCGGCCCTGCGGAACGCCCTGCGCGTGGTCGAGAAGTCGCTCGAGGACGTCCGCGTGGTGCTCGTCGGCGCAGGCGCCGCCGGCACCGCCATCCTGCGGCTGCTGCTCGGGGCCGGCCTGAGCGACGTCGTCGTGTGCGACGTGGACGGCATCGTCTCGACCGAGCGCGGCGACACCGACCCGACCCTCTGCTGGATCGGCGAGAACACGAACCCCCGCGGGGTCACGGGGACGCTCAAGGACGCCCTGCGCGACGCCGACGTCTTCATCGGCGTCAGCGCGCCGCGACTCATCGACGCCGCCGACGTCGAGACCATGGCCGACGACGCGGTCGTGTTCGCCCTGGCGAACCCCGACCCGGAGATCGACCCGTCGCTGGCCCGCCAGCACGCGCGGGTCGTGGCCACCGGACGCTCGGACTACCCCAACCAGATCAACAACGTGCTCGCGTTCCCGGGCATCTTCCGCGGTCTGCTCGACGCGCACAGCCACGGCATCGAGGTGCCGGTGCTGCTCGCGGCCTCGGAGGCCATCGCCGCGTGCGTCGAGGACGACGAGCTCAACGCTGACTACATCGTCCCGAGCGTGTTCCACCCGGAGGTCCACCACCGGGTGGCCGACGCGGTGGAGAAGGCCGCCCGCGCGGTGGAGAAGGCGCACGAGGCCTGAGCGGCGCGGGACGGCTACCGTGGCTCCATGAGTGCCGCGAACGCCGTCCCGTCGCCCGGCCGGACCGTGCGCGTGCTCGCGCTCGCGCTCTGCACGTCGCCCGTGGTGATGCTGGTCGCCGTGCTCGTGGTGCTGCCGCCGACGGAGGGCGAGCTGTCGCTGCCGGTCGCCCTGGGCGTGCTGGCGCTCGTCGCCGCGGCGTTCGCCCTGGCGCAGGTCGTCGGCTACCGCGCCGCCCCTCTCCCGCCCGGGCTCGGAGAGGCGGAGGCACGCCGACGCTCCGTCGCCGCGTACCAGACGCTGATGATGCTGCGGTTCGTCGTCACGGAGGTGCCGGTGATCCTCGGGATCGCCCTGGCGTTCAGCCTGGACCAGGGGCCCTGGCCGTTCGTGCTGGCCGTCGTGGCCGGCGTGCCGTCCATGCTGTTCCACGTGCTCGTGCGCCGCTCCAGCGTCGACCGCGTGCGCGCCGGGCTCGAGTCCGGCGGGGCCCGTTCGTCCCTCGACGAGGCGCTCGCCGCGTGAGGCCCGTCGCCACCCTCCCGAAGGCGCACCTGCACCTGCACTTCACCGGGTCGATGCGGCACGCCACGCTGGTCGAGCTCGCCGACCGCGACGGCATCCGTCTCCCGCCCGCGCTCGTCGAGGAGTGGCCGCCGCAGCTCGTGGCCACCGACGAGAAGGGCTGGTTCCGCTTCCAGCGGCTCTACGACGTGGCCCGCTCGGTCCTGCGCACCGAGGCCGACGTCCGCCGGCTCGTGCTCGAGGCCGCGGAGGACGACGCGCGTGACGGCTCGGTGTGGACCGAGATCCAGGTCGACCCGTCGGGGTACGGGGCCCGGTTCGGGGGCATCACGGCGTTCACCGACCTGGTCATCGACGCGGCCCGTGACGCGACCGAGCGGACCGGCACGCACGTGGCCGTCGTCGTCGCGGCCAACCGCACGCGACACCCGCTCGACGCACGGACGCTGGCCCGCCTGGCCGCCCAGTACGCGGGCCGCGGCGTCGTAGGCTTCGGGCTCTCCAACGACGAGCGCCGCGGCGACACGGCCGCCTTCGCTCCCGCGTTCTCCATCGCGGAGCGGGCGGGCCTGTCGCTCGTGCCGCACGGGGGCGAGCTGCTGGGCCCCGCGCACGTGACGCAGTGCCTCGACCACCTCCACCCCACCCGGATCGGGCACGGGGTCCGCTCCAGCGAGGACCCCGCGGTGCTGTCGCGCGTCGCCGACGCAGGGGTCGCGCTCGAGGTGTGCCCGACGTCGAACGTCTCGCTGGGCGTCTACGCCACGCTCGAGGAGGTGCCGGTGCGCACGCTCGTCGAGGCCGGCGTCGACGTCGCACTGGGTGCCGACGACCCGCTGCTGTTCGGCTCGCGCCTGGCGGGCCAGTACAACGTGCTGCGCGCCGCGCAGGACTTCAGCGACGACGAGCTCGCGACCCTCGCGGCGATGTCGGTCCGCCGCTCCCACGCCCCCGACGACCTCAAGGCCGAGGCGCTCGCGGGCATCGAGCGGTGGAGGACGTCGTGACCCCGCAGGAGCATGGCCGCGCCGAGCGGCACCCTGCTGCCGAGCGGGCCTACGCGACGGGGCTCGCGTCGGTCGTCGGCGGCCTGCTCGTGGTGCCGCTGCTGCTCGGACCCTGGGCCTGGTACCTGGGGGCCGGCGTGCTGCGCGACGTCGAGCGCGAGCCGGGACGCTGGACCGGGACGAGGCGTGCCCGCGCCGGAGCCGTCCTGGGTGCGGTGGCGACGACGGTCCTCGGCCTCGTCGTGCTCTCCCTCGTCGGCTGGGCGGCCGTCGAGCTGGTGGCACTACGCCGCGACACCGGCTACTGAGGGGTGGTCGAGGCGTCGAGGACCCTCCCGTGTCGTGCGCCCGCCCCGACGACGCTGCGTCCACGACCGGGTCCCGCCGAAGGCGGGGGCAGGTCTCAGAGGCTGCAGCCCACGAGCACCGGCTCGGGCACCAGGGTGACGCCGAACGCGGCGCGCACGCCGTCGCGGACCTCACGGGCGAGGGAGAGGACGTCGGCGCTGGAGGCCCCGCCGCGGTTGGTCAGGGCCAGCGTGTGCTTGGTGGAGAGGCTGGCGCGGCCGTCCGCCGTCGCATGACCGCGCTCGAACCCGGCGGCCTGGATCAGCCACGCCGCGCTCGTCTTGACGCTGCCGTCGGGCTGCGGGAACCGGGGCGCCGCCTCGGGGAGCCGCTGGGCCGTCTCGGCGTCGAGCACCGGGTTGGTGAAGAACGATCCCGCGCTCCAGGTGTCGGGGTCGTCGGCGTCGAGCACCATGCCCTTGGAGCCACGCAGGGCGAGCACCGTGCGGCGCACGTCGGCGAGCGGGGCACGGTCGCCGACGTCGACGCCGAGCCGCGTGGCGAGCTCGGCGTAGGCGATCGGGGCCGAGAGGTCGCCGAGGCGCAGCTGGAAGGCGACGGCCAGGACGACGTAGCGTCCCGGCTCGGCCTTGAACCGGCTGTGCCGGTAGCCGAAGCCGCAGTCGACGGCGAAGATCGTGCGCACCTTCTGCTCGGTGCGGTCGTACACCCGCACCCAGGCGACGGTCTGCGCGACCTCCTGGCCGTAGGCGCCCACGTTCTGCACGGGGGTCGCGCCCGTGGAGCCCGGGATGCCCGACAGGGCCTCCATGCCGACCCAGCCCGACTCGACCGCGAGGGCGACGAGGTCGTCCCAGGGCTCGCCCGCCTGCACGACGACCTGCGCACCGCTGCACGCGTCGGCCTCGACCTGGACGCCGCGGGTGCGCACGAGCACGACCGTGCCGACGAACCCGGAGTCGTCGACGACCAGGTTGCTGCCGCCCGCCACGAGCAGCAGCGGAGTCCCGGCGGCGTCGGCGGCGCGCACGGCGTCGACCAGCTCGGCCTCCGTCGTCACCTCCACGACGTCGCGGGCGGGACCGCCCAGGCGCAGCGTGGTGACATCGGCGAGCTCCATGCGTCGAGCCTAGGACCTCACCGCCACCAAGCCTCCCGACGGCCCCCGACTCCCCCCGTTTCGGAACACCATCGCCCGTTCCGTGCCCGGAAACGGGCGATGGTGTTCCGAAACGCGGGGACTGCCCGAACGCACGAGACCCCCGACCTGGGCGGTCGGGGGTCTCGGGAGGAACGAGGCTCAGCGGGTCTCGCGGTGGACCTGGTGGGTCTTGCAGCGCGGGCAGAACTTCTTGAGGTCGAGACGATCGGGATCGTTGCGACGGTTCTTCTTGGTGATGTAGTTGCGCTCCTTGCACTCGGTGCAAGCCAAGGTGATCTTGGGTCGAACGTCGGAGCTCTTGCTCGCCACGGGTCTGCCTCTTCTGGTCTGGGGGTGGTGCTGCCGGGATGCGGTAGCTGGGGCGGGACTCGAACCCGCGACACCACGATTATGAGTCGTGTGCTCTAACCACCTGAGCTACCCAGCCACGGAGGGACGAGTTCTCGTCTCTCAGAGCCCCTTTACGGAATCGAACCGTAGACCTTTTCCTTACCATGGAAACGCTCTGCCGACTGAGCTAAAGGGGCAAGCCGAGAAGCAACACTACAGGTAGTCCCGTGCAGGACGAAATCGGGGGTACCCCCCTCGGCCGTGACGCCCTCAGGGCCGGGACGCGCGCGCGAGACGCGCCGGCCAGAGCGGCCCGCCGTAGATGAAGCCGGTGTAGGCCTGCACGAGGTCGGCACCCGCGGCGAGCCGGTCGCGGACGTCGTCGGGCGTGGTCACCCCGCCCACGCCGACGAGCGCCACCTGCTCCCCCACGCGGTCGCGCAGGCGGCGCAGCACCTCGGTGGCCCGGTCGGCCAGCACGGGCCC
>NZ_JAMXRU010000053.1 GCF_024124745.1 Aeromicrobium sp. CnD17-E
TCGCCGCCCAGGCCGCCGCGCTCGACGCGGGGGTGCGGGTCGGGTGCTTCCGTCCGCCGTCGGTGCCCGACGGCGTCTCGCGCCTGCGGGTGACGGCGAGCGCGGGCGTCGCCGACGACGACTGGTCACGTGCCCTGGACGTCCTGGTCGGCGTCGTGGGGACGTTCCGATGAGCCGCGTCGTGGTCGTCACCGGCACCGACACCGGAGTCGGCAAGACGGTGGCTGTCGCCGCCCTGGCGGCGACGGCGCGCGGTCGCGTGGTGGTGGTCAAGCCCGTGCAGACCGGCATCGGCGGCGCCGACCCGGAGCCGCGCGACGCGCGCACCGTCGAAGGGCTGACCGGGGTCGAGTGTCGCGAGCTGGTGGCGCTCGACGACCCGCTCGCTCCCGACACCGCCGCGCGTCGTCAGGGGGTGGCGCTCCCGCCGGTGTCGGAGCACGTGGGCGCCGTGCTGGAGCTGGCGGCGGACCACGACGTCGTGCTTGTCGAGGGCGCGGGCGGGCTGCTCGTCCGCCTCGACACCGACGGCGGGACGCTGCTCGACCTCGCGGTCGGGCTGACCGAGGCCGCGCCGTCCGACGTCACCGTCGACGTGGTCGTCGTGGCGAGAGCCGGCCTCGGCACGCTGAACCACACGGCGCTCACCGTCGAGGCGCTGCGGGGCCGCGGCCTGGAGCCATGGGGCGTGGTCGTGGGCTCGTGGCCCGACTATCCGGGCCTGGCGGAGCGGTGCAACCGCGACGACCTGCCCCGCGTGACGGGGGTGCCGCTCCTGGCCCTCGTGCCCGACGGAGTGGGTGCGCTGCCGCCGGCGGAGTTCGTCGCCGCGGCGCCCACGTGGTTCGACCTCGGGCCGGCGTCTCGACCTGGCGGCTGACCCCCACCTCCGTGCCATGCTGGGGCTCGTGAGCGCACCGTTCCCGCGTCTGCTGTCGGCCACCGCCGACCGGTCCGCGCCGCTCGCGGTGCTCGACGAGCCGGCACTCTGGGCGAACGCCGACGACCTCGTCCGCCGGGCGGGCGGGGTGCCCGTGCGGGTGGCGAGCAAGTCGGTGCGCGTACGGTCGGTGCTGGAGCGCACGCTCGCCCGACCCGGGTTCGCCGGCGTCATGACCTACTCGCTCGCGGAGAGCTGCTGGCTCGTCGACGAGGGCGTCACCGACGACGTCCTCCTCGCGTACCCCACCGTCGACCGCGCCGGGCTGCTCGCGCTCACGGAGCCCGGGGAGGCCGGCGAGCGACGTCGGTCGGCCATCACGCTCATGGTCGACTCCGAGGAGGGGCTCGACGCGATCCAGCGCGTGGTCGGCGGGTCGCACCCGACCCTGCGGATCTGCCTCGACGTCGACGCGTCGCTGCGCCCAGGGGCCCTCGGCATCCACCCCGTGCACCTGGGTGTGCGCCGCTCCCCCGTGCACACCGCGCGCCAGGCGGCGGGCGTGGCCCGCCGGCTCGCCGCGCGGCCCGGCTTCCAGCTCGTCGGGGTCATGTTCTACGACGCGCAGGTGGCCGGCCTGCCCGACACCTCCGCCGCCGTGCGCGTCGTGAAGAGGCTGTCGACGACGGAGCTCGCGCACCGACGTCGCGCCGTGGTCGAGGCGGTGTCGCAGCACGCGGACCTCCAGCTCGTGAACGCCGGCGGCACCGGCAGCCTCGAGGTGACCGGGGCCGACCCGACCGTCACCGAGCTGACCGCCGGCTCGGGCCTGTTCACGCCGACACTCTTCGACCGCTACGACGCCTTCGAGGCGCGACCCGCCGCGTACATCGTCCTCGACGTCGTGCGTCGGCCGGCCAAGGACGTGGCCACCTGCTTCGCCGGCGGGTACACCGCGTCGGGGCCCGCGCAGGCCAACCGCATGCCCACGCCGGTCTGGCCGGAGGGGCTGTCGCTGGTGGGCACCGAGGGCGTGGGCGAGGTGCAGACGCCCGTGCGCGGCAAGGCGGCCCGGCACCTGCGCGTCGGCGAGCGCGTGGTGTTCCGGCACGCGAAGGCCGGAGAGATGTGCGAGCGGTTCGACACCGTGACGCTCGTCGACGACGCCGGCCGCGCCGAGACCGTGCCGACCTACCGTGGCGAGGGGAAGAACTTCGGATGACGGACACGACGAGCGAGCGCAGGCCGGGGAGCGGACGATGAGCCTGCTGTGGCGCAACTGGGCGGGCAACGTGCGCTCGCACCCGCGGCGGGTGCTGCACCCGACGTCGACGGCCGAGGTGGTCGAGGCCGTGCACGCGGCACGGACCGAGGGCCTGCCGGTCAAGGCCTACGGCGCGGGCCACTCCTTCACGCCGATCGCGGCCACCGAGGGCGTGCTGCTGCGCCTCGACCGCATGGACGCGCTCGTGTGGCACGACGCCGCGACGAGGCGCGTGCGCGTGCAGGCGGGGACGTCGCTGCACCGGCTGAACCCGCTGCTGCAGTCGCTCGGCCTGGCGCTGCCGAACCTGGGCGACGTCGACCCGCAGTCCGTCGCGGGTGCGGTGTCGACCGGCACGCACGGGACCGGCGCGAGGCTGCAGGGCATCGCGGCGGCCGTCGTCGGCGTGCAGCTGGTGACCTCCGACGGCGACGTCGTGGAGGTCGACGAGAGGCACCCCTGGTTCGGTGCCGCCCGGGTGGGGCTCGGTGCGCTCGGGGTCGTCACCGAGCTGACGCTGCAGTGCGTGCCGGCCTTCCTGCTGCACGCCCGCGAGGAGCCGATGCGGCTGCCGGAGGTGCTCGAGCGGCTGCCCGAGCTGGTCGAGGAGAACGACCACTTCGAGTTCTACTGGTTCCCGCACACGGAGAAGGCGCTGGTGAAGCGCAACAACCGCGTGCCGGAGGGGACGGAGCGCCAGCCGGTGGGCCGGCTGCGGCACCTGGTCGACGACGAGCTGCTGAGCAACGGGCTGTTCGAGGTCGTCAACCGGGTGGGGGCTCGCTTCCGGTCGGCGGTGCCGCGCGTGAACCAGGTGAGCGGCTCGGCGCTGTCGGCGCGCGAGTACGTCGACCAGTCCCACGAGGTGTTCGTGTCGCCGCGCCGGGTGCGGTTCTGCGAGTCCGAGTTCGCCATGCCGCGGGGTGCGCTGCACGACGTGATCGCCGGGCTGCAGCGGTGGTTCGCGGCGGGGGACGAGACGGTCGCGTTCCCGATCGAGGTGCGCTTCACCGCGGCCGACGACGTGTGGATGTCGACCGGCCACGAGCGCGACAACTGCTACGTGGCCGTGCACCAGTACCACCGGCTCGACCCGACCGCGTACTTCCGCGCCGCGCAGGACGTGTTCACGGCCCACGAAGGGCGGCCGCACTGGGGCAAGATGCACACGCTCGACGCCGACTACCTCCGCCAGCGGTACAGCCGTTTCGACGACTTCGTGGCGGTGCGCGACGAGCTCGACCCGCAGCGTGCGTTCAGCAACCCCTACCTCGACCGCGTGCTCGGCTGAGGCTCAGGCAAGCGACAGGAAGACCTTCTCCAGCCGGGCGACGTCCACCTCCTCGCCCTCGGTGACGCACTTCTGCATGCCGGTGCTCACGAGAGCGAACCCGCTGCGACTGATGGCCTTGCTGACCGCAGCCAGCTGCGTGACGACGTCCTCGCACTCAGCGCCCTCCTCCAGCATGCGGATGACGCTGGCCAGATGGCCGTGCGCGCGCTTCATGCGCAGTGCGACGGCCTTGGTCTCCTCGGGCTCCAGATGCATGTGGAGAGCGTAACCCCCCAGGGGGATGTGCTACGGTTCCCGTATCCCCCAGGGGGGATCACGGAGGAGGTTGACATGTCCCACGGAAAGACCGTGCTCGACGAGCTCTCGCCACTGCACCGCGCCCTGAGGCGCGCCGTCCCTGACGTCTACGCGGGCTTCGGGGAGCTGCATCGCGCGGCGTTCGCCGAGGGAGCACTCGACGTCCGCACCAAGGAGCTCATCGCCCTTGCGATCGGCGTGGTCGAGGGCTGCGACGGCTGCATCGCCTCGCACGCCCAGGCGGCTGCACGTGCCGGTGCCACTCGCCAGCAGGCCGCCGAGGCCATCGGCGTCACGTTCCTCATGCACGGCGGACCCGCCACGATCCACGGCCCTCGCGCCTATGCCGCGTTCTGCGAGTTCGCGCCCGACGACGCCAGCACCGATCCCGCCGTCTGATCCGAAGGAGAACCCTCGATGTGCCGTCCTGTCACCTGCTCCACCTGCTCGAAGACCACCTGGGCGGGCTGCGGCCAGCACGTGGCGCAGGTGCGCGCCATGGTCCCCGCCGACCAGTGGTGCGCCGGCCACGAGGTCCCGTCGGAGACCGACCGACCCGCCGGGTTGCTACGACGCCTTCTCCGACGGTGAGGTCGGGCTTGCCCCTTCACGTGACGTCGTGCTGGGGTGGGGCATGACGACGGACGAGCACGGCCGCACCGAGCCGCCGTTGGCCGGCAGCGAGGTCGACACGCTGCGCGGGTTCCTCGACTTCCACCGGCGCACGTTCGCGCTCAAGACGAGCGGCCTCGACCACGCCCAGCTGCACACGCCGCTTCCCCCGTCGACGATGACGCTCGGCGGCATGACCAAGCACCTGGCCTACGTCGAGGACTGGTGGTTCGGCGTGGTCCTCACCGGCGCGGAGCCCACCGCCCCGTGGGACGACGCGCCCTGGGCCGACGACCCCGACTGGGACTGGCACTCGGCCGTCGACGACGAGCCCGCTGACCTCCGCGACCTGTGGGAGTCGGCGGTCGCCCGCTCCGACGCCCTCCTCGACACCGCGCCGGACGGCCTCGACACCCTCGCCGCCCGCCCCGACCGCCGCACCGGCGAGCCGGTCTCGCTGCGCTGGATCGTCGTCCACATGGTCGAGGAGTACTGCCGCCACAACGGCCACGCCGACCTCCTGCGCGAGGCGCTCGACGGGAGCGTCGGGGAGTAGCGGATCCCTCTGGACGCGGGCCATGTCTCTCCAAACGCTCAGGCAAGTCCGGCGTCGAAGCAGGACACGAGGCCTGCGACACCGACGCAACACCCATCCAGAAGCGCATCGCGACGACGGCCCGTTGGCACCCGACGGGGGCCGCGCAGACACGTGATACCGGCGAGCACTCTCTAGTACTGGCCGAGAAGCCTCACGAACCGACGCCTGGGAAGGAAGCAGACACCCATGAAGACAGCCAGCAGGCCGAGCTGCCAGCTGACTCGGTAGACAGCTGCGAGGGCCAGGACGACTGTCACGAAAGCCGCCGAGTACATCCACAGCGTCACGAGTGCTCTGTTCGCCGAGTGCATGACGTGCCCTCAGATCTCGATGACTCGGTCGACGCCGGCCGTGTCAGTTCGTGACGTCAGGTCGCCGCCTGCGGCCCACGCTCTCGCAGCAACGCCGCCTGCGCCACCCGCGGCGCCGAGGGTCGCGAACCCGCAGGTGCCACCCGGATGCCCCGAAGAGGCATCTGCTGGGCCCAGCGCGACGTTCAGATGTGCTGCTGCGTCTCGAGCGGTGACAGCTCAACCGGGCAGGAACGCAGCCGGGAGCGACCTAGCGGAGTCGAAAGAACGCGACGGTCACCACAGTCATCGTGATCGCCAGGGCACTGAAGATGCCCGCGTAGCCCATTTCGCGAGCAAGCACGGCGCTGATCACCCCGAACCATCCCATAACAGCACCTGCCGCCAGTAGGAACCCGTAATAGATCGGAGTTCGTTGATTCATGATGTCTGCGACCTCAACTGACCTTCGTGTAGATGCCCGAGGTAGCCCCCGGCTGTGCCACAGCCTGCTGCCACCGCCAAGCCTCCCGCACCTCCGCTGACTGCTCCAGAAGCGGCTATCCCAGCTCCGCAGGCCGTGGTGGCGAGAGAAGTGACAGCGAAGGCTCCGAGCCTGATGCCCCCCTCCTTGAAGTCGCCTTGGATGAACGCTTTCCCGATTGCGAAGACGTCGAACGAGTCCGTCAGTGCACCGAATCCCTTGTAGGCCTGAGTAAGCTCGTCAAAAAAACGTCCGTTGATATCGGCTTGATTAATAGGATCCCCACCAGCGTAGTTGTAGCCGGTCAGGGTCCGCGGGTCGCTCATCCCACCCGAGAGCGGGTCGGGCTGGGTGAAGTGGCCCTGCAGGTCGTAGTACCGGGCGCCGAGCTTGTAGTGCCCGTCCGTCCCGGAGCTGCTGATGTTCTGCTGCGCGCCCAGCCAGCGGAACCGGTTGGTCTGCGCAGCAGACCCGTAGGTGGCGGTCTTGCCGTACGGGGCGTACTTGTAGCCGCCCACCTGCGTCCCGTCCGGAGCCACCAGCCACACCACGTGCCCGGACGCCTCACTCACGTAGTTCACCCGCGTGCTGCCGGTGCGCGAGGACAGGATCGTGCCGTTCGGGTCGCGCAGGAAGAACGTCGTGGCCGACCCCGAGCGCTGCGCGGTCACACCCAGGCTCGACTCAATGTTGCGCACCACGCCCTAATCTCGACGCAGGTCGTTGCCCTGACTCACAGCAGCGTGTTCCATCGTTCCTACCAAGTGTTCGCCACTCGCCACATTTCTACAACGATGCCGATGCTGACGAGGGTCCCCACAACAGCGCCTGCGTCCTCCCGACTCAGGATCGACACCACCGTCATCGTCAAGAACGACACCAGACCGACCCCAAGAATTCCAAGCATCAGAACCCTGATCTGTCCACGCCGACCGGTCCGACCATAGTCCCACGAGACGTATAGGTAGGTGAGGACAAAGATCAGGGCGATAAGTATCCCGACGTTCACGAATCACTCAGCTCCCGCCGCGATCTGAAAGGCACGCGTCCCGTTGTAGCCAAAGGCCGCACCAGCAACGCCCGCGAGCGCACAGATGCTACCACCGACGAGTGCAAGACATCCGGCACCGGCCACGAAAGCCGACCCGATGCCCGAGACGGTCGCGGCGCAGTTACCCAGACTTCGATCGCCACTGAGGCAGTCCGTCCCCACACTCACGGCATCACTGATGCGTCCGCCCCACTTCAGGCCCTTGTCAACCCAGTCATCGAACGAGTAACCGGACTTGTCCGCTTCGTTGATCGGATCCCCGCCCGCATAGTTGTAGCCGGTCAGGGTCCGCGGGTCGCTCATCCCACCCGAGACCGGGTCGGGCTGGGTGAAGTGGCCCTGCAGGTCGTAGTACCGCGCGCCGAGCTTATAGTGCCCGTCCGTCCCGGAGCTGGTGACGTTCTGCTGCGCGCCCAACCAGCGGAACCGGTTGGTCTGCGCAGCAGCCCCGTAGGCAGCGGTCTTGCCGTACGGGGCGTACTTGTAGCCGCCCACCTGCGTCCCGTCCGGAGCCACCAGCCACACCACGTGCCCGGAGGCCTCGCTCACGTAGTTCACCCGCGTGCTGCCGGTGCGCGAGGACAGGATCGTGCCGTTCGGGTCGCGCAGGAAGAACGTCGTGGCCGACCCAGAGCGCTGCGCGGTCACACCCAGGCTCGACTCGACATTGCGCACCGCACCATTGTCACGACGCAGGTCGTTGCCCTGGTCCAGGTACGTCTGGTTCCTGCCATCGACCGTGGCCACCTGGCTGCGCTCGTTCACCACGTAGGGATCACTGGTGCTGCCCTGACTGTTGCCAGCAGCATCGTTCCTGAACTCCGTGTTGCCCGACGGAGTCGGTGAGCACGCCTGGCCAGTCTCGTCCGGAGCAGACGTGACTCCGGTGGCCGAACCCTTCCAGCAGAGCATCCCGGCACGGTTGTACCCGAAGTTCGTCGTCGTGGCCCCCGCGACCTCCTGCCGCAGATTCCCGATCCTGTCGTAGGTGTAGGCGTAGCTGGGCCCGTTGGTGTCGTCAGCGCTCTCCAGCCGCTGGTACTTGTATTTGTACGTGACCGTCCCGCGCTGGTCGGCGAAGGACGACGTCACGACGTCGCGCTCCTGCAGCTGCGACGAGTCGTTGGTCGACCCGTCGATCCGGTAGCTGTAGTTGATACGCCCGGTCTCGTTACCCGCTGCGTAGTTCATCTTCAGCGCCGCTGGCTGCCCGTTCTTGGCGAAGTCGTAGTCGAGCTTCACTCCCACACCGCCCGTGGGGCTGGGGAAGATGACGTTGTCGGTGCGGCCGTTCTTGTCCGTCGTGATGGTGACGGTCTCGTTGTTCTCCGTCACCGTCTTGGGGGCGTTGGCCTTGTCGTAGGTGTAGGTGACCATCTGCGCGCCGCCACCACCGATCTCCTGGTTGTAGGAGGTCATGTTGCCGACTCCGTCGTAGCCCATCGACACCTTGTCCACGACGCCGACCGTGCCGGTGGGCATCCTCTGTTCGACGAGCCGGTTCATCCGGTCGTACGTCATCGTGGTCTGCTCCAGGCCGTTCGACCTGGTCCGCACGTTGCCCGCGGCGTCGTAGGTGTAGCGCAGGCACGTCGCAGAAGAGCCGGTGCACGCGCTCGGCGCCGTGCCGTCATAGAAGACACCGAGCTGGCGGTCGTTCTTGTCGTACTCGTAGCGCGTGACCTTGCCACGACCATCGGTCATGGTCGCGATACGTCCCCAACCGTCGTAGGTGTAGGAGGTGCACCACTTCCGGGGCGAGTCGCAGCTACCGCCGGGCTTCCGGACCTCCTTGAGCAGGTTCGTCGTGCCGGTCACGTAGCCGGTCTGGCCACTCTGCCAGTAGCTGTAGAGCGTCTTGTCAGCATTTGTCGGACTGGCAGGTGCGTTGCCGTCCCAGCTGGCCGTCACGTTCCCGGTCGCATCGTCGTAGTCGCGGTGGAACTCCGCCTGACGGGTCGACTGCCCGTTGCATGCTCCTTGATCGTTGAGGGTGATCCCGTTGTACGAGGCGGTGGTGCGCCCCTTGGCGTCGTAGCTGTAGCGGTTGCAGTCGTTGCTCGACTCCCGCGCCGTCGTCGGGAGGTAGGCGTTCTCCCCGCTGCTCCCCGTGTACCCCAAGCCCGTCGAGAGATCGTTACCGCTGCCGGTGTTCTGCGGCTGCGTGATCTTGGTGAGTCGGTCGCTGAACTGACCGTCGGTCGACGTGTAGGTCGACGTCGTGGTCGCGCCCATCCCGTCGGTGACGGCGGACGGACCGTTGTCGGCGGTGTAGTCCATCGACCGCGTGTTGCCCTCGGCGTCCTTCACCCACACCTTCTTCTTCGCTCCGGAGAGGCCGCGCGGCGCGAAGCAGTACGTGGTCACGTTCTGGTTGGGGTCCGTGACCTTGGTGTAGGTCCTGGACTCTGTCGGGCATCCGTCCGGCCGCGTGTCGGTGTAGTCCCAGCTGAAGGTCGGGCGATCAGCCGCAGCCTCGTTCCCCTGACGGTAGGAGACCGAGGTCGTCTCACCCACGACGGCGCCGCGCTTGGGGTTCGTGCGGTAGGCGATGCTCGTCTCGCTGCGCTCCGAGGCGGTTCCGGGCCCCGTGATGGACGTCAGGTAGCCACCGGAGTACCCGTAGGACGTCTGCGCGCCCGTGGCGTCGGTGAACGAGGTGAGCTGGCCCGAGCTGTCGTAGCCGTAGCTCCACTCCCGCTGGGTCGACCCGTCAGAGGTGTCGTCCTGCGTGATCTTCGTGAGTCGACCGCTGGCATAGGTCACCGTGTAGGTGCGCCCTCGAGTGTCCTTGATCTGCGTCAGCTGCGGTCGCCCGCTGCCTCCGGACGCGTACGTGAACTCGATCCTGTTGCCGGACCGGTCGCGGATCATGGTCAGGTACGCCTTGCCTCCGACCATCTTCGCGAACTCGTACCTCAACGGGGACTTTCGGAACTTCAGCACCAGGCTGCCGTCGCTGTTCTGCTCCAGATCGGCTCCGACGCCGCCGATCGGCGACAGGAACTGCCGGTAGTCCGCGTCGCCCACGCTGGTGCTCTTGCGCAGGAAGGAGCCGAGCACCGTGCCGGAGGGTCCGTGGTAGTCGTACCGCAGCGTGGAGTCGGACTGGGTCCGCTCGATCCAGACGTCCGGGCCGAGACCGAGGTTCCATCCGCGGCCGAGCGCAGTGTCAGTGACACGGGTCATCGAGTTGTAGGTGCGCGAGATGGTCAGGTCCTGACCCACGCCCTTGACCGTCGCGTCCTGCGCGCTGACCACGGCGTTGCCGCTGCGGTTGTTGATCGACAGCGACGAACGGTCGTCGAGCGTGTGGTCGGTCATCGAGTACCACGACTGCGAACCGAGCTCAGGCTCGTAGGTCACCGAGATCCTCGGCATGACGCTCGGGCCGCCGCAGTGGAAGGACGAGGAGTCCCAGTCGATCGAGCAGAACCGCTTCTCCTGGGTCGTGTCCGTCTCGTTCGGCGCCACCAGGACGATCGCCTGCCGGTTCCGGGAGAACGGGTCCACGTCACCCGTCTGCTGTCCGCCGGCCCACGCATTGAATGATGGTGTGACGTCGAGGTTCGCCGTACCAGCACCGCAGTCGCTGCCGAAGTTGAACGTGTGCGACGTGAGGAAACGGCTGTCAGTCGAATAGCTCGGCTGAGTGTCCCAGTTGGGCCCGTACACGTCGCCGCCACTCATCGGCCAGCCGTGGGTCGTCTTGGCCTGACAGTTGGTGGCGCCGTTCTGGTACTGCCGCAGCGCGAGCGTCGCATCGGTCACCGTGAACCCGACGAACTGCTGGTACCGCAGGTACACGATCGACCGGAACTTGCGGTTGCTGCCGGAAGAACCCACGCGGAGGTTGACGTCGGAGCCGCGCTCGTCGCCGCTCGCCTGGTCGCTGAACACGTAGGTGTCGCTCTGCACGTCGTACGTGTCCTGGAGGCCGATGTCCGGATCCACCGTCACCGGGTAGCGGCGCTCCGCGGCGCTGAGCCACTCCATCGACGGTCGGAGCTCCAGGACCTTCATACCGTCCTGGTCGACGAGCGTCGCGGAAACCGGCACCGGGAACTCGGGAGCCCCCGCCGCGTCGACGTCGGCGTCCCACATGTTCAGCGGCTTCGACTGCGCCACGACGTCGTTGCCGGACCTGAAGGTCAGCTGACGCCCGTCGATCGACACGTCCAGACCAGGCGCGTCGACACGGAACCGGTAGACGGGCGTGGTCTCCGGCTTGCTCGCCAGGAGGACGTGGGTCGCGAACCCCGACGCCGTCGTGGAGACGCGCACCGACTCGTCGTCGTTCCCGGTCACCGGATAGGTGGCGACGCCACCGTCCACCTCCGGCGTGCCGAGGTCGGCCAGTGACGTCAGCGAGATCTTCTGGTTGGCCTCGCTCTCCACCTGCGCCGTGACTCCGTCTCCGGTCGCGGAGAACGACGTGTCCTGGCTGACCACCTTCGGCTCGAGCCGCGAGCCCGACGGCTCGAGGTCGGGGTCGATCGGGGTCAACGTCCCGCCCTTGTCCGCGAAGATCGGACCCTGCGCGGTCTCGCGCGTGATCGTCCCGTCCGGGTTGGCGAAGACCTGGCTGTCGACTTCGCGCTGCGAGACGACCTCCGCGGGCTCGTCCGTCTCCTCGGCCTTCGCAAGCGCTGCCGCGACGTCGGACGACGATCCTTTCGAGGTGTTCTTGTTGGGCTCGGACTCCGCTCGCACGTAGTCGTCGCCTGCCGTCTCGGCGTCGGCGACGGTGATCGGGAGCCCGGTGAGCACCCCGGCGATCGTGGCGGCGGCCGAAGCCATGACACCTGCACGGATGGAACGTCGACGCATCCTGGACCCCATGTCGGGTGGCCGTCGCCGACAGCCTGGAGCTGCCGGTCAACGGTGGAGCATCTCCGCGAGGCCGAGTCCTCGGTGAGAACGGGACATATCAGACCACAGCGGAGAGGTCGTGCGCAGGTTTTGTTGAGATTTTCCTGAGTGAACTTCGGGACGACTCTGCGCGAAGCCTCGGCAGCCCCCGTTCACTTCTGCCCGTGAGGGAGACGTGGTTGGATGGATGTGACCGGCGACACACCTCATCCCGGTCGACCTGGCGCCCCACCCCGGCGCGACCCCACCCACGGCGGGCGACCCCACCCGGTCGGCCGCGGACAGGAGGACCCGTGTTCGAGGAAGGCCAGTCTTACGCCCCCGTCACGACGACGGCCGACGGTGCCGTCACCGTCGAGCTGGGCGCCGACCACCCCGGTCTGCACGACCCCGAGTACCGCGCGCGACGCGACCTGCTCGCCACACTGGCGCACCGGTGGGAGCCGGGCGAGCCCGCGCCCGAGGCGCCGTACACCGATGCGGAGCACGAGGTCTGGCGCGTCGTCAGCGAGGACCTGCAGACCAAGCACGAGACCTACGCCTGCCGCGAGTTCCTCGACGGCAAGGCCGCGCTCGACCTCCCCCTCGACCGCGTGCCGCAGCTGGAGGAGCTGTCGGACCGGCTCGAGCCGCTCACCGGGTTCCGCTACCGGCCCGCCGCCGGCCTCGTCCCGCTGCGCGAGTTCTACGGCGCGCTCGCCGACCACGGCTTCTGGGCCACCCAGTACGTGCGCCACCACTCCGTGCCCCTCTACACGCCCGAGCCCGACGTGCTCCACGAGGTCGTCGGCCACGGCAACACGCTCGCCGACCCGCGCTTCACCCGCCTGTACGAGGCCGCCGGCAGGGCCGCGCGCCGGGTCGAGACCACCGAGGCGCTCGAGTTCGTCAGCCGCGTCTTCTGGTTCACGCTCGAGTTCGGCGTCGTGCACGAGCCCGACGGTCTCAAGGCCTACGGCGCGGGCATCCTGTCGAGCCCCGGCGAGATCGAGGAGTTCCGTACCATGACGATCGAGCCGCTCGACGTCGTCACCATGGGTACCACCGACTACGACATCACCCACTACCAGGACCGACTCTTCGCCGCCGACTCCTTCGCGCACGTGGAGGACGCTGTCGGCGGGTTCTGGGACACCTGCACCGACGACACCGTCGCCGCGCTCAGGGCGCAGGCAGCCTGAGGTCGACGTCGGCCCACGAGCCGCTCACCCGCTTCGCGCGGGGCGCCGCGAACTCGCCCGCCTTGCTCGTGCCGAGGCCCATCGCCACCAGCCCGACCACAGTGGTCGTGGCGGCGGCGACACCGTCGACGACCGGGACGCCCAGCTCGTCGCCCAGCCACGCCGCGAAGTCGGTCATCCCGGCACAGCCGAGGACCAGCACGTCGGAGCCGTCGGCCGTCAGGGCGACGCGGGCGAGCTCGAGCGTCCGCTCTCGGGCGTGCGGGTCGCGCTCAAGGTCGACCACGCCGATCTCGGTGGCGTGCACCCCGCCGCAGTGGTCGGCGAGGCCGTACGACCTGGTCAGCGCCTCGATGCCCGGCACCGTGCGCTGCAGCGTGGTCACGACACTGAACCGACGTCCGAGGTAGGTCGCGGCGCGCATCCCGGCCTCGGCGATGCCGACCACGGGCCCTCGCGCCAGCTCGCGCGCCGCCTGCACGCCCGGGTCGCCGAAGCAGGCGACGACGTAGCCGTCGACGCCGGCCTCCTCGCCCTCGGCCACCCGCGCCAGCACACCGGGTACCGCCAGCGCCTCGTCCACGTGCGACTCGATCGACTCCGGGCCGAAGACCGGGCTGACGGCCTCCACGACGACGTCGGGGCCTGCGACGGCACTGGCGCAGGCCCCGATCGCCGTGGTCATCGACGCGGTGGTGTTCGGGTTGATGACACGGATGTGCATGCTCAGGCGGCCCCTGCACTGATCGGCGTCGACTCCGCCGCGCTCGTGCTCGGCCCGATCCCCTGCCGGCGGGCGAGCACCACGTAGAGCGCCGCGGAGAGGATCGCGCCGACGAAGAACGAGTAGTCGGGCAGCGCGGGCAGCACGCCCGACAGCTTCGGGACCACGACGCTCAGCACGGCGACGACACCGGTCACCACCACCGTCTGCACGGCGGCCGGGTTGTAGCCGCGGACGTAGTGGTACTCGCCGTCCTCCTCCATCGTGAACAGGTCGTCGACCACGATCCTCTGCTGGCGCACCACGTAGTAGTCGGCGATGAGGATGCCGTAGAGCGGGCCGATCAGGGCGCCCAGCATGCCCAGCGTCCAGAAGATCGCCTCGGGGTTGTCGTACCAGTTCCAGGGCGTCAGCAGCACCGAGCCGGCCGCGGCGATCATGCCGCCCATGCGCCAGCTGATCCGCTGCGGCGCGACGTTGGAGAAGTCGAACGCCGGGGAGATGAAGTTCGCCACGATGTTGATGCCGACCGTCGCGATCACGAACGTCAGCCCGCCGAGCAGCACCGCCGTCCAGGTGTCGATGCGCTCCACCGTGTGCACCGGGTCGGTGATCAGCTCGCCGAACACGGGCACCGTCGCGGCTGCGGTCAGCACCACCAGCAGCGCGAAGAACGTGAAGTTCACCGGGAGGCCCAGGAAGTTGCCGCGCTTGACGGCCTCGTAGCTGCTGCCGTAGCGCGAGAAGTCGCCGAAGTTCAGCGTCGGTCCGGAGAAGTAGGACACGACGAGCGCGATCGCCGAGCACATCGCCCCGACGGCGGCCCAGCCGGACACGGCGTGGTCGGCGAGGTTGAGGTCGATGTCGAAGCCTGCGCGCCACAGCATGTAGCCGCACAGCACGACCATGACGACGTAGACGGCGGGACCGCAGAAGTCGATGAACTTCCGGATCGACTCCATGCCCCGCCAGAACACGGCGGCCTGCGCGACCCACAGGATCGCGAAGGAGATGTAGCCGAGGTAGCTCAGGCCGAGGAACGACGTGTCGTCGGTCGCGATGTTCGCGAGCCCGGGCCACACCTTCAGCAGCACGATCGACAGCGACCCGGCGGCCAGGAACGTCTGCACGCCGTACCAGGCCACCGCGATGAGTCCGCGGATGATCGCGGGGATGTTCGCGCCCAGCACGCCGAACGACGCGCGGCTGATCACCGGGTACGGCACGCCGGCGATCTGGCTGGGCTTCGCGACCAGGTTCGCGAGCACCTGCACGATGCAGATGCCGACGATGAGCGCCACGAAGACCTGCCACGTCGTCAGGCCGAGCATGAACAGGCTGCCGGCCGTCACGTACCCGCCGACGCTGTGCACGTCGGACATCCAGAAGGCGAAGATGTTGTACGACGTCCAGGTCTGCTTCTCCAGCGGAGCGAGGTCCTCGTTGGTGAGGCGAGGGTCGTACGCGCGGCGCGGTCGACCGGCTCCGGGTGGGTAGCCGGCGGCTTCCACGATGTCGTTCGGCAGGGCGCCGTGGGGCTGTGGCATGGGGGGTGTCTCCTCGTCGGGCTCGGACTGCACCCGACGCTATGAACGCGGTGTTTCGACCCCTCGACTCCGCGGGTGAACCTTGCGTCACGGGAGTCCTATAGGACGCGGCGCTCAGGCCTCGCGGAAGACGTCGTGGTCGTCGCTCAGCACCTCGATGCCGTCGAGGAGGTGGTCGTAGTGCTCCACCGAGAGCGCGACGAGGGCGGTGGCGTCACGGGACTCGAACGCCTCGAGCATCGCGTCGTGGTCGTGCGCGAACGCCGAGCGCTGCGCGGGCCCGACGTGGGTCATGGGTCGCACCGGCTCGGTCAGGTTCCACGCCGACTCGTACATCCGTAGCAGACGCTGCATGCCCGACGGCGCGATCAGGCTGAGGTGGAACCGGCGCGTCGCCTCGTGGTAGCCGCGGTCGTCGCCGGCGTCGAGCGCGGCGCTCGTCTCCAGCAGCGCCGCCCGGGCCGCCTCGACGTCGTCGGGTCCGGCCCGGTCGACGGCAGCGACCAGCGCCGCCTTCTCGAGCGCGAGTCGCACCTCGTACAGCTCGCGGAACTCCCGGTAGCTGAGCTTCGCGACGCTGTAGCCGACGTGCGGCACGTGCTCGACGAGCCCCTCGCCCAGCAGGATCTTGAGCGCCTCGCGCACCGGGATCTGGCTGACGCCGAAGAACGCCGCGACCGCGTCGATGGGGATCAGCGTGCCGGGCGGCTCGACACCGGCCAGGATCGCGGCTCGCATGTCGTCGAGGACGCGCGGCTGCGACCCCTCGACCGACGTGTTCTCGAGCCGTGCCGTGAACGCCGAGCGGCGACGGGGTCCACCGGTGAACGGGCGTGCCACGTCGAACCTCCTCCGTCGGTGCGCCGGCCTCCCCGACGTCGGGGCAGACGCTAGTGCGCGCCGATGTCGCGGACGTTACGTCCGCGACCATCCCTCCCCTCCCCCGCTGAGCGTGACGTTCGCGGGCCGTTCGGGGCCTGGATGGCCCGCAGACGTCACGCTCAGCGGAATGGGTGGGCGGGAGGGGGTCAGCGGAGGGTGGAGTCGAGCAGCTCGCGCAGCTCGGTCGTGTGACGCTCGGCGGCCTGCTCGTCGTACATCGACGTGTCGGCCATCGAGTAGCCGTGCGGTGCGCCCGGGTAGACGCCCTGGTCGAGGGCCACTCCGTGCTCGGCCGCCGTCTCCGCGATCACCCGCTGGTGCTCCCGCGGCATCGACGCGTCGCCGTCGGCGTGGCGCAGCAGCACCCGCGCGGTCGCCGTCGTCAGGCCAAGGTGCGGGCTGTCGGGCTGGTCGGTCACGAGCCCGCCCCCGTGGAAACCGCCCACCGCGACCACGCGCCCCGGGTGGTCGCCCGCCGCGCGCAGCGCGATCCGCACGCCCATGCAGTAGCCGACCACGCCCACAGGCCCGTCGGCCACGTCGTCGCGACCCTGCAGCACGTCGAGGTACAGGGCCGTGTCCTGCCGCGACAGCTCGGGCGTCAGGGCCGCCATCCGTGGGCCGACGGACTCGAAGAACGCCTCCCGCGCGCCGGGCTCGCGCAGGTCGGTGGTCGGCGACGTCTCGGCAGCGGTCCCCGAGCGGTGGAAGACGTTCGGCGCGAGCACCACGTAGCCCCACGACGCGAACCGGTCGGCCATCGCGCGGATCTGTGGGCGCAGCCCGATCGCGTCCATGACGAGGAGGACGCCCGGGGCGGGTCCCCCGTCCGGGGGCGTCGCCACCCACGCCTCGATGGGGCCGTCGGGACCGTCGATCGTCAGCTCAGCCATGCCGTCACGCTAGCCCGACCCCGCAGGCGGCGCCGGTCGTCGAGCGGTGGTCCGTGGTACCACCGCGCGACCTCCGCGCGCTGGTCGTCCCACCTGGTGAGCAGGCCCCGCAAACGGCCTCGCGGGGTCCACCGTGGACTCATCACCACCACCGATCGGGAGGACCAGATGGCCGTGTCCGTCGACGACACCACCCTCGAGGCCGCACTGCGCGGCGCCATGGCGAACTTCGCCACCGGACTGACGGTGGTGACCACGTCCGACGGCGGCCGACCGCACGGCACGACCCTGAGCGGTGTCATGTCGCTCTCGATGGACCCGCCGATGGTCGCCATCTCGCTGGCCCGCACGTCGAGCCTGCTCGCCCGGCTGCAGCGCGGCGGACGGTTCGGCATCAACGTGCTTGCCGCCCACCAGGACCAGGTGGCGCTACGATTCTCGACCAAGCTTCACGACCGCTTCGCCGACCTCGGCTGGAGCGACGACGGCGCACCTCGCCTCGACGACGTGCACGCGTGGGTCCTCGCCGACGTCACCAGCACCGTGCCGGCCGGCGACCACGTCCTCGTGCTGGGCACGGTCGTGCGCGCCGAGACGGGCACCCAGCGCCCGCTCGTCTACTGGCAGCGCAGCTTCGGCACCCACCAGGCGTTCTGATGACCACGTCACGCGTCGCCCGCCGATGTCGCGCCTGACGACCACCTGACACCTCCACGCACACCGTCCACCACCTCCTGACTCCGTCACTCACACACCAGGAAGGGGCTGCATCGTCATGCCCATCAGCACCGATCCCCTCAAGTTCGCCTACTGGGTCCCCAACGTCTCCGGCGGACTCGTCACCAGCACCATCGAGCAGCGCACCGACTGGAGCTACGACTTCAACGTGAAGGTCGCGCAGCTCGCCGAGCAGGTCGGCTTCGAGTACGCGCTCAGCCAGGTCCGCTACACCGCCTCCTACGGCGCCGACCAGCAGCACGAGTCGACGAGCTTCAGCCTCGGCCTGCTCACCCAGACCGAGAAGCTCAAGGTCATCGCCGCCGTCCACCCCGGACTCTGGCACCCGGCCGTGCTCGCGAAGTGGATCATCACCGCCGACCACATCTCGGGCGGACGCGCCGCCGTCAACGTCGTGTCGGGCTGGTTCAAGGACGAGTTCACGGGCCTCGGCGAGCCGTGGCTCGAGCACGACGAGCGCTACCGCCGCAGCGAGGAGTTCATCCGCGTGCTCCGCGGCCTCTGGACCGCGCAGGAGAAGGGGGTCGGGTTCGAGCACCGCGGCGACTTCTACCGCATCCACGACTTCACGCTGAAGCCCGGACCGGTCGACGTGCCCGGCCGCCCGCACCCCGAGATCTTCCAGGGCGGCAACTCCACCGCGGCCCGCCGCAACGGCGGCACCGTCGCCGACTGGTACTTCTCCAACGGCAAGGACCTCGACGGCTTCACCGAGCAGTACCTCGAGGTCAACCAGAACGCCGCGCTCGTCAACCGCGAGGGCCAGGTCAAGTTCGGCCTGAACGGCTTCGTCGTCGCCCGCGACACCGAGTCCGAGGCGCGCGACGTGCTCGAGGAGATCATCGCCAAGGCGAACCCCGAGGCCGTCGAAGGCTTCCGCCAGGCCGTCCAGCAGGCCGGCAGCAGCACGGGCGACGGCAAGGGCATGTGGGCGGACTCGACCTTCCGCGACCTCGTCCAGTACAACGACGGATTCCGCACGGGCCTCATCGGCACGCCCGAGCAGGTGGCCACGCGCATCGTCGAGTTCAAGAAGCGCGGCGTCGACCTGTTCCTGCTCGGCTTCCTGCACTACCTCGAGGACATCGCGTACTTCGGCGAGAAGGTGCTGCCGATCGTCCGCGAGCTCGAGACGCAGGCGGTCGAGGCCGGCGAGCTGGGCGAGGACGCCCTGACGACCGCCTGACACCAGACCCCCGACCGCGCCCGCTCGGGCGTCGGTCGGGTGCCCGCCGGGGTGGCGAGACCCCGGCGGGCGGCATTCCCCACTAGCGCAAGGAACGGAGCAACCCTATGTCCATCACCGACCACCTGACCGTCCGGGACGCCGTGCAGTCGTCCCCGTGGGCCGACGAGCCCCGACCGTCCACCCCCGCCGGCTGGCTCGAGCGTGCCTCCGACGTCGCCGGCATCCTGGCCGCCGACGCCGTCGAGCGCGACCGCGCCCAGGCCGTGCCCACCGCCGAGGTGCAGCTCCTGAAGGACGCCGGCCTCGTCACCCTGCTCGGTCCCGTCGAGCACGGCGGCGCCGGCCAGACGTGGGACCTGGCCTACCAGGTCGTGCGCGAGGTCGCGTCCGGCGACGGCTCGATCGGCCAGCTCCTGGCCTACCACTACCTGTGGGCCTGGGCCGTGCGCCTGGTCGGCACGCCCGAGCAGATCGCCGCCGTGGAGGAGCTCTACACGACCGGCAACCTGTTCTTCGGCGGCGCGGTCAACCCCCGCGACAACGACCTCACCATCCGCGACGAGGGCGACGAGATCGTCTTCACCGGTCGCAAGTCGTTCTCCACCGGCTCGAAGGTCAGCGACCTCACCGTCCTCGAGGGCGTGCTGGAGGGCAGCGACAAGCACATCTTCGCGATCGTCCCGAGCCAGCAGCCCGGCATCGTCTTCCACGACGACTGGGACAACCTCGGCCAGCGGCTCACCGAGTCCGGCGGCGTCACCATCACCGACGTGCGCGTGCCGTGGTCGGCCGCGGCCGGCTACGTCGACAAGGAGCAGGTCGAGCTCGTCTACGGCACCCTCAACCTGCCCACGATCCAGCTCGTCTTCAGCAACTTCTACCTCGGCATCGCCCGCGGGGGCCTCAAGGCCGGCACCGCCTACACCCGCTCCACCACGCGACCCTGGCCCTACGGCGGCGACGACAAGGCCAGCGCGTCCGAGGAGTGGTACATCCTCGAGGGGTACGGACGGCTGCAGTCGCAGCTGTGGGCGGCCGAGGCGCTCGCCGACGACGTCGGCCGCGAGATCTCGGCCCTGCTCCACGCCCCCCGCGAGGACCTGACGCCCGAGGCTCGCGGCACGGTCGCCGTGCGGGTGGCGGCCGTCAAGCAGCTCGCCACCGACATCGCGCTCGAGGTCGGCACGAAGATCTACGAGCTGACGGGCGCGCGGGCGTCGAGCAACAAGGTCGGGCTCGACCTGTACTGGCGCAACGCCCGCACCCACACCCTCCACGACCCCGTCGCCTACAAGCGTCGCGAGGTCGGCGAGTACGCGCTGCTCGGCAAGATCCCCGAGCCCAGCTGGTACACGTGACCCGCACGACGCAGCGCGTCGGCGGTCGATGAGCCGAGGGCGGGTGGCCGGTCACGCACCGGCTGCCCGCCCTCCTCGTGCTTCCGGCGCCCGCGCGGAGTACCACGACCGACCGCACCCTGCAGACCTGCCCGACCATCGACACACCACCCGCGACCGGCTCCGCACGGCGCATCGTGGAGACCCACACACCGAGAGGACCCCACATGAGCACCACCACCCTCGTCCCGTTCGTCGTCGACAGCACCGGCACCGGCGTGGCGCAGAAGGTGACCGTCGGCGGTGAGGACGGCCACGTCTTCCATGCCGACACCTACCCGGCGTTCGGCGGCGCCGACGCCGCCCCGAGCCCGCTCGCGTACACGCTCGGCGCCCTGACGTCGTGCAACCAGATCACCGCCACCCTGGTCGCGAAGGACCTCGACATCGCGCTCGGCGCGTTCACCTTCCACGCCCAGGGCGACCTCGACCCGTCGGTGTTCGTCGGCGGCGCCGAGGGCAACGCGAACTTCAGCGCGGTCAGCGTCGTCGCGACGGTCGAGACCGACGCCGACGAGGCCACGTTCGACCGGTTCGTGAGCGAGCTGGAGCGTCGCTGCCCCGTCACGCAGCTGTTCCAGCGCAGCGGCCTGGACTTCCGCTCCAGCTGGACCCGGAAGCCGCTCGCCGCGTGAGCGCCACCCTGCCGTCCGACCTCGTCGCGTCGGTCGTCGAGCACCTGCCCACGATCGCCGCGGGCGCGGCCGAGCGCGACCGCGACCGCACCCTGCCGCATGCCGAGGTCGACCTGCTGTCGTCGCTCGGCGTCCTCGCGGTCACGGTGCCGACGTCGCACAGCGGGCCGGGCGGCGGGGCGGCCGAGGCCGTCGAGCTGGTGCGTCTGCTGGCCACGGTCGACCCCAACGTCGCGCAGGTGCCGCAGAGCCACTTCGTGTACCTGCGGCTGGCCGAGCTGGCGGGGTCGACCGGTCTGCGCGACAGGCTGTTCGCCGACGTCCTCCAGGGCGCCCGCGTGGCCAACGCGCAGTCGGAGCGGGGCGGCGCGACCGTCACCGACATCAGCACGCGGGTCCGCTTCGACGACCACGGCTGGGCGGTGGTCGACGGTGAGAAGTTCTACGCCACGGGCAGTGTGCTGGCCGACTGGCTCGCCGTCCTCGCGCGCGACCGCGACGGCGAGGACCGGATCGCGTTCCTGCCCGCCGACACCCCAGGCGTCGGCGTGATCGACGACTGGGACGCGCTCGGCCAACGCACGACCGCGAGCGGCACGGTCCGGCTCGACGCGGTCCGCGTGCCGCTGGACCACGTCGCACCGCGGGCGACCGCGATCAGCGGGCCGTACGGCTACGGCGCGTTCGCGCAGCTGCTGCACGCCGCGATCGACGTCGGCATCGCACGCGGTGCGCTTACCGACGCCGCCGCCTTCACACGCACGTCGTCGCGACCGTGGTTCGAGGCCGGCGTGGACAGGCCGGAGGACGACCCGCTGCTGGTGCAGCGCTACGGCGAGCTCGAGGTGGCGGTGCGCGCCGCCGAGGCCGCGCTCGAGGTCGCAGCCCGCGCCGTCGACGCCACCTGGCGCGAGCCGTCGGACGACGCCGCCACCGAGGCGTCGCTGGCCACCGCAGCGGCGAAGGTCCT
>NZ_JAMXRU010000054.1 GCF_024124745.1 Aeromicrobium sp. CnD17-E
CGGCCTGCTCGGGGTCGGCCTGGCCGCCGCGGCCCAGCCCGCCGCCGTCCTGGGCCTCGCGACCGCGGGCGTCGTGGCGTGGCCGCTGGCGCTGGTGGTGGCCGTCGGCGCTCTGCTGGGTGCCCTGCTGGGCACCTTCGTCGTCTCGTGGGTGTCGCCGCACGCCGAGTGACCCCGGTCACGCGATCCGCCGTGCTCGCACCGGTTTCGGCACGCTCGTCCCATCATGTGGACGCACGGACCACATGGTGAGATCTCCAGTTGTGAGGCGTCCACGGGCTGGCAAGACTGTCCGCATGCTGATCGCGCACCCGCTCTGGCTCGTGGGACGTCTCCACGTCGACCTCGGTCGTGCGCGCACCATGGCGTGTCGCTGACCCACCGCGCCCGCACCCACCTGCCGCGACGCGCGACGCCCGTCCGTCCCCGACCGGCTGTCGCGCGTCCTCCCCGAGGACTCCCATGACGTCGAGCACCACCACGCCCCCCTCCCGTCCGGCCCGCCGCCGTCGCGGCGAGGGCCAGTGGGCGTTGGGCTACCGCGAGCCGCTCAACGCGAACGAGCAGTCCAAGAAGGACGACAACCCGCTGAACGTGCGCGCCCGCATCGAGAACATCTACGCGCACCGCGGCTTCGACAGCATCGACCCCGGCGACCTGCGTGGACGCTTCCGCTGGTGGGGCCTGTACACGCAGCGCAAGGCCGGGATCGACGGCGGCAAGACCGCGACGCTCGAGCCGGAGGAGCTCGACGACCGCTACTTCATGCTCCGCGTGCGGATCGACGGCGGACAGCTCGACCTCGCGCAGCTGCGCACCATCGCCGACATCTCCGTGGAGTTCGCGCGCGACAGCGCCGACCTCACCGACCGCCAGAACGTCCAGTACCACTGGATCGACGTGCGCGACATGCCCACGATCTGGGAGCGGCTCGAGGGCGTCGGCCTGTCGACGCAGGAGGCCTGCGGCGACTGCCCGCGCGTCATCCTCGGCTCGCCCGTCGCGGGCATCAGCGCCGACGAGATCATCGACGCCCGCCCGGCCATCGAGGCCGTCGAGAGCCGCTACATCGGCGACCGCGCCTTCTCGAACCTGCCGCGCAAGTTCAAGTCGGCGATGAGCGGACACCCCGGGCACGACGTGGTCCCGCAGATCAACGACATCGCCTTCATCGGCGCCGAGCACCCCGAGCACGGACCCGGCTTCGACCTGTGGGTCGGCGGCGGGCTGTCCACCAACCCGATGCTCGCCCAGCGGGTCGGGGTCTGGGTGCCGATCGACGAGGTGCCCGAGGTGTGGGAGGGCGTCGTCAGCATCTTCCGCGACTACGGCTACCGCCGGCTCCGGTCCCGCGCCCGTCTCAAGTTCCTCGTGGCCGACTGGGGCATCGAGAAGTTCCGCGAGGTGCTGGAGACCGAATACCTCGAGCGCACCCTCGTCGACCTCGACGCGCCCGAGGTGCCGGCGACGCCCGTCGACCACGTGGGCGTGCACCGCCAGAAGGACGGCCGCTACTACGTGGGCGTCGCCGCGACGGTCGGTCGCATCTCCGGCACGCTGCTGAACCAGGTGGCCGACGTCGTCGAGGCGCACGGCTCCGACCGCGTCGCCACCACGCCCATGCAGAAGCTCGTCGTGCTCGACGTCGAGGAGGACCGCGTCGAGTCGCTCGTCGAGGCGCTGGCCGAGCTGGGCCTGCACGCGCGGCCGTCGCAGTGGCGCCGCAACACGATGGCCTGCACCGGCATCGAGTACTGCAAGCTCGCCATCGTCGAGACGAAGGCCCGCGCGGCCGACCTCATCGGTGAGCTGGAGAAGCGCGTGCCCGAGCTCGACACCCCGATCACGGTCAACGTGAACGGCTGCCCGAACTCGTGCGCCCGCATCCAGACGGCCGACATCGGCCTCAAGGGCCAGCTCGTGCTCGACGAGGACGGCAACCAGGTGGAGGGCTTCCAGGTGCACCTCGGCGGTGCCCTCGGGCTCGGGGCCGGGTTCGGCCGCAAGCTCCGCGCCCACAAGGTGACCGGCGAGCAGCTGCCCGACTACGTCGAGAAGCTCTCGCGCACGTTCCTGGAGCAGCGCGACGCCGACGAGTCCTTCGCGCACTGGGTCGCCCGCGCCGACGAGGAGGTCCTGCGATGAGCGAGCGCCAGCGAACGAACGATCAAGCATTCATCGCAGGACCTTCGTACCGTGCCCTTCCTCCGGAGGTCCTGCGATGAGGGCGACACCGTTCCACTGCCCGTACTGCGCCGACGAGGACCTGCGTCCGCACGGCGAGACCCACGGCGAGTGGGAGTGCCGCAGCTGTCTGCGCGCCTTCCGGCTCGGCTTCATCGGACTTCTCTCCCCCACCCACACCAGCACCACCGACCCCTCTGGAAGGAGGACAGCATGACTGCACCAGCGTTGATCGCCCTGGCGCACGGCAGCCGCGACCCGCGATCCGCCGAGACCATCACTGCCCTGACGGAGCGCGTGGCGTGCATGCGTCCCGACCTCCGGGTGGCCACCGCGTTCCTCGACCACTCCGAGCCCGACCTCGACGCCGTCGTCGACCGTCTGGTCGCCGAGGGTCACAGCGAGATCGTCCTCGTCCCCCTGCTGCTCACCGAGGCCTACCACGCCAAGGTCGACGTGCCGGAGGCCGCGAAGGCGGCCCGCTCCCGTCACGAGGGGCTGCAGATCGAGGTGACCGACGTCCTCGGCATCGAGAACGCGTTCTTCCACGTGCTCGACCGTCGGCTGCGCGAGGTGCTGCGCGAGAACCGGGTGCGCGAGCTCGACGCCCTGGTGCTCGCGGGCGCTGGCTCGTCCGACGCGGTCGCGAACGCCACCATCGCCCGGGCCGCCCGCGCCTGGGGCGCGCACCACAAGCTGCCGACCATCGCGGCGTTCGCGTCGAGCGCCCCGCCCGCGGCGGGCGAGGCCGTGCGGGCGCACCGCGCCGACGGTCGCCGCAACATCGCGGTCGGTCAGCTGATGCTCGCGCCGGGCTTCCTGCCCGACCGGGTGAAGGAGCTGGCCTACGAGGCCGGCGCCGTCGCGGTCGCCGAGCCGCTGGGCGTCTCGGACGAGGTGGCCGAGGTCATCCTGGCCCGCTACGCGGTCGGGGCCGTCGAGCTGGTCTCGCTGGACGCGCTCTTCGCCTGAGCACCCCCCGGCACTGGTACGACACCGCACACGACCCACCGCCGGACCCTCCGGCGCACCGGGCCCGCACCCCGGGGACTAGCGTTCCCCGGGTGCGGGCCTGGTTGCGTCTCGGGATCCTCGTCGTCGTCGCGTCGACGGCGCTCGAGCTCGCCCAGGTGCCGTCGGCACTCCTCTTCGGCGGACTGCTCGGCGCCCTCGTGTACGCACTGCTCGCCCCGGGCCGGCTCGCGCCCCGACCGCTGGACGCACCCCGCTGGGTCTCTCTCACGGGCCAGGGCGTCGTCGGCACGATCGTCGGCGCCTCGGTCGACTGGGGGACGTTCACGTCGCTCGGCTGGTCGTGGCCCGTGGTCGTGGCGGTCTCGGCCTCGACGATCGTCGTGAGCGTCCTGGCGGGGCAGCTGCTGCGTCTGCACCGCGGCGTGACCCCCGTGACGGCTGCCTTCGCCTCGATCGCGGGCGGGGCGTCGGGCATGACGGCCCTCTCCCGCGACCTCGGAGCCGACGACCGGGTCGTCACCGTGCTGCAGTACCTGCGCGTGCTCGTGGTGCTGTTCAGCCTGCCGCTCGTGGTCGGGCTGGTCTTCCACGAGCGCGGCGGTGCAGCCGCAGGCGGGTTCGTCCTCGGCAGCGGCCGCGACCTGCTCTACTGCGTCCTCGCCGTCGGCTCGGGGCTGCTGCTGGGTCGCGTTGCGCACCTCCCGTCGCCGGCCATCCTCGGCCCCGTGGTCACTGCGGCGGCGCTGCACGCCGTGCCGGGATTCACCGACGCGGTCGTGCCGACCTGGGTGGAGGGCCTCGGGTACCTCGCGATCGGCGTCCAGGTCGGGCTGCGGTTCACGCTGGAGAGCCTGCGGTCGATCGCGCGGATGCTCCCGACCGCCGCCGTCTCCATCGCGCTCACCATGGTCACCTGCGCGGGCCTGGGACTCGCCCTCGCGGCGGCGACCGGGACGAGCCGCCTCGACGCGTACCTGGCCACGACGCCCGGCGGCCTCTACGCCGTGCTCGCGACGTCGACCTCCACCGGCGGCAACGTCACCTTCGTGACGGCCGTCCAGCTGCTCCGGCTGCTGCTGGTGCTGCTGCTGGCTCCGGCCCTCGCCCGGCTGCTGCGCCGGGGCTGACGTCAGCTCGACGCAGCGAGCCGGGCGCGCTGCTCGTCGACGTCGTAGTCGGCCTCGGGCCAGGTGAGGTCCAGCGCGCGCAGGTGCTCCAGGAGCAGCCGGCCGACCGCCCAGTTGCGGTACCACTTGCGTCCGCTGGGCACGACGTGCCACGGGGCGACGTCGGTCGACGTCCGCTGGAGCACCAGGTCGTACGCCTCCTGGTAGTCGTCCCACAGCTCGCGCTCGTCGATGTCGCCCGGGTTGAACTTCCAGTGCTTCGTCGGGTCGTCGAGCCGGGCGAGGAGTCGAGCGGCCTGGTCGTCGGGACTGATATGCAGCAGGCACTTGAGGACCGTGCCGCCGGACTCGACGTACCGGCGCTCGAAGGCGTTGATCGCGTCGTAGCGTCGCTCGACCTCGTCGACGTCGGCCAGCCGGCGCACGCGCCCGATGAGCACGTCCTCGTAGTGGGAGCGGTCGAAGACGCCGAGCTCGCCGGCCGACGGCAACCGTCGCTCGACCCGCCACAGGAAGTCGTGGGCGAGCTCCTCGGGCGTCGGCTTCTTGAAGGAGGCGATGCGGACCCCGAGCGGGCTGACCAGACCGACGACCTTCTCGATCGTGCCGCCCTTGCCCGAGGTGTCCATGCCCTGCAGCACGACCAGGACGGAGCGCGGGTCGCCCGTCGTGCCGTGCGCGTGCAGACGCTCCTGCAGGTCGGCCAGCTCGGTGCCGAGCTCGGCGAGCGCGGCCTTGCCGGCCGCCTTGTCGCCGTCGAAGCCGGGGGTCGAGCGGGAGTCGACCTCGGCGAGGCTGCTGACGGCGGACAGCGTGCTGCTCAGGCTCTGCGACATGGCGCCACCGTACCTAGGGTGGGCGTCATGGCCACGCCGACGATCGACCGTGCACTGTACGAGTACCCCGACCTCGAGGAGGGCCGCGCCTGGGTGCGGGTCAACTTCGTCAGCAGCGTCGACGGCTCGGCGGAGGGGGCCGACGGGCGGTCGGGGTCGCTCGGCACCGACGCCGACCAGGCCGTGTTCGGGCTCCTGCGCGAGCTGTGCGACGTCGTGCTCGTGTCGGCCGGCACCGCCCGGTCGGAGGACTACGGACCGATCGACGACGGCGTGCTCGCCCTCGTCAGCCGCAGCCTCGACGTACCGGACCGCCTGAAGGTCCCGGGCGTGCTCGTCGTCGCGCCAGGAGCCGCCGACGAGGAGCAGGTGGTGGCGCTCGAGGGCGCGGGCGTGGAGGTGCTGCTCACCGGCAAGGACGAGGTCGACTGGCCGGAGGCCCTCGCCGAGCTCGGCCGTCGCGGCCTGCAGCGGGTGCTGTGCGAGGGCGGCCCGTCGTTGTTCGCCGGTCTCACGGCGCTCGACCTGGTCGACGAGCTGTGCCTGACCGTCTCCCCCGTCCTGGTGGCCGGCGACGGTCAGCGCATCTCGACCGGCGGGGAGTCGGCGGAGGTGCCGCTGCGGCTGGCGCACGCCGTCGACGTCGACGGCACGCTGCTCACGCGCTGGGTGCGGCAGGGACGCTGACCCGGTCGTCCGGCACGACCGTGAGGTCGGGGGCGAGGTGGCCGAACGGCACCTCGTCGTGCTCCCCCAGCGCCGCGAGCACCGACGGCAGCATCGCCTGCGCCGTCCGCTTGTAGCCGAGGGAGCTGGGGTGGAAACGGTCGAGGCTGAACATCTCGTCGGGGTTCGTGATGAAGAACGGTCCGACGACGTCGGCGAGCGAGACGACGTAGGCGCCGTGGCGCAGCGCCGCCTCCTGCTGGGCGGCCGCGAGCTGGCGCGACGCCCGCGAGCCGAGCGCGCGCAGCGGCTGCGGGACCGGGGTGAGCGCGCCGAGGTCGGGGCACGTGCCGACGACGACGGCGGTGCCACGACGGCGCAGCGCCGAGACGCACGCCTCCAGGTGGCTCACCGACTCGACCACCGGCACGCGGTGCGTCACGTCGTTGCCACCCACGACGACGACCGCGACGTCGGGCGCGTAGTCGGGCGGCAGCGACGCGAGCTGCTCGGCCAGCCGGCTGCTCTCGGACCCGACCACGGCGGCGGTCCGGAGGCGCACGGCACGCTCGGTGCGCTTGGACACCTGACGCGCCAGCCGCGCACCGAGCGTTCCGCGCGGTCCGTCGGCACCCAGCCCGGCGGCGATGGAGTCGCCCAGGACGAGCAGGTCGATGGTCCCGCCGTGCCGCTTCTTGTAGACCCGGTCGGCGAGGGGTGCGTCCTCACCGAGCGGCTTGCCGATCGCCGCGCGAGCGAGCGCGGCCTGGTGCTGCAGGACCGCCCGCGCCCCCCACGCCGCAGCCGCCCCCGCCGTCGCGGCCACCAGCAGACCCGTCGCCACCGTCCTCGTCACTCCCACGAGGACGTTCCTCCCACACCCGCGTGAACAGGTGGTCTCTTGCACCTGAACGTAGGCTGGAGACATGAGCGACCAGGCGGGGAAGACCAGCTACGACGTCGAGAAGTCCAACGAGGAGTGGCGCGCCGAGCTGAGCGCCGCCGAGTACCACGTGCTCCGCGAGGCGGGCACCGAGCGACCGTTCAGCTCCCCGTTCGAGACCGACCCGACGGAGGCCGTCTACGCCTGCCGCGCGTGCGGCTCCGAGCTGTTCCGCAGCGACACGAAGTTCGACGCCCACTGCGGCTGGCCGGCGTTCTACGCCCCGCTCGCGGAGGACCGCGTCGAGTACATCGAGGACCGCTCGATGGGCATGCGTCGCGTCGAGGTCCGCTGCGCCACCTGCGGCTCCCACCTGGGCCACGTGTTCGAGGGCGAGGGATTCCCCACCCCCACCGACCAGCGGTTCTGCATCAACGGCATCAGCCTCACCCAGGTCCCCGTCTGACCCTTCCGCAGTCGACGGAAGATTCCCAGGCGGACCTGGGAAACGCAGCCGCGCACGGCTTGCTTGCCGTGCGTGGCTGAGTTTTCCGTGCCCCGCGCGGAGATTCCCAGGTCGACCTGGGAATCGCAGCCACGCACGGCTTGCTTTCCGTGCCTGGCTGAGATTCTCGTGCCTCGCTGAAGATTCCCAGGTCGACGTGGGAATCTCTCCTCAGGGCCAGAGCGCGGTGAGGTCGCTCGGGTCGTGGCGGCGGCCGGTGTAGAACGGGATCTCCTCGCGCACGTGGCGGCGGGCGGTGCTGGCGCGCAGGTCGCGCATGAGGTCGACGATGCGGTGCAGCTCGTCGGCCTCGAAGGCCAGGATCCACTCGTAGTCGCCGAGCGCGAACGACGCGACCGTGTTGGCGCGGACGTCGGGGTAGGGGCGGGCCTGCATGCCGTGCTCGCGCAGCATCTCGCGGCGCTCCTCGTCAGGCAGCAGGTACCACTCGTAGGAGCGGACGAAGGGGTAGACGCAGACCCAGTCGCGCACGGTCTCGTCGGCCATGAACGCGGGCACGTGCGACTTGTTGAACTCCGCGGGACGGTGCAGGGCGGTCTGCGACCACACCGGCGCCATCCGCGAGCCCAGCGCGGTCCGCCGGAACGCGTTGTAGGCGGCCTGCAGCGCGTCGGCCGACGACGCGTGCCACCAGACCATGAGGTCGGCGTCGGCGCGCATGCCGCTGACGTCGTAGAAGCCCCGGACCACGACGTCCTCGTCGGCCAGGCGCTTCACCAGGTCGTCGACCTCGGCGGCCTCCGCGGCTCGGTCGGCGTCACCGAGCACGCGCTCGAGCTTGAAGACCGACCACATCGTGTAGCGGATGGTCTCGTTGATCTCCTTGGCCAGCTTTCCCTGGTTCGGCACGCTCATGGGTCCATTCTCCCCCCGCGGCTCAGCGTGCGAGGAGGCGGGCCGCGGCAGCGCGGGCCGACGCGACGACCGCCGGGATGCCCACCCCGTGGTAGGTGGCACCGCACACCTCGAGACCGTCGACGAGCGCGACCGCCGCCTCGACCGTCGCCACGCGGTCGAGGTGGCCGACGTCGTACTGGGGCAGGCCACCGCCCCAGCGCTGCACGTGCGTCGCCACGACCGACGGCAGCGCTCCGTACGCGGACGTCAGGTCGGCGAGCGCGAGCGCGGCCACCTCGGCGTCGTCGCGGTGGAGCACGGCGGTGTCACCGGCCCGGCCGATCGAGGCGCGCACGACCGTACGATCGCCCGCCCGCTCCCCCAGCCACGCCCACTTCTGCGACGAGATCGTCGAGCCCTTCACGACCGTGCCGTCGACCGGCGGCACGAGGAATCCCGAGCCCTCCACGTCGACGGGCCCGTCGAGCACGAACGTCACCAGGGCCATCGAGGCGTAGTCGACGGCGGCCAGCGCGAAGGCCGCCGGCGGCGCCACCTCGGCGAGCAGGCGCGCGGTGGCCGGTGCCGGTGTCGCGACGACGACCGCGTCGACCTCGTACGTCTCGATCGCCGACACCGGGCCTGCGGAGACCGTCCAGACGCCGTCGTCCACCCGCACGGCCCGCACCGTCGACCGGAGCCGCACGTCGAGGTCACCGTGCTCGACGACGCGCTGCGGGAGCGTGCCCACGCCGCCGACGACGCCCGCGAACACCGGCGTGGCGAGGGTGCGCGTCGTGGCACGGGTCGCAGCCGCCCCCGCGAGGGGATCGGCACCGAGCGCCAGCACCTGCGGCGCCGCGGCGCGCAGCGACAGGCGGTCCGCGTGACCGGCGTAGACGCCGCCGAGCAGCGGCTCGACGAGCCGGTCGACCACCTCGCGACCGACCCGCGGCGCGAGGAAGGCCGCCACCGACACGTCGTCGTCGGGCACGGGCTCGGCGTGCGGCACCGGACGCTCGGCGAGGATCCCCGACGCCTCGAGGGCGTCCAGGTCGGCAGGGACACCCATGACCGTCGGCGGCAGCGGACGCAGCGCGCCCCGCGTCCAGATCGCGGCCGACGTCGTCGCCGGGTGGGTCAGCTCGGCCCCGACCCGGGCGGCCAGGTCGACGGCCTCGGGTCGACGCGCCAGCATCGACTCCGCGCCGACGTCGACGCGCAGGTCGCCGACGTCGTCGACGCGCAGCTTGCCGCCCACCCGGTCGGCGCCCTCCAGCACGACGACGTCGCACCCTGCCTCACGCAGGTCGAGGGCGGCGACCAGCCCGCCGATGCCGGCCCCGACGACGGCGACGCGCATCAGACGCGCTCGTAGCCGTGCACGAAGTCGACGAGACCCTTCACCGCGTCGGGGTCGGTCTGCGGCAGCACGCCGTGGCCGAGGTTGAAGACGTGCCCCCTGGCACCGCGACCGCGCTCGATCGCGGCGGCCGCCTTGGTGTGCAGCACGTCGGCCGGGGCGAACAGCAACGTCGGGTCGAGGTTGCCCTGCACGGAGCGGTGCGGTCCGACCTTCTCGATGGCGCGGTCCAGCGGCACCCGCCAGTCGACGCCGACCACGTCGGCACCGACGTCGCCCATCTGGTCGAGCAGCTCGCCGGTGCCCACGCCGAAGTGGATGCGCGGCACGCCGAGGTCGGCGACCGACTCGAGCACGCGTCGGGAGTGGGGGGCCACGTAGGTCTCGTAGTCCGACGGCGACAGCGCGCCCGCCCAGGAGTCGAACAGCTGCACCGCGGAGGCGCCGGCCTCGACCTGCACGCGCAGGAAGTCGGCCGCCAGGTGCGAGAGCCGCTCGAGCAGGTCGTTCCACAGGCCGGTCTGGGAGTACATCAGCTGCTTCGTGATCCGGTGGTCGCGCGAGGGCCCGCCCTCGACGAGGTAGGAGGCGAGCGTGAACGGCGCGCCGGCGAAGCCGATGAGCGGCGTGCCGCCCAGCTCCCCCACGAGCGCCCGCGCCGCCGCGGCGATGCTCTCCACGTCGTCGGGCTCGAGCCGGCGCAGCTGGTCGAGCTGTCCGCGCCGACGGATCGGGTCGGCGATCACCGGTCCCGTGCCCGGCACGATGTCGAGGTCCACCCCGATCGCCTTGAGCGGGACGACGATGTCGGAGAAGAAGATCGCGGCGTCGACGCCGTAGCGACGCACCGGCTGCATCGTGATCTCGACGACGAGGTCGGTCGAGAAGCACGAGTCGAGCATCGCGACGCCCTCGCGCACCTTCAGGTACTCCGGCAGGTGGCGACCCGCCTGACGCATGAACCAGACGGGGGTGCGGCTCGTGGGCTCGCCACGGCACGCGCGCAGGAAGTCGCTCTCGGCGAGCCGGGCGGAGGGGGAGGTGGTCACCGAGGGATTCTCTCAGGGGTGGGATCACCGCCTGCGTGTCGGGACCCGGTCGGCGCCCGGAGTGCCTACCATCGGCCTGTGGGCGCCCGCAGCGAGTTCGATCACACCCCTCCAGCGTTCGCCGCTGCCCTGGAGCAGCTGCTGGCCGCACCGGTGCGTCCCGAGGTGGTCGTCGACGAGATCCCCGCACCTCAGCGGATCGCGCCCTTCGCGCACGCCCTGAGCGGCGACCTGGAGGTCGGCGGCGACGACGTGGCCACCGGTCGCTTCATCCTGCTGCACGACCCCGCCGGCAACGACGCGTGGGACGGCACGTTCCGCTGCGTCACGTTCGCGCGCGCCGAGGTCGAGCGCGAGATGGCCGAGGACCCCGCCCTGGCGACCGTCGGGTGGAGCTGGCTGGTCGACGCGCTCGAGGCGCAGGGCGGCACCCACACCGCCGCCAGCGGCAGCGTCACGGTCGTGAGCACCGAGACCTTCGGCGAGATGGCCGGCGACACCGGCTCCGCCCAGGTCGAGATCCGCGCGTCCTGGACGCCCACCTCCGAGGCCGGAGCGCACGTCGCGGCCTGGACCGAGCTGCTCTGCACGCTGGCCGGTCTGCCTCCGCTCGCACCGGGCGTCGTCCCGCTGCAGCGTCGTCGAGGTCGCCGTTGACCTCCGTGCCCGAGGAGACGGGGAGCCCGGAGGAGCAGGCTCCTCCTCTTCCACGTCTGCAGCTGCGTGACCCCCTGCCCCCCGTCATCGACACGGTCGACGACTACGTGGCCTACTGCGCGCGTCTCGCGCTCGGTCACGGCCCGGTGGCCCTCGACGCCGAGCGGGCGTCGGGCTACCGCTACTCCCAGCGGGCCTACCTCGTGCAGGTGCGCCGCGACGGCAGCGGCACCGGCCTGGTCGACCCGATCGCCTTCGACGACCTCGTCGACCTCGACGAGGCCATCGGCGACGCGGAGTGGATCCTGCACGCGGCCACGCAGGACCTGCCGTGCCTCGCCGAGGTCGGGCTGCACCCGACCGCGCTGTTCGACACCGAGCTCGCCGGCCGGCTGCTCAACCTGCCGCGCGTGGGCCTGGCCTCGCTCGTGGAGCACTACCTCGGGCTGAGCCTGGCGAAGGAGCACTCGGCCGCCGACTGGTCGACGCGACCGCTGCCGGAGCCCTGGCTCGAGTACGCGGCCCTCGACGTCGAGGTGCTCATCGAGCTGCGCAACCTCATCGAGGCCGATCTCGAGCGCGCCGGCAAGCGCGAGTGGGCCGCGCAGGACTTCGAGGCCCTCCTGTCGTTCACAGGTGCACCGCCTAAGGAGGAGCGCTGGCGGCGCACGTCGGGCATCCACCGGGCCCGTGGCCGACGCACCCTCGGGCTGGTGCGCGCCCTCTGGGAGGCGCGCGACCGGATCGCGGAGCAGCGCGACACGACGCCCGGGCGGATCCTGCCCGACGCCTCCATCCTCGAGATCGCCCGCGAGGCACCGCGCGACGCCTCGACGCTGCGCAACCTGCCGGTCATGCGCTCACGCGGGCCACGTCGCTTCCTGCAGCAGTGGCTCGACGCGGTCGAGGAGGGCCTCGCGCTCCCCGACGACGCCCTGCCGCTCTCGACCCAGCACCGCGACGGACCACCTCCGCCGCGCGCGTGGGCCGACAAGCACCCCGAGGCCGCGGCGCGGCTCACGGCGGCCCGCGAGGCGGTCACGCGCATCGCCGAGCAGCACGACCTGCCACCGGAGAACCTCATCTCCCCCGGACTCGTCCGTGGTCTGGCCTGGGACCCGCCGGCCGTCGTCGACGTCGTCCACGTCGGCGACGCGCTCGCAGAGGGCGGGGCCCGTCCGTGGCAGGTCGAGCTCGTCGCCGCCGACCTCGTCGCCGCCCTGACCCCCTGACCGCCCGGACCGAGGTCGTGCGCGGGATCACCCACTGAGGCAAGGCGAACCTGAGTAGCATGTCGGTGTGCTCGCCAACTTCCTGATCGGTCTGCGCGAGGGGCTGGAGGCCAGCCTCGTCGTCAGCATCCTGCTGGCCTACCTCGTGCGCACGGACCGCCGCCGCGACGTCCGCTACATCTGGATCGGCGTGGGTGGCGCACTGGCCCTCGTCGTGCTCGTGTTCACGGCCGTGACCCTCGCCTTCGAGCAGCTGCCCTTCGTGTGGCAGGAGGCCGTCGGCGGCACGCTCTCGATCCTCGCCGCCGGCCTGGTCACGTGGATGATCTTCTGGATGCGTCGCACCGCCCGCGGGCTCAAGCGGGAGCTCGAGGGCGAGCTCGCGACCGCGGTCGAGCTCGGCCCGGTCGCCATCGCCACGGTCGCGTTCCTCACCGTCGGGCGCGAGGGCCTGGAGACCGCCGCGATCATCTGGGCCACGATCTCCGGCAGCTACACCGCCTCCCCGTTCGTCGGCGCGACCACGGGCATCCTCGTCGCGGTGCTCCTCGGCTACCTCATCTACCGCGGTGCGCTGCGCATCAACCTCTCGACCTTCTTCCAGGTGACGGGAGCCCTGCTCATCGTGGTCGCCGCCGGCGTGCTCGCGTATGGCGTCCACGACCTGCAGGAGGCCGGCATCCTGCCCGGCATCACGAACCTCGCGTTCGACGTCTCCGGCGTCATCGCGCCCGACAGCTGGTACGGCACGCTCCTCAAGGGCACCGTGAACTTCCAGCCCGACCCCACCTGGCTGCAGACCATCGCCTGGGTGGCCTACGTGGTGCCCGTGCTGTGGCTCTACCTGCGCCCCCAGGCGACCGCGGCGCCCGCCGCCCCGCGACCCGACGCGCACGTCTGACGCACGCGATCTGGGTGCCGGACGACCGGGCCCCGGATACGGTGGGGCCCATGCCCGGACGGTCCGCAGGATGAGCGACTTCCATCGCCCGTCCCTGCCCGGACAGGGACTCTTCGAGGCGCTCGCGCACGACACCGACCCGGCCGAGGTGGCCGCCGCCGGCCACCGGATCGCGCACCTGCTCGTCCGCGGGCCGATCGACCGCGAGGACCGCGACCTCGTCGACCGCGTGCTGCACCTGTCCGACGCCGAGGGCCTCGGCGTGATCGCCGAGCTGTGGTCGCACGCCCCGCCCGACACGCTGTCGGGTGCCCTGTGGCGGCTCTACCTGCTGCGCGAGTGGGTCCACCGCCAGCCCCGCCAGGCGGCCGCCGAGTTCGCCGCCGGTCGCGGCTTCGCGCCCGTGCACGAGATGCTCGCCGGCGTGGTCGAGCCGCCCGGGGCCGACGAGGTGGTCGACCTCGTCGACACGGTCGTGCGCGGCATCGTCGTCACCGACCTCGACGTCGTCCTCGACCGCGCCGCGGCGTTCGCCCACATCGTCGGCGTGGGCCGTGGGCAGCTCGACGACGCCGACGCGCACAGCGGCGCGCGCCTGCTCGACATGGCCCTGCACCTGCGTCGCGCCGCGGCGCTCGAGCGGTCCGGCTCGCTGCACTGAGGCGCCCGCGGCGCGTCCTCCGGTCGTCGCTCGCGGCCCGCTCGAGCCGGCGTCGCAGGTCTCACGCCCACAGCGCTTGTGCGCGCCCAGGGGCCCGTTAGGCTGGTGGTCGCGCCGGGCCGCGGTAAGCCCCGGGTCCCAAAAATAGCCGCTACGAGCGGCCACGCGCCGTGAGGCGCTTCCCGGCCCGGCGCCCCATCTCCCGCACGGCCGCCGCGGGCTCAGGCCGGGGCGAAGGTCGTGTAGGACTGCGTCGGCCGGCCGATCGACGCGAGCTCCGCCAGGTCGTCCTCGGTCGGCTGCCAGGAGGCGGCGTCGGCGTTCGCCGCCACCTGCTCCGGGCGCGAGACGCCCGCGATGACGCTGCTGACGGCCGGCTGCGCGGCCAGACCACCCATGGCCAGCTCCAGCAGCGAGATGCCCCGCGCGTCGGCGAAGGACTGGAGCGCGTCGATGCGCTCCCAGTCGGCCGTCGCCAGCCGCTCGGACTGGGTCGCGAGCCGGGTCCCCTCGGGCGCGTCCTCCCCGCGCCGGTACTTGCCGGTCAGCAGACCGTAGGCGAGCGGGAAGTACGGCAGGATCCCGACGTCGAGGTGCTCGCAGGCCGGCGTCAGCTCGACCTCCGCGGTCCGGTTGTACAGCGAGTACTCGTTCTGCGCCGTGGCGAACCGGGTGAGTCCGGCGGTCCGAGCGCGCCAGTCGGCGTCGACCAGCTGCCAGGACTGGAAGTTCGAGCAGCCGACGGCGCGCACCGTGCCGGCCTGCACGAGGGCGTCGAGCGCCTCGAGCGTCTCGTCGAGCGGGGTGGCGGGGTCCGGCGTGTGCAGCTGGTAGAGGTCGAGGTGGTCGGTGCCCAGACGTCGCAGGCTGGCCTCGACGGCGGTGCGGACGTAGGCGGCGCTCCCCCGTCGACCCCCGTCGTCGCCGTTGCGGCCCTGCATGTCCATGCCGAACTTCGTGGCGACGACCACCTCGTCGCGACGTGACCCGAGCGCCGCACCGAGCAGCTCCTCGCTCGCGCCGAAGCCGTACACGTCGGCGGTGTCGAAGAAGGTGACGCCGCGCTCGAGCGCGGCGTCGACGACAGCCCGCACCTGCGCGGCGTCGATGCGCGTGCCGAAGGCGTTGCAGCCGATGCCGACGACGGGCACCTGGATGCCGGAGTGGCCGAGGGGACGGTGGAGGAGGTCGTGGCTCATGCCCCGAGCCTAGGCCGACGGTCCCGTCGCGCGCGTCGCCTAGACTGCACCCCATGCCCGGACCCCGCCGCACGCTGGCCGCCGCCCTGAGCGCGGCCGTCGTCGGGCTGTTCCTCGTGGCCGGGATCGGCGTCACCCACGCCGGGGCGCACCAGCGGGCGACGACGACGCACACCTCGGCCGCGTCGAGCCACCAGGCGGCGCACGTGAAGGCGTCGGGCCAGCACGTCGACCAGCACCACCTCGACCTCTGGGCGCTCCCGCCCGAGAGCGCACCGGTCGCCCCGGCCTTCGCCGACGACACGGTCGTCGACGCGGGGGTCGACGTGGTGGAGTCCGAGGCACCCGCCGCCGCGGGTCGCGGACCGCCGACGGCCTGACGCACCTTCGTCAGCCGTCCCGTCGTCCATCCCGAAAGTCATCCATGCACCAGCGCGCCCCTCTGTGGCGTGCGATCGCGGCGTTCGCCGTGCTCGCCGCCTCCCTCGCCTTCGCCTACTTCAAGCCCGCCAACCTCGGCCTCGACCTCGAGGGCGGCACGCAGATCGTCCTCGAGACGCAGGACACCGACCGCGTCAAGGCCGACGCCGAGTCGACCTCCCGAGCCCTGGAGGTCATCCGCGGCCGCGTCGACGCCCTCGGCGTCGCCGAGCCGACCCTCGCCCAGTCCGGCGACCGACGGATCATCGTCGAGCTCCCCGGCGTGACCGACCCGCGGGAGGCCGCCGAGGTCATCGGCCAGACCGCCCAGCTCTCCTTCCACGAGGTCCTGCGCCCCGCGCAGGAGGGCCAGGAGCCCGAGGACGGCCAGGTCGTCGCGAACGACGAGCAGGGCCAGCCGCTGCTGCTCGGCCCCACGCTCGTCGACGGCGAGCGGGTCTCCGACGCCGAGGCCGCCACGCCCCAGCAGGGCGTGGGCCAGTGGGTCGTCAACGTCAACTTCGCCGGCGAGGGCCGCACCGGCTGGCGCGACCTCGTCGCCGCCGCCTGCGCGAACACCGAGGGCGGCAACCGGGTCGCCATCCTGCTGGACGAGGACATCATCTCCTCCCCCGCCGTCCAGCCCGACCTGTGCCGCTCCGGCGGCGGCAACAGCACCAGCATCACCGGCAACTTCACCCAGACCCAGGCCGACGACCTCGCCGTCCTCATCAAGGGCGGCGCGCTCCCGGTGCCCGTCGAGGTCATCGAGCAGCGCACGGTCGGCGCCACGCTGGGCGACGCGGCGATCGACGCGTCCATCGAGGCCGGCATCATCGGCATCATCCTGACCGGTCTGTTCATCGTGCTCGTGTACCGCGTGGTCGGGCTCATGGCCACGTTCGCGCTGGCCACCTACGCCGCGATCTCCTACGGCCTGCTCGTGTGGCTCGGCGCGACCCTGACGCTGCCGGGCCTGGCGGGCTTCGTGCTCGCCATCGGCCTGGCCATCGACGCCAACGTGCTGGTGTTCGAGCGAGCCCGCGAGGAGTACGAGAAGAACGGCAACCTGCACACCTCGCTCACGACCGGCTTCAACAAGGCGTGGTCGGCGATCCTCGACTCCAACGTCACCACCGTGCTGGCCGCCGCGCTGCTGTTCTTCCTGGCGTCCGGTCCGGTCAAGGGCTTCGGCGTCACCCTGACGATCGGCACCATCGCGTCGATGTTCTCGGCTCTCGTCGTCGCGCGCGTGCTCACCGAGTTCGCGGTGAAGCGGTCGTTCCTGAAGAAGCGACCCGGCCTCACCGGCGTGGCCTCGACCGGACCGGTCCGCAAGTGGCTCACCGAGCGCGGCCCGAACCTGATGCGCCGCAGCGGGCTCTGGATCGGCCTCACCCTGGTCGTCGCGGGCGTGTCGGTCAGCGGCATCCTGCTGCGTGGCCTGAACCTCGGCGTCGAGTTCACGGGCGGGCGCATCCTCGAGTTCTCCACCGCCCAGGCCGTCGACGTGCAGGAGGTGCGCGAGGCGGTGTCCGACGCCGGCTTCCCGCGCGCCGTCGTGCAGGAGTCGTCCGGCGACGGGCAGAGCGAGAACGTCAGCGTCCGCCTCGACGACATCACCAACGACGAGGCCGTCGAGGTCGAGGAGGCCGTCGAGTCGGTCGCGGGGCAGGCCACGAAGGAGCGCGACGAGCTCATCGGTCCGAGCCTCGGCAAGGAGCTGCGCGACAAGGCGCTCATCGCGTTCGCGATCGCCATCGCCGCGCAGATGGCCTACCTCGCCTGGCGGTTCCGCTGGACCTACGCGGTGTCGGCCCAGCTGTCGATGGCGTCGGTCGTGCTCACCGTGGTCGGCATCTTCGCGTGGTGGGGCAAGCCGATCGACGGCGTGTTCCTCGCCGCGGTGCTGTCGATCATCGGCCTCGCGGTCAACGACACGATCGTCGTCTTCGACCGCATCCGCGAGCACACGGGCGAGAACCGCGGGCGACGGCTGCGCGACGTCGTGAACGAGGCGATCCTGCAGACGATCCCGCGCACGGTGAACACCGGTCTCGGCGCCATGTTCATCCTCGCGGCGCTCGCGTTCCTCGGTGGCGACTCGCTGACCGACTTCGCGATCGCCCTGCTGCTCGGGCTCTCGATCGGCATCCTGTCGACGATCTTCACGGCGTCCGCCCTCGCCGTGAAGCTCGAGGAGCGCTGGCCGCACGACCCGGACAAGAAGCCCAAGGTCGTCGACAAGTACGCCCAGATCGACGACGGACGGAACACCGACGGCGCCGTCGTCTGACGGTTCGGCTCCGAGGGCGTCGTCGGCCCCTCCCCGGCACGGGAGGGTCGGCGACGCCTCGGCGGTTCCACGCTCGAGCCGGGTGGCAGGATGAACGTCATGCGTATCGCGAACCACGTGGTCGACCTCGTGGGCGGCACCCCGCTCGTGAAGTTGTCCAGCGTCGTCCCGGCAGGATCTGCCCTGGTGGCGGCCAAGATCGAGTACCTCAACCCCGGCGGCAGCTCCAAGGACCGGATCGCCGTCAAGATGGTCGACGAGGCCGAGGCGTCCGGGGCGCTCAAGCCCGGCGGCGTCATCGTCGAGCCCACCTCCGGCAACACCGGGGTCGGGCTCGCGCTGGTGGCCCAGCAGCGCGGCTACTCCTGCATCTTCGTCTGCCCTGACAAGGTCAGCGAGGACAAGCGGAACACCCTGCGTGCCTACGGCGCCGAGGTGGTGGTCTGCCCGACCGCCGTGCCGCCGGAGCACCCCGACAGCTACTACAACGTCTCCGACCGGCTCGTCCGCGAGACCCCGAACGCCTGGAAGCCCGACCAGTACTCCAACCCCGCCGGGCCGGCGTCGCACTACGAGACCACGGGTCCGGAGATCTGGGCCGACACCGACGGCACCGTCACGCACTTCGTGGCCGGCGTCGGCACCGGTGGCACCATCACCGGCACCGGTCGCTACCTCAAGGAGGTCTCCGGCGGTCGGGTCAAGATCATCGGCGCCGACCCCGAGGGCTCGGTCTACTCCGGCGGCACCGGCCGCCCCTACCTGGTGGAGGGTGTCGGCGAGGACTTCTGGCCGAGCGCCTACGACCCCGAGATCGCCGACGAGATCATCGCGGTCTCCGACGCCGACGCGTTCGAGATGACCCGCCGGCTCGCCCGCGAGGAGGGTCTGCTGGTCGGCGGCTCGTGCGGCATGGCCGTCGTCGCGGCGCTCGAGGTGGCCGAGCGCGAGGGCCCCGACGCCGTCGTCGTGGTGCTGCTGCCCGACGGCGGACGCGGCTACCTCTCCAAGATCTTCAACGACGACTGGATGTCGTCGTACGGCTTCCTCCGCGAGCCGCTCGACGGTCACACCGACCGGCCGAGCGTCGGCGCGGTGCTGCGCCGCAAGTCCGGCGACCTGCCCGCGCTCGTGCACACCCACCCGTCGGAGACCATCCGCGACGCGATCGAGATCCTGCGCGAGTACAACGTCTCCCAGATGCCGGTCGTCGGGGCCGAGCCGCCCGTCGTCATCGGCGAGGTCGCCGGCAGCGTCAGCGAGCGCACGCTCATCAGCGCCGTGTTCGAGGGCCGGGCGTCCCTCACCGACCCGGTCTCCAAGCACATGGAGCCGCCGCTGCCGCTGCTCGGCGCGCACGAGGACCTCGACACCGCCCTGGCGACGCTCAAGGACAGCGACGCCGTCATGGTGATCGAGGACGGCAAGCCGCTGGGCGTCCTGACCCGGCACGACCTCCTGGGGGTGCACGTATGAGCGACCAGACCAACGGCCGGACCGAGGCGCTCGGCTTCGCGACCCGCGCGATCCACGCCGGCTTCGAGCCCGATCCGCAGACCGGCGCGGTGAACGTACCGATCTACGCGTCCTCGACCTTCGCCCAGGACGGCGTGGGTGGCATGCGCGGCGGCTACGAGTACGCCCGCACCGGCAACCCGACCCGCGCGGCGCTCGAGGCGAACCTCGCGGCGCTCGAGAACGGGGCGCACGGTCGCGCCTTCTCCTCGGGCATGGCGGCCACCGACGCCGCCCTCCGCACCCTCCTGCGGCCCGGGGACCACCTCGTCATCCCCGACGACGCCTACGGCGGCACCTTCAGGCTCATCGACAAGGTGTTCACCCGCTGGGGCATCTCCTACACGCCCGTCGCCGTCAACGACGTCGACGCCGTCCGCGCCGCGATCCGGCCCGAGACGAAGGTCGTGTGGGTCGAGACCCCGACCAACCCGCTGCTCAACGTCGCCGACGTCGAGCAGGTGGCCGAGGTCGCGCACGCCGCGGGTGCGCGGTTCGTCGTCGACAACACCTTCGCCTCGCCCTACCTGCAGCAGCCGCTCGCGCTCGGCGCCGACGTGGTCCTGCACTCCACGACCAAGTACCTCGGGGGTCACTCCGACGTGGTGGGCGGCGCGCTCGTGACCGACGACGCCGAGCTCGACGCCGGGTTCGCGTTCCTGCAGAACGGCGCGGGCGGGGTTCCGGGTCCGTTCGACGCCTACCTGACGTTCCGCGGCGCGAAGACGCTCGCGGTCCGGATGGAGCAGCACTGCACGAACGCCGAGGCGGTCGTCGACCTCCTCGTCGGCCACCCGGCCGTGGCGTCGGTGCTCTACCCCGGCCTGCCCGAGCACCCCGGGCACGAGGTCGCAGCCCGGCAGATGCGTCGCTTCGGCGGCATGGTCTCGCTGCGGCTCGCGGGAGGACGCCAGGCGGCGCTCGACCTCTGCGCGCGGACCCGCATCTTCACGCTCGCGGAGAGCCTCGGCGGCATCGAGTCGCTCATCGAGCACCCGGGTGCCATGACGCACGCGTCGACCGCGGGCTCGGTGCTGGAGGTGCCGGACGACCTCGTGCGACTCAGCGTCGGCATCGAGGACACGGCCGACCTGCTGGCCGACCTGGAGCAGGCGCTCGGCTGACCCGCCGCCCGTGGGTGGCTCGCCTCGCGAGGGACCCACGGGGGGCAGGTGGGCCGCTCAGCCCGCCTGCTCCTCCGCGTCGTCGACGGTCTCGCCCTCGACGAGCAGCGGGTCGATCTCCGGCCGCTCGAGGTCCTCGAACAGCGCGAACTCCTGCGAGGCGGACGGCTGGGTCAGCTCGCTGGCGGTGAGGCTGCGCGGGTCGACGTCGAGCTCCTGCACGTCGCCCAGCAGCGCCGTGTCGTCGACACGGTCGAGCTTGCGTGCCGTGACGAGCACGCCACGCTCGAGCGAGCCGACGAAGGTGTTGTAGTCCTTGACGGACCGCTCGAGCGAGCGGCCGAGCTTGGACACGTGCGAGGACAGGGTCCCGAGCCGCTTGTACAGCTCGCGGCCGAGGTCGACGAGCTCCTGCGCGTTCTCGGCGAGGTCCTCCTGGCGCCAGGTGAACGCCACGGTCTTGAGCACCGCCCACAGGTTGACCGGCGTCGCGAGCACGATGCCCTTGCCGAACGCGTGCTCCATGAGCGACGGGTCGGCGTCGAGCGCCGCGTTGAGGATCGCGTCGTTCGGGATGAACGCCACCGTGAACTCGGGGCTGGTCGGCAGGCCGGTCCAGTACTCCTTCTGGGCCAGGGCGTCGACGTGCGCCCGCACGGCCTTCGCGTGCTGCACGAACATCCGCTTGCGCTCGGCGTCGTCGAGGTCGGGTCGGTTCGCGTCGATGAACACCGCGTAGGGCACCTTGGCGTCGACCGCCATCTGCTTGCGTCCCGGCAGCTTGATGACCATGTCGGGACGTCGGGCGCCGGAGTCGGCGGTGATCGACTCCTGGGTGGAGAAGTCGATGCGGTTGAGCAGCCCGGCCGACTCCACGAGCGACGTCAGCTGGGTCTCGCCGTAGGCACCGCGGACCGTGTTGTTGCGCAGCGCGCCGGAGAGCGTCTCTGCCGCCTGCTGGGATCGCGCCGCCGACTCCTGCGTGGCGCGGATCTGCTCGGCGAGGTGGCCGTGCTGCCGGGCGCGCTTCTCCTCGATCTCCTCGACCTTGCGCTGCATCTGCTGCAGCTGGGTGGCGACCGGGGCGAGCTTCTGCAGCACGCGGCTCTCGCTGTGCTCCTTGGCCTGGCGCTCCTTGGCCTCGCGGTCGTGCTGCGCCACGAGCTCGCGCGTCTGACGCCGGGCGACCTCGACCTGCTCGCGCAGGGCGTCGGCCTCGGCCCGTGTGGCCGCGAGCCGGGCCTCGACGTCGGCCTTGGCCGCGGCGAGCGCGCTCTCGACGCG
>NZ_JAMXRU010000055.1 GCF_024124745.1 Aeromicrobium sp. CnD17-E
GCCCCAGGTCGGCGCGCTCGCCGCTGGCGTAGCCGTCGGCGAGCCCGCCACCGCTGAGCCGGCGCCGCGGCGCGCGCCGCAGGTCGCCGTACCGGGCGTGCATGGCCGACTCGACCTCCGCGCTGCGGTCGGCCAGGACGAGCTCGACCGACGGCTTGTCCTCCGAGCGCTCCGCCTGGGCCTCGGCGCGGGCCTCGTCCTCGACGCTGCGCAGCCTGACGTAGACCGCCTGCGCGAAGCCCTGCCACCACGAGCGCCGGAACGCCGCCGTGTGCTCGCCGGGCGGCACGACGACCCGCGCGAGCTCGTGCGCCGCCTGCAGCAGCAGGCTCGTCACGAGGATCTCGGTGCCCCGCACGTCGGCCTCGAAGCCGAACACGTGCACCGTGGTCGTGCGCTCGCCACCGACGAGCACCGACTGGCAGCGCAGCGCGTGGGCGACGTGCACCGCGAGCGTCGCCTTGTCGCGCAGGTAGGGCGCGTCGAGCCGCAGGTAGGCGTCGACGACCCCGCTGGTGCGGTGCCCCTCGGCGGCGAGCAGCGCGGCGTCGATGCCGTAGCGCGCCATCAGCGCCTCGGCCTTGTCGCGGCACGCCTGCGCCTCGGCAGGGGTCGCTCCCGGGTCGTCGGCGAGCACGAGCAGCTGCCGGACCCGACGCAGGGTCGCGTCGTCGCTCACGGACCGCCGTCGACGTTGCGCCGGCGCAGGTAGCGCTCGAACTCGCGCGCGATCGCGTCGCCGCTGGCCTCGGGCAGCTCGTCGGTCGTGTGCTCCTCCTCGAGCTCCGACACGTACTCGGCGATCTCCGGGTCCTGCGCCATGAGGTCGTCGGCGCCGTGCTGCCAGGCCTGGGCCATCTCCTCGAGCGCGCCCTGGGGGAGCGGCACGCCGACAGCGTCCTCGAGCGAGCCGAGGAGGGCCAGCGTGGCCTTCGGGCACGGCGGCTCAGCCACGTAGTGCGGGACGGCGGCCCACAACGAGATCGCCGGCAGTCCGTCGGCCGACGCGACCTCGCCGAGCACCGCGTTGATGCCGACGGGTCCGACGTAGCTGGAGGGCCGCAGCGAGAGCCGCTCGGCCAGGGTCGGGTCGCTCGTGGAGCCGCTGACCGGCACGGGGCGGGTGTGCGGGGTGTCCGCGAGGAGCGCGCCGAGCGTGACCACCTCGGTCACCCCGGCGAGCCGCGCGAGCCCCAGCACCGTGGAGCAGAAGTGCTTCCAGCGGAAGTTCGGCTCGGGCGCCTTGAACAGCAGCACGTCGCGCTCGGACGAGCGCGGGCGCGCGTGCCACAGGGTCGGCGTGGGCCAGTGCAGCACCCGCGCACCGTCCTCGTCGGGGTGCACGATGGGTCGGGTCACCTGGAAGTCGTAGTAGTCCTCCGGGTCGAGCTCGGCGAGCACCTGCGCGTCCCACTCCTCGACGAGGTGGTCGACGACCGACGACGCAGCGTCGCCGGCGTCGTTCCAGCCCTCGAACGCGGCCACCATCCAGGGGTCGTTCAACGGGGGGATCGACTGCACGTCCACCAGCCTACGGGGGAGGGTGTGCAGTGCTGCTCCCTACTCGTCGTCAGGGCGGTACCCGAGGTTGGGGGAGAGCCAGCGCTCCGCCTCGGCGACGCTCCAGCCCTTCCGCTCGGCGTAGTCGGCGACCTGGTCGCGGCCGAGGCGGCCGACGACCATGTACTGCGACTGCGGGTGCGAGAAGTACCAGCCGCTCACGGACGCGCCGGGCCACATCGCCATGCTCTCGGTGAGCTCGATGCCGGTGTGCTTCTCGACGTCGAGCAGCTCCCACAGCGTCTGCTTCTCGGTGTGCTCCGGGCACGCCGGGTAGCCGGGCGCCGGGCGGATGCCGACGTACTTCTCGGCGATGAGCTGCTCGTTGTCGAGCGACTCCTCGGGCTGGTAGCCCCAGATCTCGCGCCGGACGCGCTCGTGGAGCCGCTCGGCGAACGCCTCCGCGAGCCGGTCGGCGAGTGCCTCGAGCAGGATGGCGCTGTAGTCGTCGAGCTGCTCCTTGAACTCGGCGATGCGGTCGGCGCCGCCGAGGCCCGCGGTGACCGCGAACGCCCCCACGTGGTCGGGCAGCCCGGTCTCGAGCGGCGCGACGAAGTCGGCGAGGCTCTTGTGGGCGACGCCCTTGCGGTGCTCGGTCTGCTGGCGCAGGTGGTGCAGGACGGCCACGGACTCCTCGCGCGCCTCGTCGGCGAAGACGACGGTGTCGTCGCCGCGCCCGTTGGCGGGGAAGATGCCGACCACGCCCCGCGCCGTGAGCCAGCGCTCGGCGACGATGCGGTCGAGCATCTCCTGGGCGTCGGCGTACAGCTTGGAGGCCGCCTCGCCCGTGGCGGGGTTGTGCAGGATGTCGGGGAAGCGTCCCTTCATCTCCCAGGCGTTGAAGAACGGCTGCCAGTCGATGTACTGGCGGAGCTCGTCGAGCGGGTAGTCCTCCAGCACGTGCGGGACGCCCACCTCCCACTGCGGCTGCGGCGGGGCGTAGCCGTCCCAGTCGATCGGGGTCGCGTCGGCACGGGCCTCCTCGATGGGCAGGAGCTTGCGCGTGTCCTGCCGGGCGGCGTGCCGCTCGCGCAGCCCGTCGTAGTCGTCCTTGAGCGCCTCGAGGAACTGCGGCTTCTGCGCGTCGGACAGCAGCGACGCGACGACGGGGACCGAGCGCGACGCGTCCTTCACCCACACCACGGGACCGTGGTAGCGCTCGTCGACCTTCACGGCCGTGTGCGCCCGCGACGTCGTCGCACCACCGATGAGGAGCGGGACGTCGAAGCCCTGGCGCTCCATCTCGCCGGCGACGGTCACCATCTCGTCGAGCGAGGGCGTGATCAGGCCCGACAGGCCGATCACGTCGGCGCCGTGCTCCTTCGCCGCGTCGAGGATCTTCTGCGGCGGGACCATGACACCGAGGTCGATCACGTCGTAGTTGTTGCACTGCAGCACCACGCCGACGATGTTCTTGCCGATGTCGTGCACGTCGCCCTTGACCGTGGCCATGATGACGGTGCCGTTGCTGCGGCCCTTGTCGGACTCGTCCTTCGTGGCCTCGATGTACGGGATGAGGTAGGCGACGGCCTTCTTCATCACGCGTGCCGACTTCACGACCTGGGGGAGGAACATCTTGCCCGCGCCGAAGAGGTCGCCGACGACGTTCATGCCGTCCATCAGCGGCCCCTCGATGACCTCGATGGGCTTGCCGCCGCGCTGCTCGATGAGCGAGCGCAGCTCCTCCGTGTCGTCCTCGACGTGGGCGTCGATGCCCTTGACCAGCGCGTGCGTGATGCGCTCGCCGATCGGGAGGGAGCGCCACTCCTCGCTCGCGGCCTCGGCCTTCTCACCGGTGCCCGCGAACTCGGTCGCGATGTCGAGCAGCCGCTCCGTAGCGTCGGGGCGGCGGTTGAGGACCACGTCCTCGATGCGCTCGCGGAGCCGCTCGTCGACCTGGTCGTAGACCACGAGCGCGCCGGCGTTGACGATGCCCATGTCCATGCCCGCGCGGATGGCGTGGAACAGGAACACGGCGTGGATCGCCTCGCGCACCGGGTTGTTGCCGCGGAAGGAGAACGAGACGTTCGAGACGCCGCCCGAGACGAGCGCGTGCGGCAGGTTCTGCTTGATCCAGCGCGTGCCCTCGATGAAGTCGATGCCGTACTCGGCGTGCTCCTCGATGCCCGTGGCGACCGCGAACACGTTCGGGTCGAAGATGATGTCCTCGGCCGGGAAGCCGACCTCGTCGACAAGGATCCGGTAGGCGCGCTCGCAGATCTCCTTGCGCCGCTCCAAGGTGTCGGCCTGGCCGTCCTCGTCGAAGGCCATGACGACGACGGCGGCGCCGTACTTGCGGCACAGCCGCGCGTGCTCGACGAACGGCTCCTCGCCCTCCTTGAGGGAGATCGAGTTGACGATCGACTTTCCCTGCAGCACGCGCAGACCGGCCTCGATCACCTCCCACTTGGAGGAGTCGACCATGACCGGGACGCGGCAGATGTCGGGCTCGGCCGCGACGAGCTTGAGGAAGCGGTCCATCGCGGCCACGCCGTCGATCATGCCCTCGTCCATGTTGACGTCGATGACCTGCGCGCCGTTCTCGACCTGCTGGAGGGCCACGGCGAGGGCGGTGTCGTAGTCGCCGTCGCGGATGAGGTTGCGGAAGCGGGCCGAGCCGGTGATGTTGGTGCGCTCGCCGACGTTGACGAACAGCGAGTCGGCGTCGACGACGAGCGGCTCCAGGCCCGAGAGGCGCAACGCCGGCTGGACGGTGGCGGGCACCCGCGGGGGGAGGCCCTCGACGACCTGGGCGATGTGCGCGATGTGGTCCGGGGTCGTGCCGCAGCAGCCGCCCACGAGGTTGTAGAGCCCCGCCTCGGCGAACTCGCGCAGCACCGCCGCCGTCTGGTCGGGCGCCTCGTCGTACTCGCCGAACGCGTTGGGCAGACCGGCGTTCGGGTAGCAGGACACGAAGCAGTCGGCCAGGCGCGACAGCTCCGCGACGTACGGACGCATCTCCTCGGCGCCGAGGGCGCAGTTCAGGCCCACGAGCAGCGGCTTCGCGTGGCGCACGGAGTACCAGAAGGCCTCCGTGGTCTGGCCCGAGAGCGTGCGCCCCGACGCGTCGGTGATGGTGCCGGAGATGACGATCGGCCAGCGCCGCCCGTACTCCTCGAACACCGTCTCGACGGCGAAGATCGCGGCGCGCGCGTTGAGCGTGTCGAAGATGGTCTCGATGAAGACGAGGTCGGCACCGCCGTCGAGGAGCGCCCGCGTGGCCTCGGCGTACGCGTCGACGAGCTCGGTGTAGGAGACGTTGCGCGCACCCGGGTCGTTGACGTCGGGGGAGATCGAGGCGGTGCGGGTGGTCGGGCCGAGCGCGCCGGCGACGTAGCGCGGCCGGTCGGGGGTCCGGGCGGTCACCGCGTCGGCCTCGCGGCGCGCGAGGGCGGCCGCCTCGTAGTTCAGCTCGTAGGCCAGCTCGACCATGTCGTAGTCGCGCAGGGAGACCGCGTTCGCGTTGAACGTGTTGGTCTCGATGACGTCGGCGCCGGCCTCGAGGTACTCGCGGTGGATGCCCGCGATGATGTCGGGCTGGGTGAGCGTCAGCAGGTCGTTGTTGCCGACCACGTCGCTCGGCCAGTCCTTGAAGCGCTCGCCGCGGTAGCCGGCCTCGTCGGGCCGGTCGCGCTGGATCGCGGTGCCCATGGCGCCGTCGAGCACCATGATGCGCTCCGAGAGTCGGGCCGTCAGGTCCTCGGTGGCGTCGGGACGCCACGCCTGGGGTCGGGTCACACGCTGCTCCACTGTCGCCTCAGTCCTCCACGATCGACACGAACGGACGGCGTCCTCCGGCCTGGTGCACGGAGCGGTGACGTCCTGGTGATGGTGGGAACCCCCAGCCGGCGGCGGGCTCGCGTGGACCTTCGCGGAGATTCGTGCACCATCATCCCACGAGAACGCAAGGTGACGCGGGAGGTCACGCTCACAGGGGGTGCGCGGCCTCGTCGGCCGGCATCCGTGCCCAGACGACGGCGACGACCGCGGCGACCACCGGGACCACCGCGGCGACGAGGAACACCTCGCGGACACCGACCAGCTCGCCTGCCGGGCCGGCGAGGGCGACGGACGCCGGCACGAGCAGCAGCGAGACGAAGAAGTCGAGGCTCGACGCTCGGCCGAGCAGGTCCGGCGGCACCCGACGCTGCAGCAGCGTGCCCCAGATCACCATCGGCGCGGAGAGCAGGACGCCGACGACGAACAGGGCCGCGGCGATGGCCGGCACCGACGACGTGAAGCCGACGACCACGAACGGCACGCAGCCGAGGCCCCACATGAGCACCATGACGGTGAGGTAGCGCCGCGGCATCCTCAGCATGCTCATGCCGAGCGACGCGAGCGCGCTGCCCGCGCCGTACGCGGCCAGGATCCACGCGTGGCCCGTCGCGTCGCCTCCGCCGTCCTTCACCACGAACGGGATGAGCACGTCCATCGGACCGACGACGAGCAGGAGCATGAGGCAGGCGAACAGCAGCGTCGCGAGGAACCAGGGTGTCCTGACCATGTAGCGCACCCCGCCGCGCAGGTCGGCGACGGCGCCGCGGAGGGGGTGGTCGCCGAGCGCCGCGGCATCGCGCCGCAGCGGCACCGGGTGCAGGAGCAGCAGGGTGAGCAGGCAGCCCAGCTGGCAGACGGCGACGAGCAGCAGCGCCCAGGCCGGGGAGGCCAGCGCCACGACGAGGCTGCCGAGGGCAGGCCCGCCGGCGTGCTGGAGCGTCGGTCGCAGGAAGCCCTCGATGCCGTTGGCGGCGAGGAGGTCGTCGGCCTCGACGACCGACGGCAGCAGTGCGCTGTAGGCCGGGAAGTAGAAGCCGACCGCCATGCCGAGCACGGCGCCACCGACCGTCAGGTGCCAGATCTCCAGCCCGCCGGCGAGTGCCAGCGCCGCGACCACGGCCAGGACCACCATGCGGGTGGTCGCCGTGGCCATGAGGATGCGCCGCTGGGGCACCCGGTCGGCGGCGACGCCCCCGACGAGCACCGTGACGACCATGCCGAGGGCGTAGCCCGTGACGGCCAGCGAGAGCGCTCCGGGACCACCGCCGAGCGCGATGACCTGCCACACGACCGCGATGACCCAGACGCCCTCGCCGAGCAGCTCGAACGCCGCCGCGCCGATCAGCGGACGGTACTGGCGGTGGCGGAACGGGCGCAGCGGTCCGCGGGCCCACCCCCGGACCGGCAGCGCGCCACCGGGACGGGGCGTGAGCTCGGTCATGTCGGTCCCAACCTAGGCGTCGGCTCCGACAGGCCGTGTCCGAGGGCCGGGGTCGGATCTCCTAGGCTCGTGCGGTGACCACACCCGCCGCCGTCCTCTGGGACCTCGACGGCACCATCGTCGACACCGAGCCCCTCTGGATGGCCGCCGAGACCGCGCTCGCCGCGCAGCACGGCGCGACCTGGACCGAGGAGGACGGGCTCGGTCTCGTCGGCAACGACCTCATGGAGTCCGCGCGCATCATCGAGGCCCGGATCGGCTCGGGACTCACGCCGGAGCAGATCGTCGCCCACCTGGTCGACGAGATCGCCGTCGCGATGCGCCGCGACCTGCCGTGGCGCCCGGGCGCACGGGAGCTGGTGCACGCGCTGGCCGACGCCGGCGTGCCCCAGGCGCTGGTCACGATGTCGTACCGCGAGATCGCGCAGCCCGTGGTCGACCTCCTGCCGTTCGACGCCGTGGTCACGGGCGACAGCGTCACCCACGGCAAGCCCCACCCCGAGCCCTACCTCGCCGCAGCGCGCGCACTCGGGGTCGACGCCGCCTCCTGCCTCGCCATCGAGGACTCCGCCACCGGAGCAGCCTCGGCCGACGCCGCCGGCTGCGTCGTGCTGGCCGTGCCGCACATGGTGAGCGTGCCCGACGGACCCCGTCGGAGGCTGCGCACCACCTTGGCCGGCCTCGACCCCGCCGGTGTCGCCGCCCTGTGGTCGGGCGCCTGAGCACGCCGACGCGGCCCGCACCGCTAGGTTGGGAGGCGTGAGCGTCCCGTCGAACCCGCCGCCGCGTGGCACGATCCGCTTCGGCCGGCTGGGCGGCGCCGACCTGGTCGCCCGACCGTCGCTCCTGGTGATGGGCGTCGTCCTCGTGGTGCTGTTCGCGCCGCGCTTCCAGGCGGAGGCCCGGACGAGCGCGTACCTCCTGGCCGCGAGCTTCGTCCTCGCCCTCTACGTGTCGGTGCTCGTGCACGAGCTCGCGCACCTGGGCGTCGCCCGCGCCTTCGGCATGCGCGTCCCGTCGGTCACGTTGCACCTGCTCGGCGGCGAGACGGCCATCGAGGGGGAGAGCCGCACGCCCTGGCAGGAGCTGCTGACGTCGGTCGTGGGTCCCCTGGCCTCGCTCGGGATCGGGCTGCTCGCGCACGCCCTCGCCGACGGCAGCGACGGCGGCGCGCGCGACCTGTGGTGGTCGATCGGATGGGTCAACCTGCTCGTGGCGGCCTTCAACATGCTGCCCGGCCTCCCGCTCGACGGGGGCAGGGTGCTGCGTGCCCTCGTCTGGATGGCCACCCGGTCCGAGCGGCTCGGCGTCGTGGTGACCGCGTGGATCGGACGGGCCGCGGCCGTCGGCATCAGCGCGTTCGTGCTCTGGCGCGCCGCGCAGGGCGAGACCTGGAGCGCCCGCTGGTGGCTCGACGTCGTGCTCGTCGCGTTCGTCGCCTCGTTCCTCTGGGTCGGTGCCACCGGCGCCCTGCGCGGCGCCGACCGCGGCACCCGCATGAACGGCCTGCGCGCCGACGAGCTCGGCCGTCCGCTCACCGACGACGTCTCGCCCCACTGGCCCCGCCTCAGCGTCCGGACGCAGGGCACCGCCCTGCTGCGCGCGATGACCGCACGCCCGGCCGAGGTGTACCTGCTCGTCGACGACGAGGAGCGGCCGGTGGGCGTCCTCCTGGCGTCGGACGTCGACGCCGCCTACCGAAGGGAATCATGACCACCTGGATGCGCAGCGGACCGTTCGTCGAGGGCGAGTGGGTCCGACTCTCCGACGCCAAGGGTCGCAAGCACAACATCCGGCTCGAGGCCGGGCGGGAGTTCTCGACGAAGAAGGGCCAGCTCCGCCACGACGACATCATCGGCGAGCCCGAGGGCATCATCGTGACCTCCACGCTCGAGGGTCAGTACCAGGTGTTCCGGCCGCTGCTGTCGGAGTACGTGGTCTCGATGCCGCGCGGCGCGGCGATCATCTACCCGAAGGACGCCGCGCACATCGTCACGATGGCCGACATCTACCCCGGCGCGCGCGTCGTGGAGGCCGGTGCGGGCTCGGGCAGCCTGACCGCCTACCTGCTGCGCGCGGTCGGCCCGGACGGCCACCTGGGGTCCTACGAGATCCGCGAGGAGTTCGCCGAGACGGCGCGCAGGAACGTGGAGCAGCTCGTCGGCACGGACCACCCGGAGTGGACGCTCACCGTGGGGGACGTGCGCGAGGTCATGGCGGAGCCGGAGATCGACCGGCTCGTCCTCGACATGGTCGACCCGTGGTCGTGCGTCCCGCTCGCGGCCGAGCGGCTCGTGCCCGGCGGCATCGTCTGCGCCTACGTCGCCACGACGACCCAGCTGTCGCGCTTCGTCGAGACGCTGCGCGCCGACGGCGGCTTCACCGAGCCGCACGCGTGGGAGACCATGCAGCGCTCGTGGCACCTCGAGGGCCTCGCCGTGCGTCCCGACCACAAGATGGTGGGCCACACGGCGTTCCTCGTCACCGCGCGGCGCATGGCGCCGGGCCACCCGGCCCTGGAGAAGACCCGACGCCCCGCACCCGGCGCCTACGGCCCCGACTACACCGGGCCGCGGCCGGCCGGCACCGAGCTCTGACCCGCCCGGCGGGGGTTCCGGGCCGTGGGCGGAAAGACGGCCTGGCGGGGGTTCCGGGCCGTGGGCGGAAAGACGGCCCGGCGGGGGTTCCGGGCCGTGGGCGGAAAGACGGCCTGGCGGGGGTTCCGGGCCGTGGGCGGAGGACGGCCCGGCGGGGGGTCCGGGCCGTGGGCGGAGAGGAGCCCCGCAACACGATCGTCATCCGACGCGCGCCGAGACGACCTTTCGTGCAACCTGATCTCCGTTAGGGTCGAACTCGACGAGCAGGAGGTGGCGATCGTGAACGAGAACCCCCGTGGCGCCGACCACGAGCTGGCATATCTGCGCGCCGAGGTCGAGCACCTCAGGCGACGCCTGGGCTCGGAGGGGTCACTCGACTCCCGGCTCTCCGACCTCGAGGCGCGCCTGGCCTCCACGACGTCGCAGAACGAGCGGCTGAGCTCCACGCTGCGCGACGCGCGCGACCAGATCGTCGCCCTCAAGGAGGAGGTCGACCGTCTGGCGCAGCCGCCGACGGGCTTCGGCACGTTCCTGCAGCGCAACGACGACGACACGGTCGACGTGTTCACCGGCGGCCGCAAGCTGCGGGTCACCGTCAGCCCGGCGGTCGACCGCGACGAGCTGCGCCGCGGCCAGGAGGTCATCCTCAACGAGGCGATGAACGTCGTGGCCGCGCTGGAGTTCGAGACCACCGGCGAGGTGGTGATGCTCAAGGAGCTCCTGGCCGACGGCGAGCGTGCCCTCGTGCTGGGCAACACCGACGACGAGAAGGTCGTGAAGCTGGCCGACTCCCTCGTCGGGTTGAAGCTGCGTGCCGGCGACTCGCTGCTGCTCGACAGCCGCGCCGGCTGGGTCTACGAGCGCATCCCGAAGAGCGAGGTCGAGGAGCTCGTCCTGGAGGAGGTGCCCGACGTCGACTACGAGTCGATCGGTGGCCTGCGCGGACAGATCGACTCCATCAAGGACGCCGTCGAGCTGCCCTACCTGCACCCCGACGTGTTCGTCGAGCACGAGCTCAAGCCGCCGAAGGGCGTGCTGCTCTACGGCCCGCCCGGCTGCGGCAAGACGATGATCGCCAAGGCGGTCGCGGCGAGCCTGGCCAAGAAGGTCTCCGAGCGCACCGGCGAGGAGGGTCGCTCGTACTTCCTCAACATCAAGGGTCCCGAGCTGCTCAACAAGTACGTCGGCGAGACCGAGCGGCACATCCGGCTCGTGTTCCAGCGGGCGCGCGAGAAGGCCAGCGAGGGCACGCCGGTCATCGTGTTCTTCGACGAGATGGACTCCCTGTTCCGCACCCGCGGGTCGGGCGTCTCCTCCGACGTGGAGAACACGATCGTGCCGCAGCTCCTGAGCGAGATCGACGGTGTCGAGGGTCTCGAGAACGTCCTCGTCATCGGTGCCTCCAATCGTGAGGACATGATCGACCCGGCCATCCTGCGTCCCGGTCGCCTCGACGTGAAGATCAAGATCGAGCGCCCCGACGCGGAGTCGGCGCGCGACATCTTCAGCAAGTACCTGACGCCGACGCTGCCGCTGCACCCCGACGACCTCGCCGAGTGGGGCGGCGACCGCGTCGCGACGACGCAGGGCATGATCCAGCGCACCGTCGAGGCGATGTACACCGAGTCCGAGGACAACCAGTTCCTCGAGGTCACGTACGCCAACGGCGACAAGGAGGTCCTGTACTTCAAGGACTTCAACTCCGGCGCGATGATCCAGAACATCGTCGACCGCGCCAAGAAGATGGCGATCAAGGACCTCCTGGAGACGGGGCAGAAGGGTCTGCGGGTCCAGCACATGCTGCAGGCGTGCCTCGATGAGTTCAAGGAGAACGAGGACCTCCCGAACACGACCAACCCGGACGACTGGGCGCGCATCTCGGGCAAGAAGGGTGAGCGGATCGTCTTCATCCGCACGCTCATCACCGGCAAGGGCGGCAACGAGCCCGGACGGTCGATCGACACGGTCGCGAACACGGGGCAGTACCTCTGAGCGGCGACCTCACCGCGAGCGCGTCGGGTGCGGCCGTCCCCTCGGGGCGGCCGCACCTGCGCGTCGCGCGCTACGACGACCCCGAGGTGGTCGCCATGACCGCGGAGGTGCAGGCCGAGTACGGCCGTCGCTACGGGGGAGAGGGTGACGTCTCGCCGATCGATGCGGAGCAGTTCGTGCCGCCGGCCGGTCTGTTCCTCGTGCTCGAGGTCGACGGCCGGGCTGCGGCGATGGGCGGCTGGCGTCGCGGTGGGCCGCAGGGTGCGTCCGACGCCGAGATCAAGCGGATGTTCGTCCGCGAGACGCACCGTCGGCGCGGTCTCGCGCGGATCGTGCTCGCGGAGCTCGAGCGCACCGCCGCGGAGGCCGGTGTCCGGCGCCTCGTGCTCGAGACGGGCGACCAGCAGCCCGAGGCCATCGCTCTCTACACCTCCAGCGGCTACGCCGACGAGCCTGCGTTCGGGTTCTACGCCGGCTACGACGACAGCGTCCACCTCGCGAAGAGCATCGCCGGGGAGGAGTGAGCGGGAGTCGACTGCCCCGCACCGGTGACCCTGCCGCGGCGACCTCGCCGCTCAGCCCTTGACCATGCGGCGCGTGGTCCAGTGCAGGAGGCCGATGTCCTGGGGGCCGACGCCCGCATGACGCTCGATGGCCGTGGCGTAGTGACCGACGAGCTGGGAGCACACGGCCTGCCAGCCGCGTCCGTCGACGGCCCGACGGGCGGCGCGGCCGAACGCCGCGCGCTTGGACTCGTCGCCGGTCAGGTCGCGCACGAAGCCGGCCATCGCGGCCAGGTCGCCCGCGGGGTACAGCCAGCCCGTGCGGCTGTGGTCGACGAGGTCGACGGGCCCGCCCACCCCGGCCGCCACGACGGGCACGCCGCTCGCGAGCCCCTCCTGGACGACCTGGCAGAACGTCTCCGTCTCGCTCGTGCTCACCAGGACGTCGAGGCTCGCCATGGCGGTCGCGAGCTCGGTGCCGTGCAGCATGCCGGTGAAGTGGGCACCGGGCAGCAGCCGCTCGAGCCGCGCCCGCTCCGGTCCGTCGCCCACGACGACGAGGCGGGTGCCCGGCACGCCGGCGAGGGCCGCGAGGTCCTGCACCTGCTTCTCCGGAGCGAGCCGGCCGACGTACCCGACGAGCCGCTCGCCGTCCGGCGCCGCCGCGCGACGCCAGGCGTCGTCACGGCGGGCGGGGGAGAAGCGCTCCGTGTCGACACCGCGTCGCCACAGCACCAGGCGCTCGACGCCCTGTGCCTGGAGCGTGTCCAGGGTGGCCGTGGAGGGGACGAGGTTGAGGTCGGCGCGGCCGTGCACGTCGCGCACCCGCTTCCACAGCAGGTTCTCGACGCCGCGGATGCCGTAGCGGCCTGCGTACGTGGGCACGTCGGTCTGGTAGACGGCCACCACCGGGATGTCGAGGGCGTTGGCCGCCAGTGCCGCGCGCCAGCCCAGCGCGAACGGCGACGCCAGGTGCACGACGTCGGGGTCGAAGTCGCGCAGGATGGCGGTGACGGGGGAGACCCGACCGGTCGCGACCCTGACGTCGGGGTAGCCGGGGAACGCCCAGGCGGGCAGGGTCACGACGCGTGCGCCGGCGACCTCCTGGGGCACCTCCGTCGCCGCGTCCGGCACGACGACCAGCACCTCGTCGCCTCGCGACGCGAGGTGGTCGAGGACCCTCAGCACCGAGTGCACGACACCGTTGGTCTGGGGGAGGAAGGACTCTGCGACGATCACGATCCTCATGCGTCGAGCGTCGTGGCCGCCGACGTCCGTCGGGCCACGCCCAGGTGACCTCGGGGCGAAGTCGGCGTGACGCTCCGGCACCCGTCCCGTCAGGACGCGGGCGGCCGACGTCGCGAGGACGACACCCCTACGCTGGGCCCATGACGGTGCGTCGGGTCCAGGGCAGCGAGGTCGAGTACGGGATCGCGGTGCAGGGGCAGCCCAGCGCGAACCCCATGGTCGCGTCGACGCACGTGGTGAACAGCTACGCCGCCGCGCACGGCCTGACGCGCCGAGCCCGGTGGGACTTCGAGGAGGAGAGCCCGCTGCGCGACGCCCGCGGCTTCGACCTCAGCCGCGACCGCGCCGACCCGACGCAGCTCACCGACGAGGACCTCGGGCTCGCCAACATCATCCTCACGAACGGTGCCCGGCTCTACGTCGACCACGCGCACCCCGAGTACTCCTCCCCGGAGGTCACCTCGCCCCGCGACGTCGTCGTCTGGGAGAAGGCCGGCGAGCACGTCATGCGTCGTGGTGCCGAGCTCGCCGCGCAGGTGCCGGGCGCGGGCTCGATCGTGCTCTACAAGAACAACATCGACAACAAGGGCGCGTCGTACGGGTCGCACGAGAACTACCTCGTCGACCGGGCCGTCCCCTTCGACGCGATCGTCGCGCAGCTGACGCCGTTCTTCGTCTCCCGCCCCGTCGTCTGCGGCGCGGGCCGGGTCGGGCAGGAGCAGGACGGCAGCGTCCACGCCTTCCAGCTCTCGCAGCGCGCCGACTACATGGAGGTCGGCGTCGGGCTCGAGACCACGCTGAAGCGGCCGATCGTCAACACCCGCGACGAGCCGCACGCCGACCCGAAGAAGTACCGGCGGCTGCACGTCATCGTCGGCGACGCCAACCTCGCCGAGACGTCCATCTACCTCAAGCACGGGACCACGTCGCTCGTGCTGGCGATGCTCGAGGCCGGGTTCCTGTCGCCCGCGCCGGCCCTCGCGCAGCCTGTCGTCGCCCTGCACGCCATCTCGCACGACCCCACGCTCACCGCGCTCGTCGAGCTGCAGGACGGCAGCACGATGACCGGCCTCGACCTGCAGTGGCACTACCTCGAGCAGGCGCGCGCCTTCGTCGCCCGCGAGGGGTCCGACGAGCAGACCGACGACGTCCTCGCCCGGTGGGAGAGCGTGCTGACCCGCCTCGGCCGCGACCCGATGGAGTGCGTGCGCGAGCTCGACTGGGTCGCGAAGCTGTCGCTGCTCGAGTCCTACCGCGACCGCGACGGGCTCGACTGGGACCACGCGAAGCTGCACCTCGTCGACCTGCAGTACCACGACGTGCGACCCGAGCGCGGGATCTACCACCGCCTCGTCCACTCCGGCCGCATCGAGCGGATCGTCGACGACGCGGAGGTGCTCCGCGCCATCGACGAGCCCCCGCACGACACGCGCGCCTACTTCCGCGGCCGCTGCCTCAGCACGTTCGCCTCCGAGGTCGCCGCCGCCTCCTGGGACTCCGTCATCCTCGACCTGCCCGGCTACGAGTCCCTGCAGCGCATCCCCACCATGGAGCCGCTGCGCGGGACCGCCGAGCACGTCGGCGCGCTGTTCGAGGACAGCGCCGACGCCACCGCCTTCTTCCGTACCATCACGGGGCGCTGACCTCTCCTCGTCGGGGCGGTGGTGCGCTGCCTGCGGAGGTCCGGGCGTGCTGGTGCGCTGCCTGCGGGGGTCTCGGCTGGCTGCTGCGCTTCCGCAGGGGTCTCGTCGTGCTGCTGCGCTGCGTCCGCTGGCGCTGGGCCTGACCTCCGAAAAGGCCTCGACCGGGCGGCTGGCGACGGCGCTGGTTCGGGGTCTCCGGCTGCGGGTTGGTGCTGAGGATGGACACAAGAATCTGCGTTGATGCGCTGAGGGTCCAACGGTTCTGCGTTTCCTCCGGGATCCCGTCATGAACGCAGAGACTTTCGCGCCGGCAGCCCGCTATCGGTGGATCTGCAACCGCAGAACGGCTCCTGCGGTTGCAGATTCACCGATAGGACGCGCCGACGCAGAACGGTGGGTCAAGAACGCGGAAACGAAGAATCGTGCGTCACCCGAGAGCCCAGACCAGATCCCGAGACCCGAAGCCAGCCAGCCCCAGGCCCGCTGCCGGTCGAGGCCCTTTCGGAGGCCACACCCAGCGCCAGCCGAGGCGGCGCACCAGCAAGGTCACGAGGCCCGCAGGCAGCGCACCAGCAAGGTCACGAGGCCCGCAGGCAGCGCACGGCACGGTGACGACCACCGCCGCCCGCGCACCGGCAACCACACGACCACCGCACGCAGCGCACCGGCAAAGCCCACGCCCCCGCGCACGACGCACCCGCACCACGTCCAAACCCGAGCGGCGCGTGGGCCTCAGGGGGCTAGGGTGAACCCATGGCCGAGCAGCAGCACAGGACGCCCCGCAGGTCCGACGACGAGCAGGCGGAGACCGCCGAGACCACCGCGCCCCAGGACACCGAGCGCAAGGAGAAGCTCGACGACGACGTCGACGCGATCCTCGGCGACATCGACGACGTCCTCGAGGAGAACGCCGAGGAGTTCGTCCGCAGCTTCGTGCAGAAAGGCGGCCAGTGAACGGCCCAGCGATGCTGCCCGACGGATACCGTTCGGTGGGTGGCTCGTCGTTCGCCGACCTGCTCGCCTCGCAGGCACCCGAGATGATGCCCGGCGCGGCCGGAGCCGCCTCCGGTGAGCTCGCGGGCGTCGCGCACGGCACCACCATCGTGGCCGCCACGTTCGCCGACGGCGTCGTCATGGCCGGCGACCGCCGGGCGACGATGGGCAACGTCATCGCGCAGCGCGACATCCAGAAGGTCTTCCCGACCGACGAGTACTCGTGCGTCGGCATCGCCGGCACGGCCGGCATCGCGATCGAGATGACCCGGCTCTTCCAGGTCGAGCTCGAGCACTACGAGAAGATCGAGGGCGCGACGCTGTCGACCGACGGCAAGGCCAACCGGCTCGCCACCCTCATCCGCGGCAACCTCGGCATGGCCATGCAGGGCCTCGCCGTCGTGCCGCTGTTCGCCGCCTACGACCTCGACCAGCAGTGCGGGCGCATCTTCGCCTTCGACGTCACCGGCAACAAGAACGAGGAGCGCACCTTCCACTCCGTCGGCTCCGGCTCGACGTTCGCGCGCGGCTCGCTCAAGAAGCTGTACGCCGAGGGCATGGACGAGCGCTCGGCCGTCACCGCCGTCATCCAGGCGCTCTACGACGCGGCCGACGACGACACCGCCACCGGTGGCCCGGACCTCACGCGGCGGATCTTCCCGCTGGTCAGCGTCATCACCGCCGACGGCTACCGGGCGTGGGACGAGGCGGAGACCGCCGCCGTCGCCGACGCCGTGATCGGCGGCCGCATGACCCGTCCCGACGGGCCCTCGGCCCCCCTCACCTGAGGAGACCCAGCATGACCGCACCGTTCTACGTCTCGCCCGAGCAGCTCATGAAGGACCGGGCCGACTTCGCGCGCAAGGGCATCGCCCGTGGCCGCAGCGTCGTCGTGGTCCAGTACGTCGACGGCATCCTGCTCGTCGCCGAGAACCCCTCGCAGGCGCTGCACAAGATCAGCGAGATCTACGACCGCATCGGCTTCGCGGCGGTCGGTCGCTACAACGAGTTCGAGAACCTGCGCATCGCCGGCGTCCGGCTCGCCGACATGCGTGGCTACGCCTACGACCGGCGCGACGTCACCGGTCGCGGGCTGGCCAACGCCTACGCGCAGACGCTCGGCACGATCTTCTCCTCCGGCGGCGAGAAGCCGTACGAGGTCGAGATCTTCGTGGCCGAGGTGGGCGACGACGCTGCCGCCGACCAGGTGTACCGCCTCACCTACGACGGCTCGGTCGCCGACGTCCGTGGTCACGGCGTGATGGGCGGACAGAGCGAGCAGGTCGACGCGCACCTCACCGAGCACTACACCGAGGGCCTCGGGCTGGAGGAGGCGTTGCGGCTCGCCGCTGCTGCGCTCGGCGAGGACAGCACCCCCGCCCGGGAGATCGTCGCCTCCGACCTCGAGGTCGCCGTGCTCGACCGCACGCGCAGCCAGCCCCGCAAGTTCAAGCGGCTCACCGACGCGGCCGTCGCCGACGCCCTCGCCGGCTGACCTCGCTGCGGGGGCAGGACACGCTGTCCCGCCCCCGGAGGCGGTCACCAGCGCGGGTGCACGGACTCCCGCAGGTGCTCGTCGTAGATCCGCCGCACGCCCTCGAGCACGGACGCGTCGAGGGTGACGTCGGCGGCCGCCGCGTTGCCCCGTGCCTGCTCGGGGTTCCGGGCGCCGGGGATGACGGTGCTCACGCCGTCCTGCGCGACGACCCAGGCCAGCGCGGCCTGCGCCGGCGTCACGCCGTCGGGCAGCAGCGCGGCGAACTCCTGGGCGGCCCGCACGCCGACCTCGAAGTCGACGCCGGAGAAGGTCTCGCCCACGTCGAACGCCTCGCCGTTGCGGTTGTAGGTCCGGTGGTCGTCGGACGCGAACGTCGTGTCACGCGTGTAGCGGCCGCTCAGCAGCCCGCTCGCGAGCGGGACGCGCGCGATGATGCCGACGCCGGCCTCGCGGGCGGCCGGGAGCACCGCGTCGAGCGGCTTGAGCCGGAACGCGTTGAGGATGATCTGGACCGACGCGACGTTCGGGCGGGCGATCGCCGCGAGGGCCTGGTCGCACGTCTCGACGCTGACGCCGTACGCCCCGAGCACGCCCTCCTCGACCAGCGTGTCGAGCGCGTCGTAGACCTCGTCGTCCTCCACGACGGCGGTCGGCGGGCAGTGCAGCTGCACGAGGTCGAGGGTGTCGACGTCCAGGTTGCGGCGGGAGCGGTCCGTCCAGGCGCGGAAGTTCTCCATCACGTAGTTCTCGGGCACCTGGTCCAGACGGCGCCCCATCTTCGTGGCCACCGTGAGGTCCAGGTCGGGATGGGCGCGCCGGAACGCGGCGATCGCCTGCTCGCTGCGACCGTCGCCGTACACGTCGGCCGTGTCGAGGAAGGTCACGCCCGACTCGACGGCCGCCTCCAGGACGGCGGCGGCGTCGTCGCTGCTCACCTCGCCCCAGTCCGCTCCGAGCTGCCACGTGCCGAGACCGACGACCGACACGTCGCGGCCGGTCCTTCCGAGAGTCCTGTGCTCCATGGCGACGACCCTACGGCCGCCTCGAGCACGCGGCGCTTCGAACCCCATCGGCTGGGACTCAGGACTACGCTGACGACATGGACCGGCGGATCTTCGGGATCGAGAACGAGTACGGCGTCACCTGCTCGTTCAAGGGACAGCGTCGTCTGTCGCCCGACGAGGTCGCGCGGTACCTCTTCCGTCGCGTCGTGTCATGGGGGCGCAGCAGCAACGTCTTCCTGCGCAACGGCGCCCGGCTCTACCTCGACGTCGGCAGCCACCCCGAGTACGCGACGCCCGAGTGCGACGACCTCGTCGACCTCGTGACCCACGACCGCGCGGGGGAGCGGATCCTCGAGGGCCTCATGCTCGACGCGCAGCAGCGGCTCGCCGATGACGGCGTCGACGGCGACATCTACCTCTTCAAGAACAACACCGACTCCGCCGGCAACTCCTACGGCTGCCACGAGAACTACCTGGTCGGCCGCGGTGGCGAGTTCAACCGGATCGCCGACGTGCTCATCCCGTTCCTCGTGTCGCGGCAGATCATCTGCGGAGCCGGCAAGGTCCAGCAGACGCCGCGCGGCACGATCTTCTCGGTGAGCCAGCGGGCCGAGCACATCTGGGAGGGCGTCTCGAGCGCCACGACCCGCTCGCGTCCCATCATCAACACGCGCGACGAGCCGCACGCCGACGCCGAGCGCTTCCGCCGTCTGCACGTCATCGTCGGCGACTCGAACATGAGCGAGACGACGACGCTGCTCAAGGTCGCCACGACCGACCTCGTGCTGCGGATGATCGAGGCCGGCGTGGTCATGCGCGACATGACCCTCGAGAACCCGATCCGCGCGATCCGCGAGATCTCCCACGACATGACCGGGCGTCGCACGGTCCAGCTGGCCAACGGCCGCGAGCTGTCGGCGCTGGAGATCCAGGCCGAGTACTTCGCGAAGGCGGCGGAATTCGTCGACCGGCACGGTCTGCACACGCCCACCATCGACCGGACGATGGACCTCTGGGAGCGGACGCTCAAGGCCGTGGAGTCCGAGGACCTCACGCTCGTGGAGCGCGAGATCGACTGGGTCATCAAGTTCCGCATGCTCGACCGCTACCGCACGGCGCACGGTCTCAGCTGGGCCGACCCCCGCATCGCACAGCTCGACCTCGCGTACCACGACATCCGCCGCGACCGCGGCATCTTCTACCTGCTGCAGAACCGCGGCGCCGTCGCCCGGGTGACGAACGACCGCGACGTCTTCGCGGCCAAGTCGGTCCCGCCGCAGACCACCCGCGCGAAGCTGCGTGGCGACTTCATCAAGCGCGCGCAGGAGCGTCGACGCGACTTCACCGTCGACTGGGTGCACCTCAAGCTCAACGACCAGGCGCAGCGCACCGTGCTCTGCAAGGACCCGTTCCGCGCCGCCGACGACCGGGTCCAGCGGCTCATCGACGGCATGTGAGCACGGGCCCCGCCCGACGTCCGCAGCGTGTTCTGGGCGGTCGTTCAGGCTGCTCTTGGTCGGTGCCGATAGCGTGACGGAGGCCATCACCTCGACGAAAGTGATTCCGTGCGTCGCAACCTCGCCCTCGCCCTGACCTCTGTCCTCGCGCTCGTGCTCGCCGGCTGCGGCGCCGGGTCCGACGGACTCGACGACGTGAAGGTCAGCTCGGCCAAGAGCCCCTCCGTCACGGTCCCCGACGACTTCACCGCGTCGGCCACCGAGACGCGCGTGGTCAAGGAGGGCAGCGGCGCCGAGGTGAAGGACGGCGACACCGTCAAGCTGAACTACGTCGCGGTCAACGGGCGCACCGGCAAGCAGTTCGACAACTCCTTCAAGGCCGAGCGTCCGCTCACCACGAAGCTGTCGACCGAGAGCGTGCTGGCGGGCTTCGTCAAGGGACTGACCGGCCAGAAGGTCGGCAGCCGCGTGCTCGTGGCGATCCCGCCGAAGGACGGCTTCAAGGACGGCCAGGCCCAGTCGCAGGCCGAGCAGACCCTCGGCGTGAAGAAGGACGACACGATGGTCTTCCTCTTCGACATCGTCGGCAAGGTCGGCACCGAGGCCAAGGGCACGGCCCAGAAGCTGCCCAGCAGCGTGCCGTCCATCGTGCTGAAGGACGGCCAGCCGAGCGGCTTCAAGGACGGCAAGAGCGTCACGAAGGACCCCAAGCGGGCCGCCGCGTACGTCGCGATCAAGGGCGACGGCGAGAAGGTCAAGAAGGGTGCGGAGATCACCGCGCAGTACGTCGGCCAGGTCTACCCCGACGGCAAGGTCTTCGACAGCAGCTGGGGCCGCGGCGCGCCGGCGTCGTTCTCCCTCGACCAGGTCATCGCGTGCTGGAAGGACGAGCTCCCGGGCCAGACCATCGGCAGCCGCGTCGTGCTCGTCTGCCCCGCCGACAGCGCCTACGGCGACAAGCCGCCGGCCGGCAGCGACATCAAGGCGGGCGACACCCTGGCCTTCGCGATCGACATCCTGGACGCGTCCTGACCGTCTGACATGCTGGGGGCGTGGCCGACCGCAAGACCGAGAGGTTGATGAACCTCATCTTCACCCTCCTCGTCACCCGTCAGTACCTGTCGAAGGACCAGATCCGCCAGGCGATCGCCGACTACCGCGAGTCCAACCAGGTCGCGTTCGAGCGCAAGTTCGAGCGCGACAAGGAAGAGCTGCGCGAGCTGGGCATCGCCGTGGAGACCGGCACCAACGACAAGTACTTCGACGACGAGCCCGGCTACCGCATCCGCCGTGACACCGCCGAGCTGCCCGACCTCGACCTGACCCGCGAGGAGGCTGCGGTGCTGGGCCTCGCCGCCCAGGTGTGGGAGCACGCCGGACTCGCCTCGAGCTCCACGTCGGCGCTCGTGAAGCTGAAGGCGGCCGGCGTCGACGTCGACACCGACGTGCTCCGCATGGCCGAGCCGAAGCTGTCGGCCCACGAGCCCGCCTTCGAGGTCGCGCTCGACGCGGCCGCCCGCAGCGTGCCCGTGCGCTTCGCCTACCGGCGCCCTGGGGCCGACGAGCCGACGCAGCGGCACGTGGAGCCGTGGCGGATCCTCTCGTGGCGCGGACGCTGGTACCTGGTGGGCCACGACGTCGACCGCGACGCGCCGCGGATGTTCCGGCTCTCGCGCGTCGTGGGCGACCTCGAGCTGCACGGCGAGCCCGGCGCGTTCCGCCGTCCGCCGGAGGAGGTCGTCTCGGCCGCCGCCACCGCGCTCTTCCCGCGTCCGGCC
>NZ_JAMXRU010000056.1 GCF_024124745.1 Aeromicrobium sp. CnD17-E
ACCTCGGCCGCTGGGCGGTCGCGGGCACCCCACCGCCCCGCAGCGCCCAGGTCTGACCCACCCCCTCCCTCCCCCACCCCCGCTGAGTGTGACGTTTGCGGGGCGGATCCCGACGATTTGCCCCGCATAACCTGCGTGCGCTGGGGCTCGACGGGGAGGTGGTGTGCGCCGACGCGGCCGACGTCGTGCCGACCGCGGAGGAGGTGGTGTTCCTCGACCCCGCCCGTCGCGACGACCGGGGGCGGGTGTTCGACCCGGAGGCGATGAGCCCGCCGTGGTCGGTGGTCGAGGAGCACCTGTCCGGCCGCGCCGTGGTGAAGACGCTGCCGGGGATCCCGCACGCGCTCGTCCCCGACGGCGTGGAGGCGCAGTGGGTCAGCGACGGGGGCGACCTGGTCGAGGCGTGCCTGTGGGGCGCGGGGCTCGACCTGGCCGACCGCGCGCCGCGACGCGCGTCGGCGCTGCCGGGTCCTCACGTGCTGAGCGGCGACGGCGCACCCGGTGACGTCGGCGAGCTCGGCGGGTGGCTGCACGAGCCCGACGACGCGGTGATCCGCTCCGGCCTGGTCGGGGCGCTGGCGGAGCAGGTCGACGGGCAGCTCGTCGACCCGCGGATCGCCTGGGTGACGACCGACGTCGACGTGCGGCACCCACTGGCCCGCTCCTTCCGCGTCGTGGCGGAGCTGCCGTTCCGCGAGAAGCAGCTGAAGGCAGCCCTCGTCGCGCGCGACGTCGGCACCCTGACGGTGAAGAAGCGCGGCGTCGACGTCGTGCCCGAGGTGCTCGTCCGCCGCCTGCGTCTGAAGGGGTCTCAGCGCGCCACGGTCGTGCTGACACGGGTCGACGACAAGGCCGTCGCCCTCCTCGTCGACCCCCTCCCCCGCTGACCGCCGCTCGCTCAGACCCGCGCGACCCCGCCGCGCCGGCCCGTTTGCGTGGGGCCCCACGCAAACCAGCTCGCCCCCACGCAAACATGCGCCTGATCCGCACGTTTGCGTGGGGCCCCACGCAAACGTGCTCACGGGGCGGGGGTGGGAGAGGCAGGCCTAGGGTGGGGGCGTGCGCATCGACCTGAACGCCGACGTCGCCGAGTCGCCGGACGACCCCGCCCTGCTCGACGTGGTCACGAGCGCGAACGTGTGCTGCGGGGCCTACGCGGGCAGTGAGGAGCTCATGCTCGACGCGTGCGAGCGCGCCGCCGAGCGAGGGGTCGTCGTGGGCGCCCAGGTCGGCTACCCCGACCGCGAGGGGTTCGGCCGACGACCGCAGGAGCCGACCGACGGCGAGCTCGTCGCGACCCTGCGCGAGCAGCTCGACCTGCTCGCCGAGGTCGCCGACGCCGTGGGGGCGCGCGTCGCCTACGTCAAGCCGCACGGCGCGCTCTACAACACCGTCGTGCACGACGAGCGGCAGGCGGCGGCGGTCGTCGACGCGGTGGCGCCGTACGGCCTCCCGCTGCTCGGACTGCCCGGCGCCGCGAGCCTGCGCCTGGCCGCCGCCGACGGTCTGCAGGTCGTCACCGAGGGCTTCGCCGACCGCGCCTACACCCCCGACGGGCTCCTGGTCCCGCGCTCCGAGCCGGGCGCCGTGCTCACCGACGTCGCCGCGGTCGCGGACCAGGCGCTGCGCCTCGCCCCGCAGGTCGACTCGCTCTGCGTGCACGGCGACTCCCCCGGCGCCCTCGACCTCGCCCGTGCCGTGCGTACCGCGCTGGTCGACGCCGGTCACGAGGTCGTCCCCTTCGCATGAGCACGCCGGGGCGACGGTGGCGACATGACGGTGCTGACATGACGGGCCTGGCATGAGGGCGCTGGCGTGCGGGGAGGACGCGGTCCTGCTCGACTGCGCCGACCTCGACGACGCCCGACGACGCCACGCGGCGCTCGCCGGCCACCGCGACGTGACCGAGGCGGTGCTCGGCGCGCGCACCGTGCTGCTCCGCGGCCACCCCGCGACCCTGCGCACGCTCGCCAGGAGCACCCCGCCGTCGGACGACGTCGCACCACCCGACGCCCGCGAGCACGTCGTGCCCGTCTGCTACGACGGCCCCGACCTCGCCGACGTCGCACAGCACACCGGTCTCGACGAGGACGCCGTGGTGGCCGCGCACACCGGTACGCCGTGGACGGTCGCGTTCGGCGGGTTCGCCCCCGGCTTCGCCTACCTGGTGGGCGGCGACCCTCGCCTCGTCGTCCCGCGTCGCGCGACTCCGCGCCCCAGCGTCCCGGCGGGCGCCGTCGGTCTCGCCGGGGAGTTCAGCGGCATCTACCCCCGCGCGTCCCCCGGCGGCTGGCAGCTGCTCGGCACCACCGACGTGGCCCTCTTCGACCTCGACCGCACGCCCGCCGCCCTTCTCGCGCCGGGCGACACCGTGCGCTTCACCGTCGCTGACCGTGACGTTCCGGCCCCCGACGACACCGATCCGGGGCCACATCGTCACGGTCAGCGGGGTGGGGAGGCGTCGTGAGCCTGACGGTGGTGTCGGCGGGCCCCCTCACGCTGGTCCAGGACGACGGCCGACCCGGCCTGGCGAGCCAGGGCGTGGGACCTTCCGGCGCCTTCGACCGACGCGCGACGCACCAGGCGCGGGCGGTCGTCGGCGACGCCGGGCGTGGCACCGCCGTCCTCGAGGCACTCGGGGGCGGGCTCGTCCTGCGCGCCGACGCCGACCACACGCTCTGCGTCACCGGCGCGGTCGGCCCGCTGCACGTCGACACCACGCCCGTCGACCACGGCCGACCACTACGGCTGCGCGCCGGCCAGCTCCTGCACGTCGGCGACCCGGTGGTCGGCCTGCGCACCTACGTCGCGGTCGCGGGCGGCCTCGACGTCCCCCCGACGCTGGGCTCGCGCAGTAGCGACGTGCTCGCCCGGCTGGGCCCGGACCCTCTCGCCGACGGCGACGTCCTCGACGTGGGCACGCCGCGACCCCTGCCCGACACCCTGCCCGTCCCAGCCCTGCTCACACCGGGCACCACGACGGTCGACGTCGTGCTCGGCCCCCGCGACGACTGGTTCACCCGCGCCTCGCTGGCCGGGCTCCTGGGCACGGCCTGGACCGTGTCAGCGCGCTCGGACCGCATCGGCGTCCGTCTCGACGGCCTGCCGCTGGAGCGCGCCGTCGACGGCGAGCTGGCGAGCGAGCCCGTCGTGCGCGGCAGCGTGCAGGTGACGTCGGCCGGGCTGCCCGTGGTGCTCGGCCCCGACCACCCGGTCACCGGCGGCTACCCCGTCGTGGGCGTCGTCACCGCCGACGGCGTGGACCGCCTGGCGCAGGTGCGACCCGGCGAGACGGTGCGGTTCCGGCGCGCCCCTGGGCCGTGAGCGGTCCCTGCGGCACCATCGGAGCATGAGGCCCACCCACCGCCCCGTCGAGGACGGGGTCGCGACCGACCTGGCCGGCGAGTCGACGTACGGCTCCTACCTGCGGCTCGACCTGCTGCTCGCGGCGCAGCAGCCGGTGACCGACCACCACGACGAGATGTTGTTCGTCGTCCAGCACCAGGTGACCGAGCTGTGGCTCAAGCAGCTGGTGCACGAGCTGCGCTCGGCGATCGCGCTGGTCGACGCCGACCAGCTCGCCCCGGCACTGAAGCGGCTCGCGCGCGTGAAGGCGGTGCAGCGGCAGATGTTCGAGCAGTGGGGCGTGCTCGAGACGCTGACCCCCGTCGAGTACCTGCAGTTCCGCGACGCCCTCGGGCGGGCGTCGGGGTTCCAGTCGGCGCAGTACCGGACCGTCGAGTTCCTGCTGGGCAACAAGAACCCGGCGATGGTGAAGGTCTTCGACCACGAGCCCGTCACGCGCGACCAGCTCGCGGCCGACCTCGCCGCCCCGAGTCTCTACGACACCGTCCTGGCCTACCTCTCGCGCCACGGGCACGCGGTGCCGCGCGAGGTGCTGGACCGCGACCTCACGCAGCCGTACGTGCCGCACGCGGACGTCGTGGAGGTCTTCCGCCGCGTGTACGCCGACCCCGAGACGCACTGGGAGGTCTACGAGACCTGCGAGGAGCTGGTCGACGTCGAGGAGGGGTTCCACCTCTGGCGCTTCCGCCACCTCAAGACGGTGCAGCGCATCATCGGCCACAAGCGCGGCACCGGCGGCTCGAGCGGCACCACGTTCCTGCAGCGCGCCCTGGAGCTCACGTTCTTCCCGGAGCTCCAGGACGTCCGCACCGCGCTCTGACCGGCACCCCCGGCGGGGGTGCCGGGCCGCGGGCGGCAGACGACCCGGCGGGGGTGCCGGGCCGTGGGCGGCGAAGAGCTCAGCGCCGCAGCACCTTGCGGGCGGCCGCGTTGGCCGCGAACTGGCCGAGCTGCACCAGGACGATGACGACGGCGATCGCCGTCCACGTGACCCACGGGTCGAACTGACGGTAGCCGTAGGTGAGCGCGAAGTTGCCCAGCCCGCCGCCGCCCACGGTGCCGACGACGGCCGTCATGTCGACGACCGCGACGAAGGCGAAGGCGTAGCCGAGGATGAGCGGTCCGAACGCCTCGGGCAGCAGGACGGTGAACACCACGCGCGTGCGGCTCGCACCCATCGCCCGGGCGGCCTCGAGCACACCGGGCGGCACGCTGACGAGGTTCTGCTCGACGATGCGGCCGATGCCGAACGCGGCGCCGAAGACGACGGCGATGATCGCCATCGTGTTGCCGATGCCCGTGCCGACCACGGCGCGCGCGATGGGCTGCAGGCCCACCGCGAGCAGGATGAACGGGATCGGTCGGAAGGTGTTGACGACGACGTTGAGCAGCACGTTGACCACGCGGTTCGGTGCGATCCCGCCGGCGCGGGTGACGTACAGGGTCGTGCCGATGACGAGCCCGAGCAGCCCGCCGATCGTCAGGCCTCCCGCGACGAGGTAGAGGGTCTCCCACAGGGCGGTGAGCAGCTCGGAGCGGAGCTCCAGGACGCGGTCCATCACGCCACCTCCCGCGTCTCGACGAGCGCGGACACCGCGCCCACCGCCTCGTCGACGCGTGCCGGGTCGCCGCGCAGCTCGAGCGTGAGGTGGCCGAAGGCGCGGCCGCGCACCTGCTCGACGCCGCCGTGGACGAGCTCGAACTCGACGTCGCGCCGCACGAGCTCGGCGAACACCGCGCTCTGGCTGACGCTCTCGTCGCGGAAGGACACTGTCACGAGGCGGCCGTCGTGGCGTCGACGGATGGCCTCGACGGTGCGTTCGTCGGGCACGTCCTCGACGAGGGTGCGCACGAACCGCTGCGTGGCCGGGTGCTGCGGCCGTGAGAAGACGCCGAACGCGTCGCCCTCCTCGACCACGTGACCGGCCTCCATCACGACCACCCGGTCGGCGATGGATCGCACGACGTCCATCTCGTGGGTGATGACGAGGATGGTGACGCCGAGGTCGGCGTTGACCCGCCGCAGCAGGTTGAGCACGTCGACCGTCGTCTCGGGGTCGAGCGCGCTGGTGGCCTCGTCGGCGAGCAGGATCGCGGGCCGGGTGGCGAGCGCACGCGCGATGCCCACGCGCTGCTTCTGCCCGCCCGACAGCTGCTCGACGTGGGTGTGCGCCTTGTCGGCGAGCCCGACGAACGTCAGCAGCTCGACGATCCGCTCGTGCCGCTCCGCGCGCGGCACCCCGGCGACGACGAGCGGGTACTCGACGTTGCCGTACACGGTGCGCGACGTGAACAGGTTGAACTGCTGGAAGATCATGCCGATCCCGCGGCGCACCTGCTGCAGCCTCCGCTCGGACAGCCCGACGATCTCGGTGCCATCGACGCGGATGGAGCCGGACGTGGCGGGCTCGAGCGCGTTGACGAGGCGCACGAGCGTCGACTTCCCGGCGCCGGAGTAGCCGACGATGCCGACGATCTCGCCGGCCTCGACGGACAGGTCGACCTCGCGCACCGCGTGCACGGGCTCGGCACCCTTGCGGGCCGGCGGGTACGTCTTCGTGACGTCCCGGATCTCGATGAGAGCCATCATTCCTCCTGCACGACGACGGGCCCCGCGACGTCGCGTCGCGGGACCCGTGCGTGGCTCACTTCTGGTCGGCGGTCTGCTGCTCGGTCTTCTTCAGCGCGGCGACGAGCTCGTCGACGGGGGTCTTCAGCAGCACGGCCGTGTCGCCGGAGACCTCCTGCACGCCGTCGGTCACGGCCTTCGTGTCCTGGTAGACCTCGACGAGCTTCTCGACCGACGGGTCGTCGGCCTCGTCGGCACGGGCGGCGAAGATGTTGACGTAGGGCAGGGCGTTCGGGTCCGACGGGTCGTCCTGCGCGATCGCGTCGGAGAACTTCAGGCCGGCCTTCTCGACGAAGTCGTTGTTGACGATGGCGGCGGCGACGTCGTCGAGCGACGTGGCGGTCACGTTGGCGTCCAGGGCCGTCACCTTCACGCGCGAGGCGCTGGTGTCGACGTCGGCGACGTCGGAGAAGATCGTGCCGCCGTCCTTGAGCGTGATGAGTCCGGCCGACTGCAGCACGAGCAGGCCACGGGCCTGGTTGCTGGCGTCGTTCGGCACGGCCACGGTCGCGTCGTCGGGGATGTCGGCCACGTCGGTGTACTTCTTGGAGTACAGGCCGAGCGGGTAGATGGCCGTGGCGCCGACCGGCACGAGGTCCTGGTCGTTCGAGACGTTGTAGTCGGCGAGGTAGACGATGTGCTGGAACTGGTTGAGGTCCAGGTCGCCCTCGGCGACGGCGGGGTTCGGCTGGGCGTAGTCGGTGAAGTCGACGATGTCGACGTCGAGACCGGCCTTCTTGGCGGCCTTCTCGTACTCGGCCCAGTAGGGGTCGCTGGCGCCGACGACGCCGATGCGCCAGGTCTTGGAGTCGCCGGCGGACTCGTCGGCACCGCCACGGGTGGCGAGGAAGATGACGACGGCGGCGACGACGACGGCGAGCGCGACGATGATCGCGACAAGACGGCCGCGACGCTTCGGGGCCTCGATGACGGGGGTGGGCTCGGACACGACGAGCTCCTTCCTGCGGGATGACCGCACGGGGTGGGGGACGTGCCGCCGGGGTGGGGCGACCCGTGCACGCTACGGCGGGGCGCTGCACCGTCCGGACGGGTGACCAGCATGCGAGAAGGGTGCTGGGCCGGCTCCGGCGGTTGGTAGGAGCCGGCTCAGGGACGGTCGTCGTAGCTCCAGGCCACGTCGTCGCGCACCACCCGTGCGGGCGTTCCCGCGACGACGCTGTGGGCGGGCACCTTCTGTCCCCGGACCACGGCGCGCATGCCCACCACGGCACCGTCGCCGACGTCGGCGTGGCCCGTGACGACGGCGTCCTTGCAGAGCCACACGTGGCGGCCGAGACGCACGTGCGCGCCGAAGGGGTTGAGCCGCTCCCCCGTCGTCCGGTCCTCGAGCCGGTGCATGTCGTCGGTGGCCACGTACACGTCGGCCGCCCACAGCTGCTCGGGCAGGGCCACGACGCTGCCGCCGTTGCGCGCGTCCACGACCGCGCAGCGGGTGGCGACGAGGGGCCCGTGCAGGACGATGCTCGACCCGCCACCGCAGAACAGCTCGCCCGCCGTCAGCTCGCAGCCGGCGTCGACGAACACGGTGGCACCGTCGCCGCCGACGAGGAGCGACGCGATGCTGCGCAGCGCCGACCCGACGGCCACGACCACGTCGCGCACGGGGAACAGGGTCAGCTGCTCGAGGACCTTCGGCGGCAGGAGGGCACCCTCGGCGAGGTAGAGCGCGTTGTCGCAGTCGCGCCACCACGTCGGGACGCCGTCGTCCACCCGGGTCCAGGTCTGCGCGTCGACGGCGTCGACGTCGGCCCCGGCGGCGCGCAGACGCTCGCGGTGCTCGGGGGCCAGACCCGCGTTCGGTTCCACCCGAGCATCCTGCCAGGGCACGGGCAGTCACGGTCCGGGGCGGTCACGGTCCGGGGCGGTCACGGCGCCGGGCGCTCCACCCGCGCGACGAGCTCCTGCGGCGCCTGCACGCAGTACGACTCGAGCAGCAGCTCGTGCAGCTCGTCGAGGTCGGGGTCGTGCACGCCGTCGTCGAGCACCAGGCCGACGACGTCGCCGCTGCGCCCGACGCGGAAGTACGGCGGGCCGAGGTGCTCGAAGGCGGCCACCTCGTCCATCGGGGCACGGAACGTGACCCGGAGCAGGCCGTCCTCGCCCCCGAAGAGGTGCGCGACGTTGGCGCCCCGCACGGCCCAGCGGACGCCGGTCCAGGCACGCTCGCGCCGCGCCTCGGGCAGCGGGTCGAGCACACGCCCGACACGCTCGAGCCAGACGTCGGGGACGGGTGCACGAGCCACGCCCCTCACCCTGGCACGGACCACCGACGGTCGTGACCGACGACCTGTCCCACGACGCGCGAAGGCCCCGACCGGCGAACCGGTCGGGGCCCTCGTCAGGAGGCGGGAGGACGTCTCAGAAGCCCATGCCGCCCATGTCGCCCATGTCGGGGGCGCCACCACCGGCCGGAGCGGGCTCCGGCTTGTCGGCGACGACGGCCTCCGTCGTGAGGAACAGCGCCGCGATCGAGGCGGCGTTCTGCAGCGCGGAGCGCGTGACCTTGGCGGGGTCGATGATGCCCTCGCCGATGAGGTCGACGTACTCGCCCGTGGCGGCGTTGAGGCCGTGGCCCGGCTCGAGGCCGGCGACCTTCTCCGCCACGACGCCGCCCTCGAGGCCGGCGTTGACGGCGATCTGCTTCAGCGGGGCCGACGCGGCGGTGCGCACGATGTTCGCACCCGTCGCCTCGTCACCCTCGAGCTGCAGCTTCTCGAACACGGCCGCGGTGGCCTGGACGAGCGCCACGCCACCACCGGCGACGATGCCCTCCTCGACGGCCGCCTTGGCGTTGCGCACGGCGTCCTCGATGCGGTGCTTGCGCTCCTTGAGCTCGACCTCGGTGGCCGCGCCGACCTTGATGACGGCCACGCCGCCGGCCAGCTTGGCGAGGCGCTCCTGCAGCTTCTCGCGGTCGTAGTCGGAGTCGCTGTTCTCGATCTCCGCGCGGATCTGGTTGACCCGGCCGGCGATCTGGTCCTGCGAGCCGCCGCCCTCGACGATGGTCGTCTCGTCCTTGGTCGTGACGACCTTGCGCGCGGTGCCGAGCAGCGAGATGTCGGCGTTCTCGAGCTTGAGGCCGACCTCCTCGCTGATGACCTCGCCGCCCGTGAGGATGGCGATGTCGGCCAGCATGGCCTTGCGGCGGTCACCGAAGCCGGGGGCCTTGATGGCGACGGACTTGAAGGTGCCGCGCATCTTGTTGACGATCAGGGTGGCCAGCGCCTCGCCCTCGACGTCCTCGGCGATGATCGCGAGCGGCTTGCCCGACTGCATGACCTTCTCGAGCACGGGGACGAAGTCCTTGACCGAGCTGATCTTGCTGTTGACGATGAGGATGTAGGGGTCCTCGAGGACCGTCTCCATGCGCTCGGGATCGGTGACGAAGTAGCCCGACAGGTGACCCTTGTCGAAGCGCATGCCCTCGGTGAGCTCGAGGTCGAGGCCGAACGTGTTCGACTCCTCGACCGTGATGACGCCCTCCTTGCCGACCTTGTCCATGGCCTCGGCGATGATCTCGCCGACCGTGGTGTCGGCGGCCGAGATGGACGCGGTGGAGGCGATCTGCTCCTTGGTCTCGACGTCCTTGGCCATGCCGAGCAGCTGGCTGCTGATGGCCTCGACGGCGGTCTCGATGCCCTTCTTCAGGCCCATCGGGTTGGCGCCGGCGGCCACGTTGCGCAGACCCTCGCGCACGAGCGCCTGGGCCAGGACGGTGGCCGTCGTGGTGCCGTCGCCGGCGACGTCGTCGGTCTTCTTGGCGACCTCCTTGACGAGCTCGGCGCCGATCTTCTCGTAGGGGTCCTCGAGCTCGATCTCCTTGGCGATGGACACACCGTCGTTGGTGATCGTGGGGGCGCCCCACTTCTTCTCCAGCACGACGTTGCGGCCCTTGGGGCCGAGCGTCACCTTGACGGCGTCGGCAAGCTGGTTCATGCCGCGCTCGAGGCCGCGGCGGGCCTCCTCGTTGAACGCAATGGACTTGGCCATGTGGAACTCTCCGGTTCGACGTGGTTCGGGAGTGACCGGTCGGTGCCCGCGACGGACGAGCCAGGACGCGCGGCGATCCCTTCCCGCCGCCGTCCCGACCCTCACCGGGCCGGTCGGATGTCTAGCACTCTCACTATAGGAGTGCTAACCCAGGACTGGCAATCGGGTGGGGAGAGTGCCAGTTGGGACGTGGCGGTTTACCACGGGACCGTGGGAAACGTTGTCCTCCCAAGGCAAAGATCCCTGGGGAGGATGCGGTTTACCACGGGACCGTGGTAAACCGCGGCGCAGACCTAGGCGTCGTCGTCGCCGATGACGAGGCGGGGGAGGCGGTCACGCCAGGGGCGGCGGGGGTGCGGGGCCGGCTCCTCGGCGGGCGGCGGCTCCCCGACGTCGGACTCCTCGGCCGCCTCGGCCCGGCGGTCCTGGCGGGCGATCCAGAGGATGGTCAGGACGATGCCGACCACGGGGATGAACGCGGGGATGGCCAGGACGGCCACGGGGTGCGCCGACAGCTCCCCGACCGCTAAGGCACCCGTTCCCATCGCGCCAGTCTACGAGCGGTGGGCGGAGGGCGGGGTCAGACCGAGAGCAGCAGGTAGATGCCGGTGAAGGTGTAGCCGACCATGAGCACGAGCATCGCGAGCTGGCCGGTGAGCCGGTGCGCTCGCGGCAGCACCTCCAGGGCCTTGTCGTGCGCCGCGACCACCGCCACCACGTGCCCGGCCACGACGAACCCCACCTTGTAGACCGCGAGGAGGTCGGGGTGCTCGGACAGCACGTACGACACCGTGAGCCCGTCGCCCGTGCCGAGCAGCTGCAGCAGGCCGATCACCACGCCCTGACCGCGCTCGACCAGGTAGGTCAGATAGTGCGCGAAGACGTAGCCCACGACGATCGGCACCAGCGAGTGCGCCATCAGCCCCGGCAGCGCACGACGCTGCGCCGACGTCACGCCGCCCGTCGCGACCGAGGCGGCCACGAAGGCCACCGCCACCACCACGCAGAACAGCAGCAGCACGAGCGACGTGGTGAGCGTGGAGTGCGCGGCCGACTGCCAGGCCTCGGACGCAGAGAAGCTGTCGAAGGCCGTCGACCCGAGCAGCACGGACACCGCCGCGACGATCCCCGGCGCCACCGGCAGCAGCGGGAGCGAGCGCAGCGGGTTGTGCGGCTCGAAGCGCCGCCCGCGCACCAGCGGCGCGAGCCGTGCCACCACCGCGCTGTAGACGTCGAACGGGTCGGCACGGTCGAACCAGCGCGGCCCGAACGCGACGCCACCCGCCACCGTCACGACGACGTAGACCGCCACCCAGGTGCGCACCGCGTCGACGGAGCCGGCGTCAGGGGAGGCCAGCTCGAGCCACACGAACGCGAACAGCCCAGCGGCCGCGGGCCAGTAGCCCCACGCCGGGCGGTAGACCGCGAACCCGTCGGGACGACCGGTGAGCCGACCCACCAGCCACTGGACCGACCGCCACGGCGACAGGTCCTTCCACACGTGCCCCGCCAGCAGCGCGAGCGGCACCAACCCCACCCACACCAGGACGTAGAACGCCCCGATGCCCGGGTTCGACGCATCGTCGGGGCCCAGGAAGAGCGCACCCAGGAACCACGCGGCCAGCAGCGCACCGAGCACGGCCAGCCACGGTCGACGAGCGGGCTCCGCCTGCCCGGCACCCCCGCCGGGCTGCTTCGCCGCCGTCGGCTGCAGCCGCGGCTCCTTCCAGGCGAACGCGAGCACGGCGAAGGAGATCGTCAGGGCCCAGCTCGCGCCGACGACGGCGTACAGGAACGGCACGGGCAGGTCGGTCGAGCCGCCCACGCCGTGCTGCGGCAGCAGGTCGAGCACGGTCAGGGCCGGACGACGAGCTGGACGATGGTCGCGTGGGTCTCGTGCGACTCCACCGCCACCTGGCCTGGACGTTCGAGGGTGAAGGTGCGCGACACCGTGTCACCCGGCTGCACGTCGATGCTCACCTCCGGGTCGGAGTGCACGTGCACCTCGTCGGCCACCTCGGCCGTCACGGTCAGCGTGACCGGCTCGCCGACCTTCACCTCCACCCGCTTGCCGCGCGGCTGGGGACCGTCGGCGGTGAGCCGCACCTCGACCGTCACCCCCTCGGAGTCCGGCGTCGCGCTCGTCGAGGGCGTGCCGGACGACGTCGCCGCCGCGCTCGCCGACGGGGTGGACGACGCCGACGCGTCGGGGGCGTCCTCCCCCGCGCCGCAGCCGGCGAGCAGCAGGGCACCGAGCAGGCACCCGGCCCACGTGGTCCTCATCGATCTCTCCTGTCGTCCTCGGTCTCGTCGGGGGCGTCGTCGTCGGGGCGGAACGCACGCTCGATCAGCTCACGCTCCTCGGCCTCGTCGCGACGGTCCTTCCGGGCGATGTGGAGCACGACCGCCACGACCACGATGGCCGGCACGAAGGCCGGGATCGCGACGAGGGCCGCGTGGTGCGCCCACAGCACCTCCCCGGGGGTCACGCCCGGCCGGCCCCGCTGCCCTCGTCGACACCGTCGCCGCCGCCGGGTCCGGACTCGAGCTCCTCGCGGCGCCGCCGCCCCTCGCGGGCGATCGCGCCGGAGACCCGGGCCACGGCCACGCTGATGCCCGCCAGGATGGCCAGGCTGCAGACGAGGACGACGAGGTTCGCGGCGCCCCAGAGCCAGGGCGACGTGTCGAGCTCGCGCTCGCGCTGCAGGATCGTGATCTCGGGGACGAAGTCGCGCGTCATCTCCGCCTCGGCCGGAACCTCCTCCGCTCCCAGCGCCTCGTCGGCGGGCAGGAAGATGGGGGCCGCGGTGAGCATGCGTCCGTCCTGGACGCGCAGGAGCGTCTTCCAGCTGCCACCGATCGGGACCGGGCTCGTGGTCTCCCACGAGTCGGGCCCGGTGCGTCGCAGCTGCTGCGTGACCACGCCCGCGCCGCCACCCTGCCAGGCGGTGATCTGCACCCAGGTCGGGTGCGCGTCGACGAGACCCTCGGTGGTGGTGGCCTGCACCATGACCTCGGGCTCGTCCTCCGTGCCGACCTGCTGCACCGTGAACCGCACCTGCGCGTCCTCCGGGACCGTGGCGTTCAGCCCGTTGGCGACGGCCAGCGACGTCACGAGGATCGACCCGACCACGATCGAGCGGCCGACCCAGCGGTTGACGGGGAGCCGACCGTCGAGACCCACCGCGAACAGCGCACCGCACAGTCCCGCCCCGACGGCGACCGGGACGACCGTGAGCAGGCTCTCCAGCCAGATGTCCTGGGGCCACGGGAACTGGAAGACGGCGTCGTTCCAGAACTTCTCGATCACGGACCCGACGGTGCCGATGAGGAGGCCGCCGACCGCGCCGAAGACGAGCGGCCGCTCCTTGAGCCTGCTGAGCGCCAGCAGCTCGATGAGCAGGGCGCTGCCCAGGTAGAGCGGGAACACGTGGTTCGCCTGGCCGAACACGTCGCCGACGATGAAGGAGACCACCCCGCGCACGATGACGAAGAAGAACGCGGCGAACAGGGCCGCACCGGGGCCGGCGTACAGACGGGCGGCGACCAGCGTGAGCGCGGCCGCCGCGGCGATCATGAGCGGCGCGAACACCATGCGGAACTGCGCGATGCCGAAGTCGAACTCGGCCTGGAACACCGAGAGGCCGATGAGCAGGCCGCCGAACGCCATCGAGAGGGTCAGCTTGTGCAGCGTGCGGGCGCTGTGGTTGTCGGCCGAGCGCTTCCACTCCTCGGAGAACTCCGCCTCGCGGTGCAGCAGGATGATGCCGGCCGTCGACAGGCCGGCGCCGCCGATGAGCATGAGGTGGGTGGGACCCCAGAGGGTGACGTCCTGGCCGAACAGCCGGTGCCAGACGTCGTCGAGCGGGAAGCCGATGAGGGCGTAGAAGCCGCAGGCCGCGATGAAGATGCCGGCCACCGGTGCGTACCAGCGGCGGGTGATCCGCACCGACGCAATGCCCGGCCTCTGGCCGTCGCGCGGGAACACGACCGCGCTCATGCCGGCGACGAAGAGGGCGAACAGCCCGTAGAGGATCAGGTAGTGCGCGGGGTTCGCGAGCGGCCCCTCGTCGCGACCTCGCCCGGCGTGCAGGCTGACGTCCCAGAGGAAGCCGAGGAGGGCCACGACGAGCGAGCTCGCCACGAACAGGGCCGGGATCGACGCCCAGCCGGGCTCGCCGGTGCGGGCGTGGAGTGCGTCGCCGAGACGCTGGAACCACTCGATGCGGTGGGTGCGGTGGGCCCAGGCGACGTAGACGAGGACCGCGGTGACGACGGCGGCGCCGACGCTGAGGCCGAGCACCTGGTCGAGGGCGGCCCCGCCGACCGAGGAGGGCTCGGCGGCGCGGAGGGATGCGGGGAACATTCCGGGAGTATGTCAGCGGCCATGTGACACCGCAAGTGTCGGATACAGCCGCCCGCGAGCGTCCCGGCGGCGCGCCCGCAGGGTCACGCCGACGTCGTCCGGATCAGTGTCCGACGACCTCGTGCGCCTCGCGGCCCTTCGGTCCGTCGACGACCTCGAGCTCGACCGCCTGGCCGTCGTCGAGCGTCTTGTACCCGTCGGACTTGATGCGCGACCAGTGGACGAACACGTCGCCCTGGCCCTCCACCTCGATGAAGCCGTAGCCCTTCGCGGCGTTGAACCACTTGACGGTGCCCTGCACCATGACGCACTCCCACCTGACGGCGATCGACCACCGGACCGGCCCGGTCCGGCACCGAGCCTATACGCGTCGGACGAACGGCAGAAGGGTGCGGTTCACCCGCCGGACATCCCCCGGCGTCCCAGGGTTCGGACCCCCGTGTCCCCGGGGAGACCCGGACTCCACCCCGGGAGGCGTCGCGCGAGCGGGTCGGGCGTGCTTGGCTGGACGCAGAGCACCCGTCATGAGAAGAGGACCCATGAGCGCGTACCCCGGCTGGCCCGACGACCAGGAGAGCCACGGCACCCCGTCCGGCGGCAGCGCCGCGACCCCCGACACGACCGAGCGCAACGTCGGCGTCGTCGTCCACGCCATCCCCGCCGCCGCACTGGTGGTGAGCGCCGGGACGCTGGGCTTCGTCGCCTCGCTCGTCATCTACCTCATGTACAAGGACAAGGGCGAGTTCGCGCGACGTCAGGCCGCCAACTCCCTGAACATCCAGATCACGACGCTGATCTACCTCGTGATCTCGGCCCTGCTGATGCTGGTCCTGATCGGCTTCGTCCTGTACCCGCTGGTGATCGTCGTCGCGGTCGTGCTGCACGTCCTCGGCGCCGTCCGCTCCAGCAACGGCGTCTGGTGGAACCCGCCGCTGACGCCGCGGTTCGTGAAGTAGGTCGGTCGCGGGGCGCCCTCGGGGTCAGCCGCCCGCGACGGCGGGGATGATGCTGACCTGGCTGCCGTCCTTCACCGGCGTGTCCAGGCCCTGCGCGAACCGGACGTCCTCCTCGGCGACGTAGACGTTGACGAAGCGACGCAGCTTGCCGTCCTCGTCGACGATGCGCGCCTTGATGCCGGGGTGGTTGGACTCGAGGGAGTCGAGCACCTCGGTCAGCGTGGCGCCCTCGGCCGAGACCGAGGAGGAGTCGCCGGTGTAGCTGCGCAGGATGGTGGGGATGCGGACGGACACGGACACAGTGGGTCTCCTGGAGTCGGTGGGCTGGGCGGACGGGGCTCAGGCGAGGCCGGAGGCCACGAAGGCGTCGTAGGTGGGGGCGATGGTCGCGGCCGGTCCGACCGAGCCCGACACCGCGTCGAGGGTCTTCAGGCCGTGACCGGTGTTGATGAAGACGGTCTCGAGGTCGGGGTCGAGCGCGCCCGTGGCGACGAGCTTCTTGAGCGTGGCGAGCGTGGTGCCGCCGGCCGTCTCGGTGAAGATGCCCTCGGTGCGGGCGAGCAGCACGATGGCCTCGCGGATCTCGTCGTCACTGACCTGCTCGACGGCGCCGCCGGTCGAGCGCGTCACGTCGAGGACAAAGATGCCGTCGGCGGGGTTGCCGATGGCCAGCGACTTGGCGATGGTGTCGGGCTTGACCGGACGGATCGCGTCGTGGCCCTCGGCGAACGCCGTGGCCACCGGGTTGCAGCCCTCGGCCTGGGCGCCGAAGACCTTGTAGGGCTTGTCCTCGACGAGGCCGAGCGCGATCAGCTCCTGGAACGCCTTGTGCACCTTGGTCAGCTGCGAGCCCGACGCCACGGGGATGACGATCTGGTCGGGCAGGCGCCAGCCCAGCTGCTCGGCGATCTCGTAGCCGAGCGTCTTGGAGCCCTCGGCGTAGAACGGACGCACGTTGACGTTGACGAACGCCCAGCCGTCCTCCTCACCGGCGATCTCGCTGGCGAGCTTGTTGACGTCGTCGTAGTTGCCCTCGACGGCGACGAGGTTGTCGGTGAAGACGGCCGAGTTGACCTGCTTCGGCGTCTCGAGGTTGCTCGGGATGAACACCACCGTGCGGATGCCCGCGCGGGCGCCCGCCGCAGCGACGGCGTTGGCCAGGTTGCCGGTCGAGGGGCACGCGAAGACCTTGGCGCCGAGCTCGGTGGCGGCGCTCAGCGCACAGGCCACGACGCGGTCCTTGAAGGAGTTGGTGGGGTTCGTGCTGTCGTCCTTGACCCACAGGCGCGCGATGCCGAGCTCGTCGGCGAGGTTGCGGGCCTCGAGCAGGCGCGTGAACCCGGGCTCGGTGTTGGGGCTGGACTCGATGTCCTCGGGGACGGGCAGGAGGGCCTTGTAGCGCCAGATGTTGCGCGGGCCGGCCTCGATCTGGTCGCGGGTGACCGTGCCGAAGTCGTAGGCGACCTCGAGCGGGCCGAAGCAGTCGTGGCAGGCGTAGTGCGGGCCGAGCTCGCGCGTCGCGCCGCACTCGCGACAGACGAGGCCCGTCGCCGGGCCGAAGGCGCCGTCTCGGAGCGAGCCGCGGACGTCCACCTCGGCGTCGTCGGGAGAGCCGGACGTGCCTGCGGCGGTGGGGGTGGGGGCGGTGATGCTCACGAGAACCTCCTGGTCATCTTTCCCGACCACGGTGGTCGGGACGGAATGAGCACCTGGCTCCCGCGTCCGGGCGGACGTGCGGAGCTGGTTGCTGGGGCGTCGTCGGGCCGTGTCCCTGAACCCCTCTGGATGAGCGAGAACAGCCTAGGCAGGCGTCTCACCATGTGTCCACTCGGTCCGGATGACGAGATCGCGCGTCCGCGGGTCGAGCATCGGAGGGCCGTCGTCCACAGCCCGAGCGTGGCACGACCCGCCACCGAGCGCGCGTCCACAGCAGCTGGCTCCGCGGCCCGCGGACCGCCCCGAGCGGTCATGTCCTGAGCGACGCCGGACCGACCGGCGTCGTCGACCAGGAGGTCAACCGTGCCCGTTCCCCCCGTCCCCGCCCTGCTCGCCGCCCTCGCGGCCCCCGTGCTGCTCGGCCCCGCGCTGTCGGGAGCCCCGTCAGGCGCCAGCGACCCCTGGCCCAGCAGCACGATCGTCGCCGTGGAGGGCGACGCCCGGCACGGGTTCTCGGTCACCCGGCTCGACGGCGGCGTCGAGCACCCGCCGACCCTGTCGGAGGCGACGGCGGAGTGCGAGGAGCACGACGACCCGACGGACGTCGCGGTGTGCGTGGCCCGGGTCGAGACGCGCTACGCCGGCCTGGACGACCTCCGGCTGAGCCTGGGATGGGCGCAGCGGGACGTCGACCGGTAGCGCGACGACGGGGGCTGGGCCGTCAGCCGGTCCGGCCCTCGTCGTCGCGGTTGTCGACCACGGCGTCGAGCAGCGGCCCGAAGGCGCAGATGGTCAGCGCCTCGATCGCGGGCGACTCGTCGAGGTGCTCCGGCGCGCCGATCGCGAGCATGACGTTCAGCAGCATCCCCTGGGCGATGAACTCACGAGCCTGGTCCGTCGTGCAGCCCGTGCGCATCACGACGTCGTGGATCTCGCCCATCCGGCGGCGTGCCAGCTGCCCGACGGCCGGCTCCGCGGAGGCCATGAAGCCGTGCATCATCACCTGCATGACGGGTCGGTCGGCCAGGACGAGCCGGGCGTAGGCGTCGCCGAGCGGCCCGAGACCGTCGTCGTCGTCCACGTGCACCTCGCCGGACTCCACCACCTCGACGAACGTGTCGCGCACCCGTCGCGTCGCGCGGTCGACGACCTCGAGGAAGAGCTCGAGCTTGGTGCCGAAGATCCGGACGACGTAGGGCTGGGAGACGCCGGCCTCCTTCGCGACGGCGTCGGTGCTGGTGGCGGCGTAGCCCGACCGGCCGAAGGCACGCGTCGCGGCCTCGAGCACCCGTTCGCGCCGTTCCTCCGCGGACAGTCGCGACGTCGGTGCGGGGCTCATGGTTGACAGGTTATCACCTGATTACTTACGCTCCCGATAAGTAATCATTCGATGCATACAACCGGCGGCCCCCGCCGCCGCACCTCCAGGAGACGCCGATGTCCACCACGCTCACCCCACCGGCGGTCGACGCACCGACCGCCGTCCCACGATCGCGGCGAGCCCTCGCGCTCGCCCTCGTCGCGGCGTCGCTGCCGATGTTCATGGCCACGCTCGACAACCTCGTCATGACCAGCGCGCTGCCCGTCGTGCAGGCCGACCTCGGCGCCACCGACACACAGCTGTCGTGGTTCATGAACGCCTACACGCTCCCCTTCGCGACCTTCATGCTGGCGCTGGCGACGTTCGGCGACCGCGTCGGCCGACGTCGCGTGATGATCGGCGGCATCGGCGTGTTCACCCTCGGCTCGGTCGCCGCAGCGCTGAGCGGCTCCGCCGAGGCGCTCGTCGCGGCCCGCGCGCTGCAGGGGATCGGGGCGGCGGCCATCGTGCCGCTGTCGCTGACCCTGCTCGCCGCGGCGGTGCCCCCGAGCGCCCGCGCTGCCGCGATCGGCGTCTGGAGCGGCGTGGCCGGGCTCGGCGTGGCCGTCGGGCCGGTCGTCGGCGGCGCCGTGGTGGAGGGACTCAGCTGGCAGGCCATCTTCTGGATCAACGTGCCGGTGGCCGTCGTCGCGGTGCCGCTGCTGCTCGCCGCGACACCGGAGTCGCGCAGCGCCCTCCCTGGGCGTCTCGACGTGGTCGGCACCCTGCTGCTCGGTGGTGCCGTCCTGGCCGGCGTGTGGGGCATCGTGCACGGCAACGACGACGGGTGGTCGTCGGCCGGCGTCCTCGGACCGTTGGTCGCCGCAGGGCTGATGCTGGCGGCGTACGTGGGCTGGGCCCGCCGGCTCGATCGCGCCGGCCGCCTCGACGCCGACGCCGTCCTGCCGGTCCGGCTGTTCCGTCGCCGCGCGTTCGGCGCCGCGAACGTCGTCGGTCTCCTGTTCAGCCTGGGCATGTTCGGCAGCGTGTTCCTGCTGTCGCAGTACCTGCAGGTCGTGCAGGGCTACTCGCCCCTCGAGGCCGGCGTGCGCACGCTGCCCTGGACCGCGGCCCCGATGGTGGTCGCACCGCTGGCCGGCGCGCTCGTCCCGCGCCTCGGCGCCCGCGCCCTGCTCGTCGCCGGCCTCGCGCTGCAGACCGGGTCGCTGCTGTGGTTCGCCGCCGTCGTGGAGCAGTGGGACGGCTACGGCGGCCTGGTCGCCCCACTCGTCCTGGCCGGCATCGGCATGGGTCTGACGTTCGCGCCGATGTCGACCGCCGTGCTCGACGGACTGCCCGGCGACGACCTCGCCGTGGCCAGCTCGGCCAACAACACGATCCGCGAGTTCGGCGTCGCGCTGGGCATCGCCGTCATCGTGGCCGTGTTCCAGGGCTTCGGTGGCACGATCTCGCCGGACGGGTACGCCGGTGCGGTCGGGCCGGCCCTCGTCGCCGCCGCTGCCGCAGTGGCCGTCGCCCTCGCGGCCGCGTTCCTGGTGCCGGCCCGCGCCGGACGCAGCGCCACGGTCGACTGAGGCCGACCGTCAGGGGCTGGGCGGTCAGGGGCTGGGCGGTCAGGGGCTGGGCGGTCAGGGGCTGGGCGACCGTCGACGGCGGGACCACCGCGTGCGCGCGGGTCGGTACCCGCCGTCGACGAGCCCGGCCGTCCGCTCGAACGGGTTCCACGACGCGGTGTCACCGGTGGCGACCCACGAGACCGCGGCGGCGAGCAGGTACAGCGGCAGGAGCACCGGCCCGAGCAGCCAGGCGTACTGGGTGACGTGCCGGTCCTCGTGACGCACCAGCGCCGGCCGCGCCCGCAGCCAGGCGACGTCGCGCGGCGTGAGCACGACCGACCCGACGGTCGTCGCGTCGACACCGGCGCGCCGCCATCGCCACCCGGTGGCGACCAGGACGCCGCGCCCGATCGGGTGCACGCTCGCCCCGCCGGCTCGTGCCGCCAGCAGCCCGACCGGCGTGCTGAGGTTCACCCAGTTCACGACCGTGCGCAGCCGCGTCCAGCGGGTGTGCGTCCCATGCCCCACCCACGGGCCGTCGCCGGCGCCGCGGTTGCTCACGCGTCGAGCGCGTCCGCCCACGCGGTCAGCCACGCCGCCACCGCGTCGGGGCCGTCGAGCACGACGTCGGACCGACCGACGAGCGCGTCCTGCTCCCCCGACGCCGACGCGACGAGCACCCCAGCGCCACCCTCGGCGCGCAGCTGGTCGACGGCGTCGTAGGCGGGCAGGTCGCCGAGGTCGTCACCGGCGTAGACCACGCGCCGCAGGCCCGTCTCCGCGAGCAGGCCGCGCAGCGCCACGCCCTTGTCGGTCGCGTGCCCGCGCAGCTCGAGCACCTGACGACCCGGCTCGACCTCGAGGTCGAGCTCGTCGGCCAGGGCCCGCAGCGGGGCGTCGAGCGCGTGGATGAGTCCGGCGTCGATGCCGCGCGTGTGGACGGCGACGGCGAGGCCCTTGTCCTCGACACGCACGTGCGCGGCGTCGTGCGCGGCGAGCCAGCCGGGCAGCACCTCCGCGAGCCGGGCCACCGACGCCGGGCGGTCGGGCCGCAGGTGCGTGCCGGTGGCCGCGTCCCACCACTCGGCGCCGTACTGCCCGCACACCACCAGGTGCTCGAGGCCGCGCATGCCGGAGAAGCCGCTCAGCGCGAGCGCCTGGTCGACCGGGCGACCGGTGATGATCGCGACCTGGCCCAGCACGTGGCCCAGCCGGGCGACCGCCGACACCGCGTCGGGGTGCGCGAACGCCTGCGTGGGGTCGTCGACGACGTGCGCGAGCGTGCCGTCGAAGTCGAGCCCGAGGAGGATGCGCTCGGGCTCGACGAGCAGGGAGGCCGGGACGTCGGACGTCGTCAGGGGATCTGCCGCAGGCACCCCAGCATCATGACACTCCGACGGGGCCGCACGGGGCCTGACCTGGGGTCAGGTGACGGGCGCCACGACGATGAGCGTGAGGCGTTGCTGGTTGATGCCGGCGGGCGCCGGCGCCACCGCCGAGACGCCGAGGTCGGCGGCGAGCTGGCGCGCCTCGGCCTCGCGGCCGGCCGGGTAGTAGACGGTGCTGGCCGGCACGTAGCCGCGCCAGTTGCCGACG
>NZ_JAMXRU010000057.1 GCF_024124745.1 Aeromicrobium sp. CnD17-E
CGGTCGCGGTGGCCGCCGTCGCGACGTCGGTGACCTGGCGACTCGGCGACGTCCGCGCGACCCCGACGTCGGCGCTCGCGGAGCAGCGGGCGCGGGTGACGCTCGAGGTGCAGGTGAGTCGCGACGCCCGCACCTTCGAGGGTGTCGGAGGTCCGGGCACGGTCGTGGGCCTCGTGGTGCTGCGGCTGCGCGACCAGCGCGGTCGGGTGCACGGCGTCCGCGACCCCGTGACGGCCTTCCTGGTCGGCGAGCACCGCGACCTGGTCGTCGGTCGTCGGCTCACGGTCAGTGGTCGGCTGTCGCCGCCGGACGACGACCGGGACACCGCGACGCTGCGGGTCGAGCGACGCTCCGCCGTGCAGGGCAGCTCCTGGTGGTGGTCGGGCTCCGAGCGCGTCCGAGCCGGTGTGCGCCACGCCGTCGACCACGTGCCCGGCGCACCCGCCGCCCTCGTTCCTGCCCTCGTGGTCGGTGACGACGCCGACCTCTCGCCGCGCGTCGAGGAGGAGTTCCGACGCACCGGCCTGACGCACCTGCTGGCCGTCTCGGGGACGAACCTGACCATCGTGCTCGCCCTGGTGCTGGCGGTGGCGCGAGCGGGCCGGGCCCCGCCCCGCGTGCTCCTGGCGGTGGGTCTGCTCGGCGTCGTCGGGTTCGTGCTGCTGGCGCGGCCCGAGCCGAGCGTGCTCCGTGCCGCCGGCATGGGGGTCGTCGGTCTCGCAGCACTCGGGCTGGGGTCGCGCAGCGGTGTCCGCACGCTCTGCGTCGCGGTCGTGGCGCTGCTGTTCTGCGATCCATGGCTCTCGCGCGCGGCCGGGTTCGTGCTGTCCGTCAGCGCGACCGCCGGCATCCTGCTGCTCGCGCCGCCCTTCGTGCGGGCACTGGAGCGGTGGACACCGCGGTGGGTGGCCGTCGCGGTCGCCGTGCCGCTCGCCGCGCAGGCAGCGTGCACGCCGGTGATCGCGGCGCTCTCGGCCGAGATGTCCGTCGTCGCCGTCGTCGCCAACCTCCTCGCGGCGCCGGCGGTCGCGCCCGCGACGGTGCTGGGGCTGGTGGCCGGGCTCCTCGACCTCCTCGTCCCGTCGGTCGCGTCGGTCCTCGGCACCGCGGCCGCGGTCTGCGCCGGATGGATCGTGCTCGTCGCGCACCACGCCGCGGCCCTCCCCGGGGCGAGCCTGGTCTGGCCCTACCCGTGGTGGTGGCTGCTGGGCGTCGTGCCGGTGGTGCTGTGGCTCGGCCGCCGCGCCGCGTCGCGCCCGGCCGTCGCGACCGGGTTGGTGCTGGGGCTGGCCCTGGCGATGCTGCGACCGCCCAGCCCCGGGTGGCCACCGCGCGGGTGGGTGATGGTGCAGTGCGACGTCGGCCAGGGCGACGCCACCGTGCTGCGCTCCGGACCGGACGAGGCGGTGGTCGTCGACGCCGGTCTCGAGCCCGTCGACGTCGACCGCTGCCTGCGCGGCCTCGGCGTGCGGCGCGTCCCGGCTCTCGTGCTGACGCACGGCGACAGCGACCACGTGGGCGGGAGGTCGGGGGTGGCGGCCGGTCGTGCGGTCGGCGCGGTGCTCGTCGGACGCCCCGGGCCCACGGTGCCGGGGGTCCCTACTCGCACGGTGTCGCGGGGCGACCGTCTCGTGGTGGGCGACGTGACGGCCGACGTGCTCTGGCCGCGGGCCCGGCCCGGCACGACGAGGGACCGGAAGGTCGAGGTCGACCGCAACGCCGACAGCGTGGTCCTGCGGGTGGTCGTGCGGGGCGTGACCCTCCTGCTGACCGGCGACGTGGGGGAGGAGGCGCAGGAGCACGTGCTCCGCGCCGGCAGCGTCGTGCGGGCCGACGTGCTGAAGGTCGCGCACCACGGCAGCGCCGACACGTCGTGGCGGTTCACGCGTGCGGTCGCGCCACGCCTGGCCACCGTGTCCGTCGGGGCCGACAACGACTACGGGCACCCCAGCGGCACCGCCCTGCGGATGCTGCGCCAGGTCGGCGCGGTGGTGCACCGCACCGACCGCGAGGGCGACGTCGCGGTCGTCGTGCGTGACGGTCGCCTGTCGGTCGTGTCGCGGGGGAGCGGTCAGCGGTCGAGGTAGCGCGCCCGCGCGAGGCACCAGACGCCGTACAGGCCGATCCCCACCGCGATGAGCGCCAGCAACCACGGTCCGAAGGGCTGCTGCAGGACCGTGCGCAGGGCCTCGTCGAGGCCGCCCGAGCGGTCGGCGTCGTGGGTCAGCGCGGCGAAGCAGAACAGGGTCCCGACCAGCCCGATGGCGACCCCCTTCGCCACGTGCCCGACCGCGCCGAGACGCAGGAGCCAGTCGCCCGAGGTGCCGCTCAGACCCTCCGGCGCGAGGTGCTCGCGGTGCCGGTCGCTGAGTCCGCGCCATGCCGTCCACGCGCCGTAGCCCACGACGGCGAGCCCGGCCACGCCCACGACCACCGCGCCGGCGGGCAGCGCCAGGGCCCGCGCCGTCCAGGTCTCGCTGCCCGACCCGCCGGAGTCGCTGCTGCGGGTGACGACCTGCACCCCGCTCCAGCCCACCACGCCGTAGACCACCGCCTTGACCAGGTCGGCCCCGCGAGCCGCCCACAGCGTCGCGCCGTCGTCGTCGCGGTGCCCGACGGCCGCCTCGAGCACGCGCCACAGGACGAGCACCGCCATCCCCGCGACCACGAGCCAGAGCACGGTCCGGCCGAACGGCTGCTGCGCCAGCTCGGCCAGCGCGCCGCGCGTGTCGGCCGAGCCGCTGCGGTGCCCGAACGCGAGCTGCAGCGCGAGGAACGCCAGCACGAGGTGCACGAGGCCGTAGGCCACGAAGCCGAAGCGGACCAGGTGGTCCACCCACGCGTCGTCGGCGTGGGCGACGACGTCGTCGGCGTCGAGCGGCATGGCGAGAGCGTACGCCCGCGTCGTCCGACGGGCGCGTCGGAGCGGACGACTACGCTGGGCGCGTGGCGTCGCCGTTCGGGAAGATCCTGCTCATCACCGGGAGCTCGGAGTACCTGTCCGACCGCACCCGGGCGCGCGCCGTGGCCGGCATCAAGGCCGCCGACGCCGAGTGCGAGGTCGCCACCGCCACGTCGGGCGGCCTCGGGGCGGGCGAGATCGCGGGACTCACCAGTCCGTCGCTGTTCAGCTCCGCCAGCGCCCTCGTCCTGACCGAGCTGCAGGACCTGCCCGACGTCGCCCAGGGCGAGCTGCTCGCCTACGCGAAGGACCCCAGCCCCGACGTCGCCGTCGTGCTGGTGCACGGGGGAGGGCAGAAGGGCAAGGGTCTGCTCGACAAGCTGCGCGCCCAGGCGGCCGTCCACGAGGTCAAGAACGAGGCGCCGAAGTACGAGCGCGACCACGCGCGATGGGTGGCCGGTGAGCTGCGCGACCTCGGCACCCGCATCGACGAGGAGGCCGCGACGCTGCTGGTCGCCGCCGTCGGCCAGGACCTGCGCGCCCTCGCCGGTGCCGCCGACCAGCTCGCCGCGACCCTCGACTCCGGCAGCGAGGTGACGGTCGAGGTCGTGCGCCGCTACTTCGGCGGCCGGGCCGACGTGCGCGGCTACGAGATCGCCGACGCCGCCATCGAGGGCCGCATCAACGTCGCGCTCGAGCAGGCGCGCTGGGCCGAGACCGCCAAGGTCGCGCCGGTGCTGATCACGAGCGCCCTTGCCGCGGGCCTGCGACAGCTCGCCCGCCTCGCCGACGCGCCACCGCGGCTGGGCGAGGGCGAGCTGGCCCGCCACGTCGGCGCGCCGCCGTTCAAGATGCGCGTGCTGCGGCGTCAGCTGCAGGGCTGGGAGCCCTCGGGCCTGGCCCGCGCGCTCGACGCGGTCGCGCAGGCCGACATCGACGTCAAGGGCGGTGCGGCCGATCCCGCCTACGCCGTCGAGCGCATGGTGCTGCAGGTGGCGGCTGCGCGTCGGCGTTGACGTCGCGAACGTGGGCGCCGGTCTTGCGGCGCTCGACCGTGCCCGAGCACGACGAAGGCCCCCGGCACTGCCGGGGGCCTTCGTCGATGCTGTGGGGCTGCGGTCAGAGCGACGCGGCCTTCTTGGCGATGGCCGACTTGCGGTTGGCCGCCTGGTTCTTGTGGATGACGCCCTTGCTGGCAGCCTTGTCGAGCTTCTTGCCCGCCTCGGCGGCGTACACCTTGGCCTGGTCGGTCTCGCCGGCCTCGACCGCAGCGTGGAAGCGACGGACGGCCGTCTTCAGCGCGGAACGCACCGACTTGTTGCGCTCGCGAGCGGCCTCGTTCTGACGGTTCCGCTTGATCTGCGACTTGATGTTCGCCACGTGGCTGACCTGTTCTCTCGTGCGTGAAGGAAATGTGCTGCAAGTGTGAGGGCGTGCGTGCGGGCACGCGACCACCCACAGTACCAGCGAGCACCGTGCGCCCCCAAATCAGCCCCGAACGCCCCCTCCCCCCACCCGCCCCGCCCTGCCCTCGCCCGCGTTCTGTGGACCTGATGACGAAAGGCGGCGCGAAAACCGTCGCCAGGTCCACAGAACGCGGGGAGGGGGTCCTACGATCCGAGGCATGCAGACGCTCTACGACGTCCTGGTCTGGCTCCACGTCCTCAGCTGGGTGGTGGCCCTCGTCGGCTACGTGACGACGATCCGCCGGCCCCAGCTCAACCTCGCGATGGTGGTCGGCGTGACCGCCGCCTTCGTGCTCGGTGTCGTGCTGACCGGCGTCGCGCCCGCGGCCGACGTCGACCTGAACTACGCCAAGATCGGGCTCAAGCTGGCCATCGCCTTCGTCGCGGTGGGCCTCGCCCACGGCACCCGACGTCGCCCGACGCCGAACCCGTTCGCACACGTCGTGGCGGGCCTGGTCGTGGTCAACGTCGCCATCGCCTACCTCTGGACGTGAGCCCGGGCGGGCACGCCCCGGTGGGCGTGCTCACGGGCCTCGCCCCGGATGGGAGGATGGGGGCACCATGACGAGCACCACGACGCCGGGCGCGGCGCCCCAGCCGGGTTCGACCGACCCGTCCCTCCTGCGCAACTTCTGCATCATCGCGCACATCGACCACGGCAAGTCGACGCTGGCCGACCGCATGCTGCAGCTCACCGGCGTCGTCGACGAGCGTGCTGCGCGGGCCCAGTACCTCGACCGCATGGACATCGAGCGCGAGCGTGGCATCACGATCAAGAGCCAGGCCGTCCGCATGCCGTTCACCAAGAGCGCGGGCGACGACGCCGGGACGCACTACGTGCTCAACATGATCGACACCCCCGGCCACGTCGACTTCACCTACGAGGTGAGCCGCTCGCTGGAGGCCTGCGAGGGCGCCATCCTGCTCGTCGACGCCGCCCAGGGGATCGAGGCGCAGACGCTGGCGAACCTGTACCTGGCCATGGACGCCGACCTGCACATCATCCCCGTGCTGAACAAGATCGACCTGCCCGGCGCGCAGCCGGAGAAGTACGCCGAGGAGATCGCCGGCATCATCGGCGGCGACCCCGACGACGTGCTGCGCGTGTCGGCCAAGACCGGCCAGGGTGTCGAGGCGCTGCTCAACCTCATCGTCGACGAGGTGCCGCCGCCGGAGGGGGACGCCGACGGTCCGCCGCGGGCGCTGATCTTCGACTCCGTCTACGACACGTACCGCGGCGTCATCACCTACGTCCGCGTCGTCGACGGTCGGCTCAGCCACCGCGACAAGATCAAGATGATGTCGACGAACGCCGTGCACGAGATGCTCGAGGTCGGCGTCATCAGCCCCGAGCCGGTCAAGGCCGACCACCTCGGCGTCGGCGAGGTCGGCTACCTCATCACGGGGGTGAAGGAGGTGCGCCAGTCGCGCGTCGGTGACACCGTCACGTCGAACGCGCGCCCGGCCGACGAGCCGCTCGGTGGCTACGCTCACCCCAACCCGATGGTCTTCTCGGGCCTCTACCCGATCGACGGCGACGACTTCTCGACCCTGCGCGAGGCCCTCGAGAAGCTGCAGCTCAACGACGCCGCGCTGGTGTACGAGCCGGAGTCGTCGGGCGCGCTGGGCTTCGGCTTCCGCATCGGCTTCCTCGGCCTGCTGCACCTGGAGATCGTGCGCGAGCGGCTCGAGCGCGAGTTCGACCTCGACCTCATCTCCACGGCGCCGAACGTCGTCTACAAGGTGGTCATGGAGGACGGTCGCGAGATCGTCGTCACCAACCCGAGCGAGTACCCGTCGGACGGCAAGATCGCGTCGGTGCACGAGCCGATCGTCTCCGCGACGATCCTCGCGCCGTCGGACTACATCGGCGTCATCATGGAGCTCTGCCAGGCCCGTCGCGGCCAGCTGAACGGCATGGACTACCTGTCCGAGGACCGCGTCGAGATCCGCTACACGCTGCCCATGGGCGAGATCATGTTCGACTTCTTCGACGCGCTGAAGAGCCGCACGAAGGGCTACGCGTCGCTGAACTACGAGCTCGCCGGCGAGCAGCAGGCCGACCTCGTGAAGGTCGACATCATGCTGCAGGGCGAGGTGGTCGACGCGTTCAGCGCCATCGTCCACCGCGACTCCGCCTACTCGTACGGCGTGATGCTCGCGGGCAAGCTCAAGGAGCTCATCCCGCGCCAGCAGTTCGAGGTGCCCATCCAGGCTGCCATCGGCGCGCGCATCATCGCCCGCGAGAACATCCGCGCGATGCGCAAGGACGTGCTCGCCAAGTGCTACGGCGGCGACATCAGCCGCAAGCGCAAGCTGCTGGAGAAGCAGAAGGAGGGCAAGAAGCGGATGAAGAACATCGGCCGCGTCGAGGTCCCCCAGGAGGCGTTCATCGCCGCCCTCTCCACCGGAGACGCGTCCCCCAAGTGACCGACGCGGCGTCGTGACGACCTCGCGACGTTTTGTCGGCAGCTTTCCGTCGCCAAGTCCCCAAAGCGCGGGGGAGAGGTCCGGATCCGAACCGTGCGCTGACCTGGATCGATGCCCTGTGCAACCGTCCAGGAGGGGGTCCGGGGGTGACCGGCGGGTAGGTTAGGGTGAGCGGCACCACATTCCCCTGGAACGTCGTGTGAGGACGGACACCATGCCGCTGACCGTTACCCCCGAACAGCTCAAGATCGTCGAGGACCGCGCGCCGAACGTCGCCGCGATGTTCTACGACCGCGTCGCCGCGACGCCGAACCGCGAGGGCTACCGCTACCCGGACGAGAACGAGGTGTGGCACTCGCTCACCTGGGCCCAGACCGGTGAGCAGGTCGACCGGATCGCGGCCGGCCTGATCGCGCTGGGCGTCGAGCCCGAGCAGCGCGTCGCCATCGTCTCCGGCACCCGCTACGAGTGGATCTTCGCCGACCTGGCCGTCAATGCCGCCGGCGCGGCCACGACCACGGTCTACCCGACCACGACCGTCGACGACGAGAAGTACATCCTCTCCGACTCCACGAGTCGCGTCGTCTTCGCCGAGGACGACGAGCAGGTCAAGAAGCTGCTCGAGATCCGCTCCGAGCTGCCCGACGTGGTCAAGGTCGTCACGTTCGCCAGCACCCTCACCGACGGCGACTGGGTCATCTCCCTCGCCGACCTCGAGCAGCTCGGCACCGAGCACCTGGTGTCGAACCCGACCGCCGTCACGGACCGCGTCGCCGCCATCAAGCCCGACGACCTCGCGACCCTCATCTACACCTCCGGCACCACCGGCCGCCCCAAGGGCGTGCGCCTCAGCCACGACGGGTGGACCTACGAGGGCGCGGCCGTCGCGGCGGGCGGCTTCCTCACGCCCGACGACCTCGAGTTCCGCTGGCTGCCGATGGCGCACTCCTTCGGCAAGGTGCTCCTCACGACGCAGCTGCAGATCGGCTTCGCCGCCGCCATCGACGGGCGCGTGCCGAAGATCGTCGAGAACCTCGCGATCGTGAAGCCGACGTTCATGGGCGCCGCGCCGCGCATCTTCGAGAAGGCGTACGGCCGCATCATCGGCATGACCGAGGAGGAGGGCGGCGCCAAGCTCAAGATCTTCCGCTGGGCCGAGCAGGTCGGGCTGGAGTACTCGCGCGCCGTCCGCGCCGGCAAGCCGGTCTCGCCCGCGCTGAAGGCCAAGCACGCGGTGGCCGACAAGCTCGTCTTCTCCAAGGTGCGGGCCCGCTTCGGCGGCCGGGTGCGGTTCTTCATCTCCGGTGCGGCGGCGCTGTCGTCCGACATCGCCGAGTGGTTCCACGCCGCGGGCGTGCTGATCCTCGAGGGCTACGGCCTCACCGAGACGTCGGCCGGGTCCTTCGTCAACCACCCCGACGCGTTCAAGATCGGGTCGGTCGGTCTCCCGATGCCCGGCACGGACGTCAAGATCGCCGACGACCGCGAGATCCTCATCAAGGGTCCGGGCGTCATGCAGGGCTACCACAACCTCGAGTCCGAGAGCGCCGCGACGGTCACCGACGACGGCTGGCTGCACACCGGCGACGAGGGTCGGGTCGACGAGGACGGCTTCCTCTTCATCACCGGCCGCAAGAAGGAGCTCTTCAAGACGTCCGGCGGCAAGTACGTCGCGCCGCCGCACATCGAGGGCATGTTCAAGGGCATCAGCTCGATGACGTCGCAGATCATCGTGCACGGCAACGAGCGCAACTTCTGCTCCGCGCTCATCACGCTCGACCCCGACGCGGTGGCCGAGTGGGCCGAGAACCACGGCATGCAGGGCAGGTCGTACGCCGAGGTCGTGAAGTCGCCCGAGATCCACGCGATCGTCTCCGAGCAGGTCGAGGAGCTCAACCAGCGCCTGAACCGCTGGGAGACCATCAAGAAGTGGGAGATCCTCGACCACGACCTCTCGGTCGAGTCCGGCGAGCTGACGCCGAGCATGAAGGTCAAGCGCGCGGTCGTGGAGGCCAACCACAAGGACCTGCTGGACTCCTTCTACGCTTGAGCGGTGCAGTCGTACGCCGAGGGGCCGGTCACCGAGGGTGACCGGCCCCTCGGCGTGTACGTGCACGTGCCGTTCTGCTCCGTGCGGTGCGGCTACTGCGACTTCAACACCTACACGGCCGACGAGCTCGGCGAGGGTGCCACCCGGGCCACCTACGCGTCGTCGGCGATCGCCGAGGTGCGTCGCGCAGCCGAGACGCTCGGGCGCCGACCGGTCGAGACCGTCTTCTTCGGCGGCGGGACGCCGACGCAGCTGCCCGCCGACGACCTCGTCCGGGTGCTCCGCGCGCTCGACGAGCACCTCGGACTGGCCCGCGACGCCGAGGTGACGACGGAGGCCAACCCCGACAGCGTCACGCCCGCGTCGCTCGCCCGGCTCCGCGAGGGCGGGTTCACACGGATCTCCTTCGGCATGCAGTCGGCGGTCCCGCACGTGCTGGCCACGCTCGACCGCACCCACGACCCGGCGCGGGTGCCGCAGGCGGTCCGCTGGGCGCGGGAGGCCGGCTTCGAGCAGGTGAGCGTCGACCTGATCTACGGCACCCCCGGGGAGTCCGTCGACGACTGGCGCGCCACGCTGGACGCCACGGTCGCGCTCGAGCCCGACCACGTGTCCGCGTACGCCCTCATCGTCGAGGACGGGACCGCCTTCGCGCGCAAGGTCCGCCGCGGCGAGGTGGTGATGCCCGACGACGACGAGACGGCCGACAAGTACCTGCTCGCCGACGCGGTCCTGTCCGACGCCGGGCTCGGGTGGTACGAGCTGTCGAACTGGGCCCGTGACGCCGACGCCCGCTGCCGGCACAACCTGCTCTACTGGCACGGGGCGGACTGGTGGGGCGTGGGCCCCGGTGCGCACTCGCACCTGGCGGGCCGACGCTGGTGGAACGTCAAGCACCCGGCCGCCTACGCGCAGCGTCTGGAGCGCGGCGAGTCGGTCGAGGCGGGGAGCGAGGTCGTCGACGCAGCCGGTCGCCGACTGGAGCAGGTGATGCTCGAGCTGCGCCTGCGCGAGGGGCTGCCCCTCGCCGCCCTCGACGCCGCCGGACGTGCCGAAGTGCCCGACCTGGTCGACCGCGGCCTCGTGCTCGGCGACGAGCGGCTGGTGCTCACCCTGGAGGGCCGGCTGCTCGCCGACGCCGTCGTCCGACAGCTCACCCCGTAGCGGAGGTTACTCTCACTTTTTGGGACTTTAGTCATTCGCGATGCAGGACCTTCGTCGAGGACTTACGGTTCACGTGGGAGAAACAGCAAACTCGGGGGAGTTGGCGAGGGAGCAATGCGCATCGCGCATTGGCCAACGGTGATCAGCATGCTCATCGGGTTGGCCATTTTTGGTATACCGACATCGGCGGACGCCGCACGGACGGTGCTCTGCACGAGCTACACGCAGTGCAAGGCGAAGGGCTACACGGACGGCGGCTACGGCTCCGTCCGGTCGACGTCCTTCTGGAACCAGACGCCGGGCCGCAACTGCACGAACTACGTCGCCTACCGGCTGACGAAGAACCGTCTGGTGGCACGCCCGCCGGGCACCGACGCGGCCCGCACGTGGGGTCGCGCGGCTCGCGCGGCCGGCGTCCCGGTGCGGAGCTACGCCCCGCGTCGCGGCGACGTCGCCTGGTGGGACGCCTACAAGGGCTACTCCGGGGAGAAGGGCCACGTCGCGATCGTCGAGCGGGTCCGCGCCGACGGATCGATCGTGGTCTCGGAGGACAACATGAACGGCACGTTCATGTGGCGCGTCGTGCGGCGGGGCTCGGCCTGGCCGTCGGGCTTCGTCCGCTACCCGACGTCGGACGGGTCCCCGGCGGGGCTGCTCGAGTCGATGAGGTCAGAGGACGGCAAGGTCACCGTCAGTGGCATGGCCAGCGAGCCCGACCGGTGGGGCAAGGACGTCGACTACACCGTGGCGCTCGGCGCACCGCTCGAGGCGGCGAACGGCGTGCGACCCGTCGAGACGTTCTCGTTCAGCACGGCCTACTACCGGTTCACCTGGAAGCGGACCGTGCAGACGAGAGGTCCGGTCCGGGCCTACCTGTACGCGCACAACACCGAGCGCACGCGCGGCAAGGACACGCTGCTGGGCGTCGCGACCCTCGACCTCGTCGAGGACGGGAGCGTGCTCGGGCGCGTGCTGCCGCGGACGGAGTGGCTCACGCCGCCCACCCCGGCACCGACGCCGACGGTGCAGTCGGTGCTGCAGGACTGAGGGAGCCGCGACGGCCCGGGACCGCCTGGTCCCGGGCCGTCGCGCTGTCCGGGCGCAGCCGTGGCCGCGGGGAGCAGGCCGCTAGGGAGCGGTGACGAAGTCGATGAGCTCCTCGACGCGACCGAGGAACTCCGGCTCCAGGTCGGTCCAGGAGTCGACCCGCGAGAGGATGTGCTGCCAGGCGCGGGCCACGTCGGCCTGCTCGGCGTGCGGCCAGCCGAAGGCCGCGCACACACCGCGCTTCCACTCCAGGTGGCGGGGGACGACCGGCCACGCCGCGACGCCGAGCCGCGCGGGCTTCACGGCCTGCCAGACGTCGACGTAGGGGTGGCCGACGACGAGCACGTGCGGACGGCCGGAGAGCCTGGCCGCGATGCGCGACTCCTTCGAGCCGGGCACGAGGTGGTCCACGAGGATCCCGAGCCGGCGGTCCGGGCCCGGGTCGAAGTCGTCGACCACGCCCACGAGGTCGTCGACGCCGTGCAGCATCTCCACGGCGACGCCCTCGACGCGCAGGTCGTCGCCCCAGACCTTCTCGACCAGCTCGGCGTCGTGCTTGCCCTCCACGAGGATCCGGCTCGGCAGCGCCACCCTGGCCCGCTGCCCGGCCACCGCGCGCGATCCCGACGCCGTGCGCGCGGGCTGCTGCGGCGCGGCACCGGACGGGGCGACCAGCACCACCGGCCTGCCCTCGAGCAGGAACCCTGGTCCGAGGGGGAAGACCTTGACCTTGAGGCGCCGGTCCTCGAGGGCGACGGTGCCGAGGTCGCGCTCGACGCGCACGACCTCGCCGCACCAGCCCGTCGTGACCTCCTCGACGACCATGCCGAGCTCGGCGGGCACCTCGGTCGAGCGGCCGCGCGGAGGCGCCTTCCAGTCGCCGGCGAGCACGTCGTCGCCGTAGCGACCCCACCCTCGGGTCTCAGCCATGGAGCACGCCCAGCAACGTCTGGTGGAACGCCTCGAGGTCGTCGCGGCCGATCTCGCCGCTGCTCGTGAGGATCCGCGTGGACGAGCGGGTCAGCCCGACGGCGAGGTCGACGGCCTGCGCCCAGCTGGGCCGCGCGGTGGCCGGGACGACGTCGAGGGGCGGGACGAGGTCGCCGAGGGCCACGGTGTCGCCGTCGGGGACGACGAGCACCAGCTCGCCGCCGACGGGGCCGTGCCCCAGGTGCACGACCTCGACGAAGAGGTCGCCGAGGTCGGCGGCCCAGACGGAGCTCAGCGTGCCGCCGCGGGACTCGTGCAGGAGGAACGTGCCGTCGGAGAGCGTCACCCGGCGCGGCCGGTAGGTCAGGGTGCGCGAGCGACCCGTGACCGAGACGACCTCACCCTCGCTCCCGATTGCTCCCACGGCGCTAGACTGGCACTTGCGCCTGGTGAGTGCCAAAGCGCCACGCCGCGCCGACGGACCCCGTCTGCGCCGTGCGCGCCCGAGGCCGTCCGGCGTCGTCGCACCCGAGCCACGCACCGTCCAGCCGAGACCGTCCCAGAGGAGGAGAGCGCCGTGCCGGAGGACCGTCGTCTCCCGTCCGAGGACCGTCGCCTGGAGGTCCTGCGCGCCATCGTCGAGGACTACGTCGAGACCCAGGAGCCGGTCGGCTCCCGCGCCCTCGTCGAACGTCACCAGCTCGGCGTCTCGCCGGCGACGATCCGCAACGACATGGCCGTGCTCGAGGAGGAGGGGCTCATCGCCCAGCCCCACACGAGCGCCGGTCGCGTGCCCACCGACAAGGGGTACCGGCTGTTCGTCGACCGGCTCTCGCAGGTCAAGGCGCTCACGTCGCCCGAGCGTCGCGCGATCGAGACGTTCCTGGGCGGCGCCGTCGACGTCGACGACGTGGTGCAGCGCAGCGTCAAGGTGCTCGCCCAGCTCACCAACCAGGTCGCGATCGTGCAGTACCCGTCGCTGACCCGCTCCACGGTGCGTCACGTCGAGGTGGTGGCGCTCGAGGGCGCGCGGGTGCTCGTGGTCGTGATCACGAGCAGCGGTCGCGTCGAGCAGCGCATCGTCGAGCTCGAGGCGACACCGGGCGACGGGCTGCTGTCCGACGTCCGCTCGCGGATCATGACGGCGGCGGTGGGCCAGCGCCTGCCCGAGGCGTCGCTGCGCCTCGCCGACGTGATCGGCACGTTCGCGCCCGCCGACCGCCCGCTCGTGACCTCCGTGGTCACCACGCTCACCCACGTGTTCTCCGACGAGCGCAGCGACGAGCGCGTCGCCGTCGGTGGCACCGCGAACCTCGCGCGCTTCGGCCGCGACTTCGACACCTCCATCCGCCCCGTGCTGGAGGCGCTGGAGGAGCAGGTCGTGCTGCTGAAGCTGCTCGGCGAGGCCACCACCGACCCCACCGTGCGCATCGGTCTGGAGACCGGCACCGAGGGACTGCCCGGCACGGCGGTCGTCTCGTCGGCGTACGGCACCTCCGAGCAGGCGCTGGCGATGCTCGGCACGCTCGGCCCCACCCGCATGGACTACCCCGGAACCATGGCCGCCGTCGGCGCGGTCGCCCGCTACGTCGGGCGACAGCTCGCGGACGGCTGAACAGGACGAAGGACGTATGGCACAGGACTACTACGCGCTGCTCGGCGTCTCCCGGTCGGCGACGCCCGAGGAGATGAAGAAGGCGTACCGCAAGCTGGCGCGTCAGCTGCACCCGGACGTGAACGACGCCCCCGACGCCGCCGACCGCTTCAAGGAGGTCACCACCGCGTACGAGGTGCTGTCGGACCCCCAGAAGCGCGCCGTGTACGACCGCGGCGGCAACCCGCTCGGCGGCGGGGGCGGAGCGGGCGGCTTCGGCGGAGGTGCCGGGTTCAGCTTCGACGACATCATGGACGCCTTCTTCGGCGGTGGCGGCAGCAGCAGCCGTGGTCCGCGCTCGCGCGTGCAGCGTGGGCAGGACGCGCTGCTGCGCCTGCAGGTCGACCTCGCCGAGGCCGCGTTCGGCGTCACGCGCGAGATCAAGGTCGACACCGCCGTGGTCTGCGAGCGGTGCTCGGGCAGCGGCGCCGAGGACGACTCCGCGACGGTCACCTGCGGCACGTGCCACGGCCACGGCGAGGTGCAGCAGGTCCAGCGCACCCCGCTCGGCAGCGTCCGCACGGCCCGCCCGTGCCCGACGTGCCACGGGTTCGGCACCGTCATCCAGGACCCCTGCCACGAGTGCCACGGCGACGGCCGGGTGCGCTCCCGCCGCTCGATCACGGTCTCGATCCCGGCCGGTGTCGACCAGGGCACGCGCATCCAGCTCGCCGGCGAGGGCGAGGTCGGCCCGGGCGGGGGCCCGGCAGGCGACCTCTACATCGAGGTCGAGGTGGCTCGCCACCCCGTCTTCACCCGCAAGGGCGACCAGCTGCGCTGCCAGGTGACGCTGCCCATGACGGCCGCCGCCCTCGGCACGCACGTCGACCTGCCGACCCTCGAGGCCGACCTGGCCGACGAGGACGGACCGGAGGTCGTCGGGCTGGAGGTGCCCGCCGGCATCCAGTCGGGCGAGACGCTCACGCTGCGCGGCCAGGGCGTCCCGCGCCTGCGGGGACCGGGTCGCGGCGACCTCGTCGTCGAGATCGTCGTGCAGACCCCGGACGACCTCGACGACGCGCAGCGCGACCTGCTGAAGCAGCTCGCCGCCCTGCGCGACGAGGAGCGTCCCGAGGCACAGCTCGGCAGCACCCACCGCGGCAGCGTGTTCGGCCGCATCAAGGACGCCTTCCGCTGAGTGGCGGTCTCGTCGCAGGCCGCCGGGTGCGGTAGGAAGGGACCATGAGCCCCAGCGCCGACTGCCTGTTCTGCAAGATCGTCGAGGGCGAGGTGCCCGCCGACGTCGTCGCGCAGGACGAGCACGCCGTGGCGTTCCGCGACATCAGCCCGCAGGCGCCCACGCACGTGCTCGTCATCCCGCGCGTGCACCAGCCCGACGTCGGCAGCCTCGCCGAGGCCGAGCCGGAGGCGGTCGTCGGGCTGCTGCGCCTGGCCCGGCGCGTCGCCGACGAGGCGGGCGGCTCCTACCGGCTCGTCTTCAACACCGGTGCCGACGCGCACCAGACGGTCTTCCACTGCCACGGGCACGTGCTCGCCGGGCGCTCGCTCGGCTGGCCCCCGGGCTGAGCGCACGGCGCCGCGGTCCGGCGCTGTCGACGTGTCGGCGCATCCCCGTACCATGGAGGCACACATGACTCCTGATTCTCCCGGGGACCAGCGTCCCCACACGTTCACCGTCCCGACCAGCATCGACACCGTCTCCCTCTACGGGCCGGGCGACGAGTACCTCCGCATCGTCGAGGACGCGTTCGACGCGGCGGTCCACGCGCGGGGCAACCAGCTGACCGTCACCGGCGCTCCGGCCGAGGTCGCGCTCGTCGAGCGGCTGCTCGACGAGCTCGTCGCCATCGTGCGCACGGGCCAGGGACTCACCGCCGAGACCGTCGAGCGCTCCATCGGCATGCTGCGCACCGAGACGCAGGAGCGCCCGGCCGAGGTGCTCAGCCTCAACATCCTCAGCAACCGGGGCCGCACCATCCGGCCGAAGACGCTGAACCAGAAGAAGTACGTCGACGCGATCGACCAGAACACGATCGTCTTCGGCATCGGCCCGGCCGGCACGGGCAAGACCTACCTCGCGATGGCCAAGGCCGTCCAGGCGCTGCAGGCCAAGGAGATCACCCGCATCATCCTCACCCGACCGGCCGTCGAGGCGGGGGAGCGGCTGGGCTACCTGCCCGGCACCCTGAGCGAGAAGATCGACCCGTACCTGCGGCCGCTGTACGACGCGCTGCACGACATGCTCGATCCCGAGACGATCCCCAAGCTGCTCACGAGCGGCACGATCGAGATCGCCCCGCTCGCCTACATGCGCGGCCGCACGCTCCAGGACGCGTTCATCATCCTCGACGAGGCGCAGAACACCACGCCCGAGCAGATGAAGATGTTCCTGACCCGGCTCGGCTTCGGCTCGCAGATCGTGGTCACCGGCGACGTCAGCCAGGTCGACCTCCCGTCGGGCCAGAAGAGCGGCCTGCGGGTCGTGCGCGACATCCTCGCGGACGTCAAGGACATCCACTTCGCGACGCTGACGTCGAGCGACGTCGTGCGGCACAAGCTCGTCGGGCGCATCGTCGCCGCGTACGACGCGTTCGAGAACGAGTCGGCCCCGGCCGCGGGACAGGTGGAGCATGAACGTCGACGTCCTCGATGAGTCCGGCCAGGGCGTCGACGTCGTCGCCCTCACCCGGCTGTGCCGCTTCGTCATGCGGCGCATGCGGCTGCACCCGGCCACCGAGCTGACGGTCCGCCTCGTCGACACCGACACCATCGCGGTGCTCAACGAGCAGTGGATGGACAAGAAGGGCCCCACCGACGTGCTGTCCTTCCCCATGGACGAGCTGTCCCCCGGGCGGCGCGACCGCGAGCCGGAGGACGAGCCCGAGGGCTACCTCGGCGACATCGCCCTCTGCCCGCAGGTGGCGGCGCAGCAGGCGCCGGCCGCCGGTCACGACGTGTCCGACGAGATCGACCTGCTCACCACGCACGGCATCCTGCACCTGCTCGGCTTCGACCACGCCACGCCCGAGGAGCACGCCGAGATGTTCGGCATCCAGGGTCGGCTGCTGCTGGAGTGGCAGCAGGTCGCGGCGGGCGGCGACGTCGAGGACGGCGTCGTCGAACCCCGACCGGGCGCCGACGGAGGCAGCCTGCGATGACGGTCGCGATCGTCGCGTCGGTCGTCCTGGCGGTCGCGGCGGGCACGTTGGCGAGCGTCGACGCCGCGCTGTCGTCGTTCTCGCGTGCCCGGGCCGCGGAGCTGCGCGAGGAGGGTCGCGGCGGGGCCGTGCCTCTCGGCCGGATCCTCGAGGACCCCGCGCCTGCCCTCAACACGGTGCTGCTGCTGCGGGTGGTGTGCGAGACGGCGGCGGTCGTGCTCGTGGCGCTCGTGGTCGACGACCGGGTCGACGGGCTGTGGTGGCAGATCGTCGTCGCCGTGGCGATCATGGTCGTCGTCTCCTACGTCCTCATCGGCGTGGGGCCGCGCACGCTCGGTCGCCAGCACTCCGAGGCCGTGGCGCTCGCGTCGGCCGGTCCGGTGCGGCTGCTCACCGCCCTGCTCGGACCGGTGCCCCGGCTGCTCATCGTGCTCGGCAACGCGCTCACCCCGGGTCGGGGCTTCCGCGAGGGGCCGTTCGCGTCGGAGGTCGAGGTGCGCGAGCTGGTCGACCTCGCCGCGGCCAGCAGCGTCATCGAGTCCGACGAGTCGCGCATGATCCAGTCGGTCTTCGAGCTCGGCGACACGATCGTCCGCGAGGTCATGGTGCCGCGCCCGGACCTCGTGTTCATCGAGCAGTCCAAGACCCTGCGCCAGGCGATGTCGCTGTGCCTGCGCAGCGGCTACTCACGCGTGCCGGTCATCGGCGAGAACCTCGACGACGTGCTGGGCATGGCGTACCTGAAGGACGTCACGAAGCGGGTCTTCGACAACCACGTCGCGGAGTCGACCGAGCGCATCGACTCCATCATGCGTCCGTGCCTGTTCGTGCCCGACACGAAGCCGGCCGACGACCTCCTCAAGGAGATGCAGGCGCAGCGCACGCACGTCGCGATCGTCGTCGACGAGTTCGGCGGCACGTCGGGCATGGTCACGATCGAGGACATCCTCGAGGAGATCGTCGGCGAGATCACCGACGAGTACGACACCGAGCCCGACGAGCTCGAGAGCCTCTCCGACGGGTCGTACCGGGTGAGCGCCCGGTACGACGTCGACGACCTCGGCGAGCTGTTCGACGTCGACCTCGACGACGAGGACGTCGACTCCGTCGGCGGCCTGCTCGCCAAGCACCTCGGCAAGGTCCCCATCCCCGGCAGCACGGTGGAGGTGGAGGGCCTGCGGCTCGTCGCCGAGGCCCCGAGCGGCCGCCGCAACCGCATCGGACGCGTGCACGTCTCGCGCTTCGACGTCCCGTCCGACCCCGACCCCGTCCCCGGAGGATCCCGTGGCTGACCCCACCCCCGCCCACGCTCTCGACCCGGCTCCCGGACCGGAGGACGCGAAGCTCGCCACCCTGGCCCGCGCCACCCGCGCGCGCACCCAGGCGCCGGCGGGTGCTGCCGTGCGCGACCTCGACGGTCGCACCTACGCGGCGGCCGACGTCGCGCTGACGTCGCTGCACGTCGGTGCGCTCGACCTCGCCGTCGCCATGGCCGTCTCCTCCGGCGCGCGCGGTCTCGAGGCGGCGCTCGTCGTCGCCGACGCGCTGCCCGACGTCGGCGCGGTGCGCGACCTCGCCGGGACGGGCGTCCCGGTGTTCCGCGCGGACACGGCCGGCACGGTCGTCGAGGGGACCACGACGTGACGTTCCGCTCCGGCTTCGCCTGCTTCGTCGGCCGCCCCAACGCGGGCAAGTCGACGCTCACCAACGCCCTCGTCGGCGAGAAGGTGGCCATCACCTCCTCCAAGCCGCAGACCACGCGGCACGCGATCCGCGGCCTGGTGCACCGCGACGATGCGCAGCTCGTCCTCGTCGACACGCCGGGTCTGCACCGACCCCGCAACACCCTCGGCCAGCGTCTGAACGACATCGTCCGCACCACGTGGGCCGAGGTCGACACCATCGCCATGTGCTTCCCCGCGGACCAGAAGGTCGGGCCCGGCGACCGGTTCCTCGTCGAGGAGCTCGCGAAGATCCGCCGCACGCCCGTGCTCGCCGTGGTCACCAAGACCGACCTCGTCGCCCCCGAGCGGGTGGGGGAGCAGCTGCTCGCGGTCCAGTCGGCCGGTGAGGCGGCCGGTCTCGTGTGGCGCGACATCGTGCCGGTCTCCGCGGTCGCCGGCGACCAGGTCGACCTGCTCGCCGACCTGCTCGTCGCCACGCTGCCCGAGGGTCCGCCGATGTACCCGGAGGGCCAGCTCACCGACGAGCCGGAGGAGACCCTCGTCGCGGAGATCGTCCGCGAGGCCGCTCTGGAGGGCGTGCACGACGAGCTGCCGCACTCGATCGCGGTCGTGGTCGAGGAGATGGTGCCGCGCGAGGACCGCCCGGCCGACCGTCCGCTGCTCGACGTCCGCGTCAACGTCTACGTCGAGCGCGACAGCCAGAAGGGCATCGTCATCGGCCGCAAGGGTGCGCGCCTCAAGGAGATCGGCACCGTCTCGCGCACCCAGGTCGAGCGGCTGCTCGGCACTCCCGTGCACCTCGACCTGCACGTCAAGGTGGCGAAGGACTGGCAGCGCGACCCCAAGCAGCTGCGCAAGCTCGGGTTCTAGCCGCGGGTCGTGAAGCCGGTCTCTCCGACCGGCTCCTCGTCCTCGACCACGACGTCGGCGACCTCCGCGCGCGCGGGTCCCTGTCGGCACCACGCGAGCACGCGCTCGACGGCGGCACGCTCGCCCTCGAGCACCGCCTCGACCGTGCCGTCGACGCGGTTGCGCACCCAGCCGGCCACGCCCGCTGCGTGCGCCTCCTGCTCCAGGGAGGCGCGGTAGAAGACACCCTGGACACGACCGGACACGACGACGTGGCGACGGATCATGCGCCCACCGTAGGCCCGGGGCACGATGGACGCATGGACCCGGTGACCGCGCTCGAGGAGGTCGCGTTCTGGCTGGAGCGCTCTCGCGCCTCGAGCTATCGCGTCGAGGCGTTCCGACGGGCCGCCGGCGTGCTGCGCGAGCGCGACGACGTCGAGCAGCTCGCCCGGGAGGGGCGGCTGCGGTCGCTCGACGGGATCGGCGAGCGCACGGCCGGGGTGGTGCGCGAGGTGGTCGAGGGTCGGGTGCCCGACTACCTCGCCACCCTGCGGGAGGAGGGCGAGGGTCCGCTCGTCGCAGGCGGTGAACGGGTCCGTGCCGCCGTCCGCGGCGACCTGCACACCCACACGGACTGGTCCGACGGCGGCTCGCCGCTCGAGGTCATGGCCCGGACGGCGGCGCACCTCGGGCACGAGTACGTCGCGATCACCGACCACTCGCCACGCCTGACGGTGGCCAACGGCCTGACCGCGGACCGGCTGGAGGCCCAGCTGGAGCTGGTCGCCGACGTCGACGCGCAGGTGGAGGGCACCTGGGTGCTGTCGGGCATCGAGGTCGACATCCTGAAGGACGGCTCGCTGGACCAGGACCCGGCGCTGCTCGACCGGCTCGACGTCGTGGTGGCGAGCGTGCACTCCGACCTGCGCGCCGACAGCATCGCGATGACGCGACGCATGCTCGCCGCCGTCAGGAACCCGGCGACCGACGTGCTCGGCCACTGCACGGGTCGGCTGGTCGAGGGTGGACGAGGTACTCGTCCGCCGAGCCGGTTCGACGCGCGGCGGGTGTTCGAGGCGTGCGCGGAGCACGACGTGGCGGTCGAGATCAACGCCCGTCCTGAGCGGGCCGACCCGCCGGACGACCTCGTGCGCCTCGCGCTCGAGGCAGGCTGCCTGTTCAGCATCGACTCCGACGCGCACGCCCCCGGCCAGCTCGACTTCCTCGACCACGGGTGCGCCCGTGCCGAGGCGCTCGGCGTGCCGCTGGAGCGGATCGTCACCACCTGGCCGGTCGACGAGCTGCTCGCGTGGACGTCGCGGCGCAGGTGAGTCCGCCGCGGGACGGATCACCGACGCGCTAGCGACCGGCGGTCCGGGCCGCCGCGCAGACGTCCGACGTGGCCTCGAGCACCGCCCGGTACTCGGCGCGCGCCTGCTCCCGCCCGTCCCCGGGTGGTGCCTGGGCGAGGGCCGCCGCCGCACGCGCCAGCGGCCGCAGCTCAGCGGCGTCCGACGTCGACAGGGCGTCGGCCTGCGCGTCGAGGCTGCTGGAGAACGACCGGAGCTCGGCGGCGTCGACCTGGGCCACGTCGAGGCGCGCCTGCGCCGCGACGAGCCGACAGCCCGCGGCCAGGGGGTCCGCCGGGTCGCTCGCGGGGTCGGGGGAGGAGCAGCCCCCGATCAGCGTGACCGCGAGGACGACCCACGTGGGCGACCTCTGCATTGCCGGTCAGCCGTCCTGGCGCGTCAGAGGCGCGCGGCGAGCGCGGCGGCGTCCCGAGGGGCGACGGTGTCGGCCACGCGGCCGGTCACCTCGTCGTAGACGTCGATCAGCTCGCCGAGCTCGCGCACCATGCGCCGGGCACGGGCCTCGCCGTCGCCGCAGTCGGCGCGGCACTCGCCGGCGGCCACGCGGTGCGCGGAGGCGAGGGTCGCCAGCGACCACGCCTC
>NZ_JAMXRU010000058.1 GCF_024124745.1 Aeromicrobium sp. CnD17-E
TCACCTCGGCGGCGTTCGAGCTGGGCGGCACCCGCTCCGCCGCGCGCGGGACGTCGACGGGCGCCCACGACCGGCACTGGCGCAACGCGCGCACCCACACGCTGCACGACCCCGTGCGCTGGAAGCTGCAGCACCTCGGCCGCTGGGCGGTCGCGGGCACCCCACCGCCCCGCAGCGCCCAGGTCTGACCCACCCCCTCCCTCCCCCACCCCCGCTGAGTGTGACGTTTGCGGGGCGGATCCCGACGATTTGCCCCGCAAACGTCACACTCAGCGGGGAGGGAGGGCCGGTCGTGTCCGACATGTGGGACCGCCTGCCGGGCGGAGGGGGCCGGGTCATTCTCGAGGCATGAGCCTGACCTTCCACTGGTTCCTGCCCACCACCGGCGACAGCCGCTCCCTGGTCGGCGGCGGCCACTCCCTTCCCGCCGACGTCGCCCGCGGCGGAGGACCGGAGAACACCGCCGGCCGCTACCGCGAGCCCGACCTCGACTACCTCGTCGACGTCGCGCGCACGGCGGAGCGGCTCGGCTTCGAGGGCGTGCTGACGCCCACGGGCACGCCCTGCGAGGACGCGTGGGTCGTGACGTCAGCCCTCCTCGCGCACACCGAACGACTGAAGTTCATGGTCGCGCTGCGGCCGGGGCTCATCAGCCCGACGCTGCTGGCCCAGATGTCGTCGACGTTCCAGCGCATCTCCGGCGACCGGCTGCTGCTGAACGTCGTCGTCGGCGGCGACCCGTCGGAGCAGCTGCGCTTCGGCGACCAGGTGACGAAGGACGACCGCTACCACCGCGCCGAGGAGTTCCTCGAGGTCTTCCGCGCCGCCTTCACCGAGGCGGGGTCGACCTTCACGGGCGACTACTACGACGTGCAGGACGCGCGCACCCGCAAGCCCGGCACGGTCCCGCCCATCTACCTCGGCGGCTCGTCGGCGGCGGCCGGGCCGGTGACCGCCCGCCAGGTCGACACGTACCTGACGTGGGGCGAGGCGCCGGAGGCCGTGGCGGAGAAGATCGCCTGGATCCGCAAGCTCGCCGACGACGAGGGTCGACAGGTGAAGTTCGGCATCCGCCTGCACACGATCAGCCGCGACACGAGCGAGGAGGCGTGGGCGGTCGCCGACCGGATGCTGGCCGAGCTCGACCCGGCCGACGTCGCGAAGGCGCAGCAGGCGCTGGCCGGCAGCGAGTCGGAGGGCCAGCGTCGGATGCGCGAGCTGCACGGCGGCGTCGCCCCGACCGACGCCCGCAGCCTCGAGGTGCACCCCGGTCTCTGGGCCGGCGTCGGTCTGGTGCGCAGCGGCGCGGGCACCGCGCTCGTGGGCAGCCACGGCGAGGTCGCCGACCTGATCGGCGAGTACGCCGACCTCGGCATCGAGGAGTTCGTCCTGTCGGGCTACCCCCACGTCGAGGAGGCCTACTGGTTCGCCGAGGGCGTCCGCCCCATCCTCGCCGCCCGCGGCCTCGTCGACTGACAACACACCGCTGGTCGAGTAGCAGCGACGGCGAGCGCCAGCGAGCTCGTCGGCGCGATGGAGCCGTCGCAGTGGGGCGTAGCCGCGACGGAGCGAGACCACCCGGCAACGGCCCAGCGCGGGCCGGGCGTCAGCCGACGTCGACCTGGTCGGCGTCGAGGCGGTCGAGGAGGTTGCGGCCGAAGCCGCGGCCGATGCTGGCGAGCACGCCGTCCATGGCGGCCTTCACGGCGGGCTTCGCGAGCCTGCTGAGGGGGAGGTCGACGCGGACGGTGATCTCGATGTCGAGGCGGGTGCCCTGCTCGTGCGGGCTGAGGCCGTAGGAGCCCTCGACGGCGGCTCGCTCCTTCGCGCCCTCGGGCGGGTCGTGCGTGAACGTGATGCACCGCGGCTCGTCGGTCTCGATCAGCACGGTGAACGCCGGCGCGAGGCTGATGCCGAGACCGGGGATCTCCTCCATGACCCAGCGCCAGTGGTCGCCGTCGACCTCGATGCGTCGGACGAGCGGGGTGAGTCGGGCGACCTCGGCAGGGTCGTTGAGGACGTCCCACACCTGCTGCTGCTCGGCCGTCACCACTGCCTCGGACGTGCGGGTCGCGGTGAACCAGGTCATGCCCCGATCCTGCCCGCACATCGGTCGTGGCGCGCGTCGGTGGGAGGATGCCGCCGTGGACCGTGTGCCCGTCGACCGTCGCCAGATCGCCGCCCTCATGGCTCTGACGTTCTCGACGGGCGTGGTCGACGCGGTCTCCTACCTCGGGCTCGACCGCGTGTTCACGGGCAACATGACGGGCAACGTCGTCCTGCTGGGCCTGGCGCTCACCGGCGCTGCCGGCCTGTCGGTGGTGGGGGCGTCGGCGGCACTGGCCGGGTTCCTCGCCGGGACGACGCTCGGGGGCCGGGTCGTGCGGGGGTCGACGCCCGGGTGGAACGGTCGCGTCACCAGTCTGCTGGCGGTGGTCGCGTTCGTCCTCGGCGTGCTCGGCGTGCTGCTGCTCGTCGTCGAGCCGGTCGGCCGGGCGGCGCTGACGACGACCACGACGACGCTCGGCGTCGCGATGGGGCTGCAGGCGGCCGCGGCCCGGCACGTGGCGGTGCCGGACGTGTCGACCGTCGCGGTCACCAACACGCTGATCGGCCTGGGCTCGGACCTCTCCCTCGGCACGGGACGGTCGCAGCGGCGGGCACTGCAGGCGACGGTGGTCACGCTGATCGTCCTCGGCGCCGTCGTCGGAGCCCTGCTGCTGCGCTGGCACCTGGCGGCGGGGCTGGGTCTCGCGACGCTCCTGGTGGCGTCGGCGGCCGTGCTGGGTCGGCCCGAACGACCCGCTCGGTAGCGTGGGCCCATGCGTGTCCTCGTCACCGGCGGCGCCGGCTACATCGGCTCCCACACCGTCCTCACCCTCCTCGAGCAGGGCCACGACGTCGAGGTGGTCGACAACCTCGTCAACGGCAAGGCCGAGGCGGTGCGCCGGGTGGGCGAGCTGGCCGGCCGTGACGTGCCGCTGCACGAGGTCGATCTCACCGACGCCGACGCGACCGACGCGGTCCTGGCGCGCGGGTTCGACGCGGTCATCCACTTCGCGGCGCTGAAGGCGGTCGGCGAGAGCACGCAGAAGCCGCTCGAGTACTACGCGAACAACATGGGCTCGACGTTCACGCTCATGGACGCGATGCGTCGCCACGACTGCCGCACGATCGTCTTCTCCTCCTCCGCCACGGTGTACGGCGCGAAGGCGCCCGTGCCGTACGTCGAGGACTACGAGCCGCTCGACTCCTCCAGCACCTACGGTCAGACGAAGGTCATGACGGAGCGCATCCTCACCGACGTCGCCGCAGCGGACCCGGCCTGGCGGGTGGCGCTGCTGCGCTACTTCAACCCGGTCGGCGCGCACCCGTCGGGGCGGATCGGCGAGGACCCCCAGGGCATCCCGAACAACCTCGTGCCGTTCATCGCGCAGGTCGCGGTGGGCCGCCGCGAGCGGCTGTCGGTCTTCGGCGGCGACTACCCGACGGCCGACGGCACCGCGGAACGTGACTACATCCACGTGCAGGACGTCGCGGAGGGTCACGTGGTCGCGCTCGACGCGATCGTCGACGGCGACGCCGGCGTGCACGTCTGGAACCTCGGCAGCGGTCAGGGCACGTCGGTGCTGGAGATGATCCACGCGTTCGAGCGCGCCAGCGGTCGCGAGATCCCGTACGAGGTCGTCGACCGTCGCCCCGGCGACCTCCCCGCGTTCTGGGCCGACCCGACGAAGGCCGAGCAGGAGCTCGGGTGGCGCACCTCGCGCACCGTCGACGACATGTGCCGCGACACCTGGACCTGGCAGTCGCAGAACCCGCAGGGGTACGACGCCTGACGCCTGGGCCGTATCGCCCGTCGTGGTCACCTGCGGAGCGCCCCGCAACTGTCCAACACGCGCGTTCTGACGACTTCTCGTCGGTTCTCTGCGGAAAAACCGCTCGAAAGTGGTCAGATCGGCCTTCGGGAGCCAGCGGGCTCGGGCGAGCCCGCGACTCTCAGACCCGACGCTGCGCGATCTGGTACAGCGCGATGCCCGCGGCGACGCCGGCGTTGAGCGACTCCAGGCTGGAGGCCATGGGGATGGAGACGATCTGGTCGCAGGTCTCGCCGACGAGGCGGGAGATGCCCTTGCCCTCGCTGCCGATGACGACGACGAGCGGTCCGTCGGCGAGGTCGAGGTCGGGCAGGGCGACGTCGCCGTCGGCGGCCAGGCCGACGACCATGAGGCCCGCCTCCTGGTAGGCCTTCAGCTGACGGGTCAGGTTGGTGGTCCGTGCGACCGGCACGCGCGCGGCGGCGCCGGCCGACGTCTTCCACGCCGACGCGGTCATCTGCGCCGACCGACGCTCGGGGATCACCACGCCGTGCGCGCCGAAGCCCGACGCCGAGCGCACGACCGCGCCGAGGTTCCGCGGGTCGGTCACGCCGTCGAGCATGACCACGAGCGGCGGCACGCCCTCCTCCTCGGCCCGCGCGAGCAGGTCGTCGGGGTGGGCGTAGTCGTAGGCGTCGAGCTTGGCCGCGACGCCCTGGTGCACGGCGCCACCGGTGAGCTTGTCCATCTCGACCCGCCCGATCTCCAGCAGCGACACGTGCTGCTCGGCGGAGAGCCGGAAGATCTCACGGATGCGCTCGTCGCGCTCCGCACCCTCGGCGATGTACAGCCCGGCGACGGGCACGTTGGCGCGCAGCAGCTCGACGACGCTGTTGCGTCCGGCCACCCACTCGGGTCCGCCGTCGCCGCCCTTGCGCTTGGGCCGTGCGGCCTCGCGCTTGTCGGCGGCGCGCGCCATCTTGTACGCCTTGTGGTTGGGGCGCTCCTCCGCACGGGGCGTCGGGCCCTTGCCCTCGAGACCCTTGCGGCGACGTCCGCCGGACCCGGCCGTGGGGTTGCCCTTGCCGGTCTTCTTGATCGCGCCGCGGCGCTGGCTGTTGCCTGCCATCGGTCAGGTTCCCTTCACGGACCAGCGCGGACCTTGCGCCGTGTCCTCGATGTCGATGCCGGCCGCAGCCAGCTGGTCACGGACGCGGTCCGCGGTGGCGAAGTCCTTCGCGGCGCGCGCCTCCTGGCGCTGCGCGAGCAGCGCCTCCACGAGCGGCGCGAGCGCCTCGTCGGCGGCCGACGTCGACGTCGCCGCCCAGTGCTCGGAGAGCGGGTCGAGCCCGAGCACGTCGAGCTGCGCACGCACGGTGGCGAGCACCTCGCGCAGCTCCGGTGAGTCACCCGAGGCCAGCAGCGTGTTGCCGCGCGTCACCTCGCCCTGCAGCACGGCGACCGCCGCCGGCACGCCGAGGTCGTCGTCCATGGCGGCCGCGAAGGCTGCGCCGACGTCCCCCGGCACGACGTCGCCGCCCGCCGCGCGCACGGTCTCGTCGGCGCGTCGCACGAAGCCCTCGACGCGCTCGAACGCGACCGCGGCCTCCTGCAGCGACTCCTCGGTGAACTCGATGATCGAGCGGTAGTGCGCGGCCACGAGGTAGTAGCGCAGCGCGATGGCCGGCACCCGCTTGACCACCTCGCTGACCATCAGCGTGTTGCCGACGCTCTTCGACATCTTCGCGCCGCTCAGGTTGAGCATCGCGTTGTGCATCCAGAGCCGCGCGAACGGCTGACCTGCCGCGCGCGACTGGGCGATCTCGTTCTCGTGGTGCGGGAAGCGCAGGTCGAGCCCGCCGCCGTGGATGTCGAACTCGGTGCCGAGGTACTTCGCGGCCATCGCCGAGCACTCCAGGTGCCAGCCGGGACGGCCCCGACCCCACGGCGTCGGCCACGACGCCGACTCCGGGTCGCCCTCCTTGTGGCCCTTCCACAGGGCGAAGTCGCGCGGGTCGCGCTTGCCGTCGGCTGGCGCGTCGGGCGCGGCCTGCATGTCGTCGACCTGCTGGTTGCTGAGCTCGCCGTACGCGGGCCACGACCGGACGTCGAAGTAGACGTCGCCCGAGCCGTTCTCCGCCGGGTAGGCGTGACCGCGCTCGATCAGCGTCTCCATGAGCTCGATCATCTCGGGCACGACGCCCGTCGCACGCGGCTCGTACGTGGGCGGCCGGCAGCCGAGCACCTCGTACGCGGCGTGCAGGGCGCGCTCGTTCTCGTAGGCCACCGCGAACCACGGCCGGCCCTGCTCGCGACCCTTGGCGAGGATCTTGTCGTCGATGTCGGTGACGTTCGCGACGATGGTGACCTCGTAGCCGGCGCGCTCGAGCCAGCGTCGCAGGACGTCGAAGACGACCTCCTTGCGGATGTGCCCGACGTGCGGCGGTCCCTGGACGGTGAGCCCGCAGTGGTAGATGCCGACCTTGCCGGGCACGACCGGGTCGAGGTCGCGCTGCTGCCGGGTGGCGGTGTCGTACAGGCGCAGGCTCACCCCGGAATCCTAACGGTCCGCGACCCCGGTCCCGACCAGACCGATTCGTCCCAACCGCCCCACGAGCCCCTGACGTCACCTACCCTCGAAGAATGCCTCTTCCCCGTCGGCATGCACCACGCCGCATCGTCCCCGCCGTCGCCGCCGTCCTGCTCGCGTCGCTGCTCGTCCCGACCGCGCCCGCGCAGGCCGCGTCGCAGTCGGCGAGCACCGTGCGCTGGGTCAGCGCGGCCCAGCTCCAGAAGGGCTCGTTCGACGGCGTCCGGGTCTCCGGCTCCGCTCTCGTGCTCGACTCGCCGAAGCGCCGCCAGACGTACCGCGACCCGTACAAGGGCCGCACCGCGACGTGGGCCTACGGCACCTGGACGTCGCCGTGGTCGTCGACGGGCTACTCCGCGCGCGCCCTCGTGCCGTCGTGGAGCGCCCGCACGCCCGACGACACCTGGCTGCGGGTCAAGGCCCGCGTGCGCCAGGGGTCGAAGGTCGGCAGCTGGGACACCGTCGCCATCTGGGCGAAGGGCGAGAGCGGCGTCTACCGCACGTCGGGCCCGTCGCAGACCGACGACCTCGCCCGGCTCGACACCGACACCGTGCGCGCGAACGGCTCGGGCACGTTCAGCCAGTGGCAGGTGCAGGTCGAGCTGCTGCGCCGTCCGACGTCGCGCGCGACGCCCCGCGTCGAGTCCGTCGGCGGCGCCGCGTCGTCGTACACGACCCGCCGCATCGCCACGAGCCGCACGACGATGACCCGCACGACTACGTTGTCGGTGCCGACCTACTCGCAGATGACGCACCGCGGGCACCACCCCGAGTGGGGCGGCGGCGGCGAGGCGTGGTGCTCGCCGACGTCGGTGTCGATGATCCTGCGCTACTTCGGCTCCGGGCCGACGTCGCGCGAGCTGAGCTGGGCCAAGGGCACCGACCGCCAGGTCGACCACGCCGCGCGGTACTCCTACGACTACCGCTACGAGGGCACCGGCAACTGGCCGATGAGCGCCGCGTACGCGAGCACCTACGGCCTCGACACGTTCGTGACGCGCCTGTACGACCTGCGCGAGGCCGAGCAGTTCATCAAGGCGGGCATCCCGCTCGTCGCGTCGGTCGCCTTCGGCCGGGGCGAGCTGAGCGGCGCACCGATCTCCTCGACGCCGGGGCACCTGATGGTCATCAGCGGGTTCACGCGCGACGGTCGCGTCATCGCCAACGACCCCGCCGGTGCGACGAACTCCGCCGTGCGCCGCACCTACGACCGCGCGCAGTTCGAGCGCGCGTGGCTCGGCGGCAGCGGCGGCATCGTCTACGTCGTCCGGCCGGGCAGCAAGGCCCTGCCGAAGGACAGCCCGCGCTGGTAGTCGGGCAGGATGCAGCCATGACCTGGCCCGACCTGCGCACCGGCATCGGCACCGACGTCCACCGCCTCGTGCGCGGACGGCCGATGTGGCTCGCCGGTCTGGAGTGGCCGGGTGAGGACGCCGGCCTCGAGGGCCACTCCGACGGCGACGCCGCGTGCCACGCGATGGTCGACGCGCTGCTGTCGGCGGCCGGCCTCGGCGACATCGGGTCGCGCTTCGGCACCGCCGACCCGCGCCTCGCCGGCGCCTCCGGCACCACGTTCCTGACCGAGACCGTCCGCCTGCTCGACGAGGCGGGCTTCGCCGTGCTCAACGTGGCGGTGCAGGTGATCGGCAACGCGCCACGCCTCGGCCCACGTCGCGACGAGGCACAGGAGCTGCTGAGGTCCGTCGTCGGCGCTCCGGTCAGCATCTCCGCGACGACCACGGACGGTCTCGGCCTGACGGGCCGCGGCGAGGGCGTGGCGGCCGTGGCCACCGCGCTCGTCGCGCGACGCTGACCTCCACGCCGCACGCACGGCACGGGATCGACAGGCCCCAGGAACGACGACGGCCCCCGCCCGGAGGGGCGGGGGCCGTCGGACCGAGCCTCGGGTCAGGAGGCGAGGACCTCGTCGAGCCGCAGCTCGGCCTTGTCCTCGTTGGTCTTCTCCGCGAGCGCGAGCTCGGAGACCAGGATCTGGCGCGCCTTGGCCAGCATCCGCTTCTCGCCCGCGGACAGGCCACGCTCGTGGTCGCGGCGCCACAGGTCGCGCACGACCTCGGCCACCTTGAGCACGTCACCGGAGTGCAGCTTCTCGAGGTTCGCCTTGTAGCGACGCGACCAGTTGGTCGGCTCCTCGACGTGCTCGGCGCGCAGGACGCTGAACACGCGCTCGAGGCCGTCGGCGTCGACGACGTCACGCACGCCGACCAGGTCGACGTTGCAGGCGGGCACACGGACGACCAGGTCGTTCTGGGCGACGATGCGCAGGACCAGGTAGTCGCGCTCCTCCCCCTTGATCGTCCGCTTCTCGATGTCTTCGATGACTGCGGCCCCGTGGTTCGGGTACACAACCGTCTCGCCGACAGTGAAAGTCATAAACGCGGCACCTTTCGTAGGTGACCAGTTTAACACGCGCCACGGACGGCCTTTTCAGCCGTTCCTCGGGGTCGGACGGTAGGTTCCGCCCCCGCCCAGGGGCCCGGCCCGCACCTCGCCGCCGCGACGCCCTCCGATATGCTCCGCACGACGACCCTCCTCGACGTAGAAGCAGGTGCCCGGTGTCCACCGTTCGCACGCGCCGTCTCACGGCCGCCACCCTGATGCTCACCGCCGCCCTCGGGCTCACCGCCTGCGGCACCGGTGGCAGCACCCAGACGAACCAGCAGTACCAGCCCGGCATCGGCGCGAACGTGCGCACGGGCGACGTGCGCCTGTACAACGCGCTCCTGGTGGCCAACACCGACGACACGTACGCGCTGTCCGTCGGCCTCCTGAACACCACCGACGAGGAGCAGACGCTCGAGTCGGTCACCGTGCGCCCCCTCGAGGGCTCCGGCTCGGTCACGGCCGAGCCGGCCCTGCCCGTCGAGCTGCAGCCCCGCCAGCTGTACACGCTGGGTCGCCAGGGCGAGGTCGCCGACATCGACGGCTCGTCGGTCGAGCTGGGCCGCTACGCCCGCCTGACGCTCACGTTCTCCAGCGGCGACGAGGTCGAGGTCGAGGCGCCGATCGTCGCCCGCACGTCGACCTACTCCGACGTCGCCGAGAAGCCGGTGAGCCCGGGGTCGTCGGCAACGCCGACGCCGAGCGCGAGCGCCAGCCCCACCGCCGGCAGCTGACCCCGGCGCACCGGGCGGCGACGTCGCCGGGTGCCACCGACGCACGAAGGGCCGTCCCGATCCTCGCGGATCGCGGACGGCCCTTCGTCGTGCGACGAGGCGTGGGTCAGGCGCCGGGGGCGATCTCGCCGGTCACCAGGTAGACGACGCGGCGCGCCATGGAGACCGCGTGGTCACCGATGCGCTCGTAGTAGCGGCCGAGGAGCGCCAGGTCGATGGCCGGCTCGATGCCGTGCTCCCAGGTGCCGCCGAGCAGCGCGCGGAAGAGGTCCTTGCGCAGCCGGTCCATCTCGTCGTCGGTGTCCTCGAGGCGGCCGGCCGCGTCGACGTCGCGGTTGGCGACGATCCGCGACGCCGCGTGGATCATCTGGTCGGCGACGGACGCCATGGCCATGATCGTCGGCTGGATGGAGACCGGGACGGCGACGTCGGGCATGCGCAGGCGCGCGACCTTGGCCACGTGCACCGAGAGGTCGCCCATGCGCTGCAGGTCGGTGAGCATGCGCAGCGTGGCGACGAGCTGGCGCAGGTCGGTGGCGACCGGCTGCTGGGTGGCGAGCAGCAGCAGCGCGCGCTCCTCGATCTCCTCCGTCGTCTCGTCGATCTGCTTGTCACCGTCGATCACCTGCTCGGCGAGCGGGGCGTCGGCGTTGAGGAGGGCGGCGGTGGAGGCGGCGACGGCCTTGCGGACGGTCCCGGTCAGCTGGACCAGGTCGTCGACGATGGTGTCGAGCTGCTCGTAGTACGCATCACGCATGCCCCCGACCCTAGAAGAAACCGGTGAACGATGAGCGACCCCCGGTGAACGAACCGTGAACAGCCGCGGAAAGCCGCACGTCAGAGGGGGTTCGCGCTCGGAGCTGGGTGAACGGTGGGCCTAGCATCGCCGTGTGGACATCGACGCGGCCTACCTGATCGCCGGCGCCGTCGGCGCGGCCGTGGGCGCCACGGTGACGTTCGTCTGGCTGTTCAGTGAACGGCGCCAGAACGCGGCACCCGAGGAGCCCGCGCCGCTCGTGCCGCCGGGGGCCCAGGCGGTGCTCTCGGTGCTGTCGTCGACCACCGTCCTGCTCGACTCCTCCAACACCGTCCTCGAGGCCTCGGCCCAGGCGGTGGCCCTCGGGATCGTGCGCGACCGGCGGATCGAGCCCGACGAGATCCGCGCGATGGTCCAGCAGGTGCGACGCGACGGCCAGGTGCGCGAGTCGAACCTGACGCTGCAGCGCCGCCGCGGTCTCCCTGCGCACGTGTCGGTGCGCGTCGCGCCCCTGACGTCGCGCCTGGTGATCGTGCTGGCCCTCGACCGGACCGACCAGCAGCGCGTCGAGAACATCCGCCGCGACTTCGTCGCCAACGTCAGCCACGAGCTGAAGACGCCGGTCGGTGCGCTGAACCTGCTCGCCGAGGCCGTCGCCGAGGCGAAGGACGACCCTGAGTCGGTCGTGCGGTTCGCGTCGCGCATGCAGACCGAGAGCGAGCGCCTCACCCGGCTCGTGCAGCAGATCATCGACCTGTCCCGGCTGCAGAACGACGTCGCCAGCGACGACGCCACGACGGTCAAGGTCGACGAGCTGGTCGCAGAGGCCTGCGAGCACTCGGCCACGGAGTCCGAGCGCAAGCGCATCGAGATCTCGCGCACGGTCGAGCCCGACCTGCTCGTGCACGGCGACCGCGCCCAGCTGCATGCGGCCGTGAGCAACCTGGTCGAGAACGCCGTGACGTACAGCCCGGAGGGCTCGCGCGTCGTCGTCACGGCCGCGCTCGCCGGCGACGACGTGCGCATCAGCGTCGCGGACAACGGCATCGGCATCGCCGGCCCTGAGCTCGAGCGGATCTTCGAACGGTTCTACCGGGTCGACCCTGCCCGCGCCCGCGCCACGGGCGGCACGGGGCTCGGCCTGTCCATCGTCAAGCACGTGGCCGCCAGCAACGGCGGCACCGTCGACGTGTGGAGCGAGCCCGGCGCTGGCTCCACCTTCACGCTGGTGCTCCCCCGCTTCCAGCACGACCTCGATGAGGAGATCCTGTGACACGAGTGTTGGTCGTCGAGGACGAGACCAGCTACAGCGAGGCGCTGTCGTACGTCCTGCGCAAGGAGGGCTTCGACGTCGCGATCGCCGAGACCGGCCCTGACGCGTTGACCGAGTTCGAGCGCGGCGGTGCCGACATCGTGCTGCTCGACCTCATGCTGCCCGGGCTGCCGGGCACCGAGGTGTGCCGTCAGCTGCGCCAGACGTCGAGCGTGCCGATCATCATGGTCAGCGCGAAGGACACCGAGGTCGACAAGGTGGTGGGCCTCGAGCTCGGCGCCGACGACTACGTGACCAAGCCCTACTCGCCGCGCGAGCTGGTGGCCCGCATCCGCGCGGTGCTGCGCCGCGGCGCGGTCGAGGAGGTCGACGAGGACGGCGTCCTCGAGGCCGGCCGCGTGCGCATGGACGTCGAGCGGCACCTGGTGTCGGTCGACGGCGACACGGTCAAGCTGCCGCTGAAGGAGTTCGAGCTGCTCGAGTTCTTCCTGCGCAACCCGGGCCGGGTGCTGACCCGCGGCCAGCTCATCGACCGCGTGTGGGGCGCCGACTACGTGGGCGACACGAAGACGCTCGACGTCCACGTGAAGCGGCTGCGCGCAAAGATCGAGCCCGACCCCGGCAACCCGATCACCCTCACCACCGTGCGCGGGCTGGGCTACAAGCTCGACGCCTGACGTCTCGACGGCGGCGGGCGGTACGGTCGAGCACCTTCGACCGAGAGGCGGGACGAGATGGTCGGCGGCCTTCTCACGATCGGCGTCGTGGCTCTCCTGTTCCTGCTCGTTCGCAGGTCGATGCCCGACTATCGCGCGCAGCGGGATCGCCTGGGCAGCGCGCGCGAGGTCAGGCGGTTTCGCACAGCATGGGTGAAGGGCGTCGTCCCCGCCGACATTGATCGCGACGCATGGCGCCGAGAGGTGGACGTGTGGCCGCCGCCGGACTTCGACGAGCGACGACGCAGGCGACTCGCGCTCATCGGGGTCGTCTTCCTCGTGCTCGTCGGCGTCCGGACCGTCCTCTTCTCCGTGGACTCCGGAGACCTGCGCTTCGCCGCAGCCACGAGCGCAGCGGTCGTGCTCCTCACCGCAGTCTTCGTCATCGTCCCCTGGTTGTTCTTCGGCGGGAGAGCGTCACGCGCCCGCCGCACCGCTCGTCTGCGCGCGGCTCTCGAGTCCGGCGGCCCCGCCGAGGGCCCGGACCGGCCGCGGTCCGCGCGCTAGCGTGACCGCATGACCATCGAGCGTGAGCAGAGGCGGTTGTTCCGACGGGCGATGCGCACGGGTCACGCGCCCGTCGGTCTCGACCGGGAGCGCTGGCTGCCCGCGGTCCGCCAACGGGAGACCCTGCTGCGCCGGGGCCGGCCCGTCCAGGCTGCGCTCTGGGCCGTGGTGGTGACGATGCTGGTGCTCGTCGTGGCCCTGGGCCTGCTGGGACCCGTCCCGGTGCTGGTCTGGACCGGGTCCGTGCTCCTGGCCCTCTCCGTCGTCTTCGCGCTGCTGCTCGACCGCGTCTGGGTGCGCGCAGCGCGCACCGTCGCGGGGCTCCTCGACGAGCTGGAGCGGGCGGGTGGTCGCTGAGCGACCACACCTACGGCTCAGGCGGTCGCACCGTGAGGAGGTCCCCGACCTGGCAGTCGAGCACGTCGCAGATGGCCGTCAACGTCGAGAACCTGATCGCCTTGGCACGGTCGTTCTTGAGCACGGACAGGTTCACGACGCTGACCCCGACGAGCGTGCTCAGCTGGGTGAGCGTCAGGCCGCGGGCGGCGAGCAGGTCGTCGAGCGCGCACGTGACGCGGTGCTCGAGCTCCGGGGGCATCAGACGAGACCGTCGACGTCACGCCGCAGGGTCGACGCCGTCCGGACCGCCACCGCGCCGGCACCGACGACGACCGCGGCGGCGAGCATGAGCAGGTCGGGGGCGGCCGACGGCTCGAGGTAGACCAAGGGAGCCACGGCACCTGGCTCCAGCACCGTCTTCGTGGCGCGGGTCGGAAGGTCGAGCCGCTCGATGAACGCCTCGTGGGACATCGCCTGCAGCACCGGCGCGAGACCGCCGCCGAGGGCCAGCGCCACGGAGAGCGCCGCGAACCAGACGTCGAGTCCTCGACGCCAGAGAGTGCGGCGGAGCCATCGACGCATGAGGACCAGCACGAGCAAGCAGGCCACGACGAGTGGGAGGGCGCGAAGGACCCGTGACGCCTGGTCCAGTCGGGTCGCGCCGGCCAGGTCGCCCTCGCCGGCGACCTCCACGGACCTGACGTCCTGCGTGATCAACGGGGCCGTCGGCTCGGGGAGTCCGCCCCCCGAGACCTTGAGCGTGATGACGGGGTACGACGTCGTCGTCCCCGCGACCGCGTCGGTCACCTCGACCGTGTCGGGAGCGAGCGCGGAGCTTGCCGCTGCCAACGCCGTCATGATCGTCACGAACGAGACGACGATGCAGACCCACCACTGGACGCGCGCCACGACACGATTGCTGTGCATGACGCTGACCTTATCGACTATCGATATGTCGTGTCCGCGGATTCCGCGTTCTGACGACTTTGGGTCGATCTGTCGGCGACAGATCGACCCAAAGTCGTCAGAACGCGGGAGTGGGGGTCAGCGACCCTGGTTCGCGACCGCGGCGATGGCGTCGGCGGCCGCGTCGGGGTCGAGGTACTGGCCGCCCTTCGTGACGGGCTTGAGGTCGGCGTCGAGCTCGTAGACGAGCGGGATGCCGGTGGGGATGTTGAGGCCGACGACCTCGTCCTCGCCCAGGCCGTCGAGGTGCTTGACGAGCGCGCGCAGGGAGTTGCCGTGGGCGGTCACCAGGACCGTGCGGCCGTCGAGCAGGTCGGGGACGATGCTGTCGTACCAGTAGGGCAGCATCCGGTCGAGCACGTCGGCCAGGCACTCGGTGCGCGGCAGCAGCTCGTCGGGCAGCGACGCGTAGCGCGGGTCGCCGGCCTGCGAGAACTCCGCGTCGTCGGCCAGGGCCGGCGGGGGCGTGCTGTAGGAGCGGCGCCAGGTCATGAACTGCTCCTCGCCGAACTCCTCCAGCGTGGCCTTCTTGTCCTTGCCCTGCAGCGCGCCGTAGTGACGCTCGTTGAGGCGCCACGACCGCTTGACGGGAATCCAGTGCCGGTCGATGCCGTCGAGCACGATCTGCGACGTGCGGATCGCGCGGCGCAGCAGCGACGTGTGCGACACGTCGGGCGCGATCCCGGCCTCGGCGAGCAGCCTGGCACCGCGGCCCGCCTCCTCGACGCCCTGCTCGTTCAGGTCGACGTCGACCCATCCGGTGAACAGGTTCTTCGCGTTCCACTCGCTGTGGCCGTGACGCAGGAGGACGAGCGTGTAGGTCATGCCGCCAGCCTAGTGGTCGCGCGGCCCGCGCCCGCCGCCACGCCCAGCGGTTTACCACGGTCCCGTGGTAAAGATCGTCCTCCCGCGGCAAACTTCCCTCGGGCGGACGAGGTTTACCACGGGACCGTGGTAAACCGTCAGGACGGCGAGTCGGAGCGCCACTCCTGGTGGATCTGGTGGAGCGCCTGGACGTAGTCGTCCTGCGACTGCGGGCCGGCGAGGGTCCAGCGGTGCTCGACGACGACGTAGGGGAGCTGGGTGATGCCCAACGACCGGGCGGTCTCGTCCTGGGTGCGCACGGCGTCGGCGTACTCCTCGCTGGCGAGCAGGGCGTCGGCGGTCTCGAGGTCGAGCCCGACGAGCGCCGCGCGGCTGGCGAGCACGAGCGGGTCGGCGACGTCGGCGCCCTCGAGGAGGTGGGCCCGCCAGAGCTGGTGGATGAGCTCGCGCTGCGCGCCCGGCGCGGCCTCGTCGGCCCACGTCAGCAGGCGCCACGCGTCGAGGCTGTTCGCCTCCACCGCCTCGACGAGGTTCAGCTCGATGCCGCTGATCCGCGCGGCTGCCGTCACCTGGGCGTCGACGAGGTCGACCTTGTCCTCGCCGCCGAGCCGCTCGGCCTGCACCTCGCGCAGCGGACGCCCCGAGCTGGGCGCGTCGGGGTCGAGCAGCCGGGCACGGAACGCGACCTCGACGGGCTCGCCGACGAGGATCGTGAACATGCCCGCCGCACGCTCGAAGCGGGTCGCACCCACGTAGGACCACGGGTCGGTCACGTCGCAGAACACGGTCGCCTTCACCCGCCCCACGCTACGGGACCGTCGCGAGGCCGCTCGCCGCTACCGCGCGCCGGGACGCCGACCTGCACGCCATCCGCATGCTGGGACCGGCTCCACGCGCGTCGCGGCTCCCCTACGGTCACACCTCGTGATCCGTCCCCCCGCCCCGTCGCGCTGGCTCCCGCCCGTCGTGACGCTCGTCGTGGTGCTGGCGGCCTGGAGCGCGGTGTCCGCGTCCGGCATCGTCCAGCCCGCGTACCTCGCGCCCAGCCCGTTGGAGGTGTGGGACGCGTTCCTGCGCGCGAACACGAACCACGCGGTCGGCGGCGGCGTCGACCGGGTCGTGCGGGGCGAGGAGGGCTACTACCTGTGGGAGCACCTCGTGGTGAGCCTGCAGCGCATCGGCGGCGGGCTCGCGCTGGCGATCGTCGTCGCCGTGCCGCTCGGGCTCGCGATGGGCACGGTCGGATGGTTCGAGCGCGTCGTCGGCCCCTACGTCGACTTCCTGCGCTCCCTGCCGCCGCTCGCCTACCTCGGGTTCCTCGTGGCCTGGTTCGGCATCGGCGACACGTCGAAGGTCGCGCTGCTATTCCTGGCGGCGTTCCCGCCCATCGCGCTCGCCACCCTCAACGGGGTGCGCGGGATCCGCGAGGACCGGCTGAACGCCGTCCGCTCCCTCGGGGCGTCGCGCCGCCAGACGATCACCACGGTCGTCCTGCCCGCGACGCTGCCCGACATCCTCAGCGGCCTGCGGGTCGCCGTCGGGTTCGCGTGGACCACCGTCGTGGCCGCCGAGCTCGTCAACGGACTGCCAGGCATCGGGGGCCTGGCGTACCTGTCGGGGACGCAGAACAAGCTCGCGCTCTCGGTGGCCTGCATCATCGTCATCGGCCTGACCGCGATCGTCCTCGACCTGATCATCCGCACCCTCGAGAAGAAGCTCGTCCCCTGGCGAGGAAAGGCCTGACATGACCCTCCCCCACCTGACCCGCACGCGTGCCCTCGCGGCCGCCGTCGCAGCCACCGCCGCCCTCGCGCTCAGCGCCTGCGGCGTCGGCGGCGACACCGAGCAGGCCTCGGCCGACGCGTGCCCGTTCCAGGCCGACGAGTCCGTCGACACGACGGTGCGCATCGGCTACCAGAAGATCCCCAACGGCGACGTCGTCGTGAAGGACCAGAAGATCCTCGAGAACTGCCTGCCGAACGCCACGATCGAGTGGAGCAACTTCGCGTCCGGCGGCGACGTCGTGCAGGCGTTCGGCGGCAAGAGCCTCGACATCGGGCTCGCCGGCTCCTCGCCCAGCACGAAGGCGCTGTCGGCGCCGCTCGACCTGCCCGTGTCGGTCATCTGGATCCACGACGTCATCGGCTCCGCGGAGTCGCTGGTCGTGCGCGACGGCGAGGCCACCGACATCGAGGGCCTGAAGGGCAAGACGATCGCCACCCCGTTCGGCTCGACCGCGCACTTCTCCCTGCTGCAGGCCATCGCCGACGCCGGCGAGGACCCGTCGGACTACAAGATCGTCAACACCGAGCCGGAGCAGATCGCGCCGGCGTGGTCGCGCGGCGACATCGACGCCGCCTGGATCTGGGACCCGACGCTGAGCACCCTCGTGAAGGACGGCGGCAAGGTCGTGCTCACCAGCGAGGACACCGCCAAGGCCGGGAAGCCGACGTTCGACCTCGCCATCGCCGACCGCACGTTCGTCGAGGACAACCCGAAGGTGCTGGCCGTCTGGGCGAAGGCGCAGGACTACGCGGTCAAGCAGATCAAGGACGACCCGGCGAAGGCCGCCCAGAGCGCGGCCGTGGAGATCGGTGTGAGCGCGGCGGAGGCCGAGAAGCAGTTCGCCGGCTTCACCTTCCTCGACGCGAAGCAGCAGACGGGCGCCGACTGGCTCGGCGGGAAGCTCGGGCAGGACCTCTTCTCGACGGCGAAGTTCCTGCTCACGCAGGACGGCATCGCCAAGGTCGCGCCCGAGTCGACGTACGCCGACGGCGTCGACCCCGGACCGGCGAAGGCCGCCGCGGGTGAGTGAGCGTCACGACCTCGCGGTCACCGTCGCGGGCCTGGAGCAGGAGTTCCGGGCCCGCGACGGGGTCGTGCGCGCCCTCGACGGCATCGACCTGACGATCGAGCCGGGCGAGCTGGTGACGCTGGCCGGACCGTCGGGGTGCGGGAAGACGACGCTGCTGCGGATCCTGGCCGGCTTCGTGGAGCCGACGCGGGGCACGGTCGAGGTCGGCGGCAGGCCGGTCCGCGGGCCGGGCCGCGAGCGGGGCGTCGTCTTCCAGCAGCCCACGCTCTACCCCTGGCTCGACGTCCGCGACAACGTGGCCCTGGGCCCGAAGGTGCGCGGCGTCGCGAAGGCGGAGCGGTACCGCACGGCCGAGCGCTACCTCGAGCTCGTCGGGCTGGCCGACGTCGCGGGGCTGCGGCCGTACGAGCTGTCCGGCGGCATGCAGCAGCGCGCCCAGATCGCGCGGGTGCTGACGAACGACCCCGAGATCGTGCTGATGGACGAGCCGTTCGGGGCGCTCGACGCCCTCACCCGCGAGCGTCTGCAGGAGGAGCTGCTGACCATCTGGCGCGAGACGGGCAAGACGATCCTGTTCATCACGCACGGCGTCGACGAGGCCGTCTTCCTGGGCTCCCGGGTGCTGGTGATGAGCCCGCGCCCCGGTCGCATCGTCCTCGACGAGCCGGCCCGCTTCTCCACCGACGGCCACCAGGTGCCGCCCGCCGACCTGCGCGCGCTCCCCGAGTTCACCGCCCTCACGACGAAGGTCCGCGAGGCGATCTCCCACCCGTGACGTCCCCGGGGGACGCAGGGCGCTGCGTTCGTGTGCGGGAGGGTCCGACGGTTCTGCGTTGGCGACGGGATCCCGTCGCCAACGCAGAAGCGTTCGGCCCCGAACGCTCGAACGAAGAATCGTAGGCGCCCTTGGCGTTGGGGTGACGCGAGATTCTCCCTTCTCGTGGACCGATCCACGCTAAGGGAGAATCCCTGCCGCACCCCGCCCGCCATCGGTGGATCTGCAACCGCACAAGCGCTCCTGCGGTTGCAGATCGACCGATAGGACGCGCCAACGCAGAACCTCGCCCTCAGAACACGCAGAGGAAGAAGCCTGCGTCGGGAGCGAGCCCAGACCAGACCCCGAGACGCGGAGCCGCCCCAGGCCCGCCGCCGGTCGAGGCCCTTTCGGGGACCGGACCCGGCGAAAGTCGAGCCAGCGCACCAGCAAGCACAAGCCCCCTGCGGCAGCGCACCAGCAAGGTCACGACGACCGCAGCCAACGCACCAGCAGGGCAACACCAGCGCCACAGCGCCAGGCAGAACCTCAGCCCTTCGGCCGCAGGTGCGCGAACGCGGCGAGGTTCGCCGTCGACTCCCCGCGCGACTCGCGCCACTCCCACTCCTTGCGGATGGAGGAGGCGAAGCCGAGCTCGAGGATGGTGTTGAAGGAGTCGTCGGACGCGGCGAGCACGGAGCCGAGGAGCCGGTCGACCTCGTCGTGGGTGACGGAGACGAGCGGGAGGCGGCCGTCGAGGTAGATGTCGCCGGCGGAGTCGATCGCGAACGCGACGCCGTAGAGCTTGAGGTTGCGCTCGAGCAGCCAGCGGTAGACGCCCTCGTGGTTCTCGTCGGGGTTGCGGGCAACGAACGCGTGCACGCCGAGGGAGTGCCGGTTGACCTCGAGGCGGGTGGTGGTCTTCAGCTTCCGCTCGCCCGGCAGGTCGACCTCGACGACGGTGAGCCCGTGGCGCACGTGGTCGAGCCCGGCCTGGGCGACGGCGTCGAGGATCACCTCGAGCGCGTGCCGCTGGTCGGTCGTCAGGTCGTCACTCACGCGGGTTCACCCGTCCTTCCGTCCGGCGCGGGCCGCGACGGCGCGCGCGTACACCTCGAGCACCCGGTCGACCGTGGCGTCCCAGCCGAACCCCGACGCGTGGGCGACGGCCTTCGCACCCAGCTCGTCGCGCAGCGCGCGGTCGGTCAGCAGCGGGTGCAGCGCGTCGGCGTAGTCGTGCGGGTCGTGGCCGTCGACGAGGACGCCGCTGACGCCGTCGGCGACGGCGGTCGAGAGCCCTCCGACGCGGGCAGCCACGACGGGTGTCCCGCAGGCCTGCGCCTCGATGGCGACGAGCCCGAACGACTCGTTGTGCGACGGCACGCACACGACGTCGGCCGCGGCGTACCAGGTGGCGAGCACGTCCTGCGTCACTGCGGGCTCGAGCCGCACGACGTCCGTGATGCCCAGCTCGGCGGCGAGGTCGGCGAGCGACGTGGGCCGGTCGAGACCACTGCCGGACGCCCCTCCGACCACGACGACCTGCAACCGCTCGCGCAGCGCGGGGTCGCGGGCGAGGAGGTCGGCCGCGGCCCTGAGCACCACGTCGGGTGCCTTGAGCGGCTGGATGCGACCGGCGAAGAGCAGCACGGCAGCGTCGGCGGGCAGGTCGAGGACCCGGCGCGCCTGGTCGCGGCTCCCGGGGCGGAAGCGTTCGAGGTCGACGCCGGGGTGCACGACGTCGACCCGCGACGGGTCGGCGGCGTAGAGGTCGAGCAGCTCGCGTCGCTCCTCCTCCGTGTTCGCGACGAGCCGGTCGGCGATGCGCACGATCTCCTCCTCCCCGACGACGCGACCGATCGGCTCGGCGCGGTCGCCGTCGGCGAGGTGGGCGTTCTTGACCTTCGCCATCGTGTGCATGGTGTGCACGAGCGGGACGGCCCACCGCTCGGCTGCGACGGTGCCGACCTGCCCGGAGAGCCAGTAGTGGCTGTGCACGAGGTCGAAGTGGTGGGGCCCCTGCTCGACCTCGGCGCGCAGCACGTCGCGCACGAACCCGCAGAGCTGGCTCGGCAGGTCGTCCTTGGTGAGCCCCTCGAACGGCCCGGCGGTCACGTGCCGCACGACGACACCGGGCGACGCCTCGACCGCCGGCGGCAGGTGCCGCGACGTGGCCCGCGTGAACACCTCGACCTCGACCCCGCGGGCCGCCAGCCGCCGCGACAGCTCGAGCACGTACACGTTCATCCCGCCGGCGTCGCCGCTGCCGGGCTGCTCCAGCGGCGACGTGTGCGCCGAGAGCATGGCCACGCGGCGCGGCAGCGGGAGGAAGGTCACCGCACCATCTTGGCCCGGGCCGCCCAGCGGCGCAGCGCTCCCCCTCCGCCGACGGGTGCCGCGCCGGGCGTCCGAGCGGGTGCGACGATGGGCGCATGGTCGAGCCGAGCCCCAGCACCGTCCGTCCTGTCGCCGTCGTCACCGGAGCCAGCAGCGGCATCGGCGCCGCGTCGG
>NZ_JAMXRU010000059.1 GCF_024124745.1 Aeromicrobium sp. CnD17-E
CGACGGCCTCCGCCACGACCGCCACGCCAGGACGCCGGTCGGCGCCGAGGAGCAGCAGCCCCAGGCCCAGACCGCCTGCCGCGCCGGCACCGGGGGCGTCCGCCACGCGCCGCTGCGCCGGAGTGGGACCGCACACGGCGTCGACCCAGGTGTCGAGCAGGCCGTCGACCTCCAGCAGGTCCGCGTCGTCGAGGCCCTTCTGCGGCCCGAACGTCTTGGTGGCGCCGAAGAGACCCAGCAGCGGCACGTCCACGTCGCTCGCGGCGACCAGGTCGACGCCCTCGACGACCCGCAGGGCGGCAGCAAGGTCGACGGAGGTGATCCCCCGCAGGCCGTCCGGGCCGGCGTCGAGGGGGCGGTCGGCGGTCGCGCCCAGGGCACCGAGCAGCCCGGCTCCCCCGTCGTTCGTGGCGCTGCCGCCGAGCCCCACGACCACGCTCGACACCCCGAGCTCGACGGCGGCCCGCACCGCCTCGCCCACGCCCCAGGTGGACGCGGTCCGGGCGGACGGCGGACCGAGCTGCAGCCCGCAGGCCTGCGCCGACTCGAGGTAGGCGACGTCGTCGACGACGAGCAGCGTCACGGGCACCTCGGCACCCGTCGACCCGCGCACGGGGACGACGTGCAACCGGCCGCCGAGCGCGTCGTGCAGGGCGTCGACGAACCCGGGTCCGCCGTCGGCCATCGGGAGCCGGACGACCTCGTCGTCGGGCGACGTCCGGGCCCACCCTCGGGCGATCGCCCGGGCCGCCTCGGGCGCGCTCAGCGTGCCGGCGAACTTGTCCGGCGCCACGAGCACGCGCACGGGATCAGCCCAGCCGCTGCTCGGTGGCCGCGAGCAGCACGCACGTGGCCAGGCCCTCCATCGCGGTGCGCAGCTCCTCGATCGGCGGGAACGACGGCGCGATGCGGATGTTGCGGTCGCGCGGGTCCTTGCCGTACGGGAACGACGCACCCGCCGGGGTGAGCGCGATGCCCGCCTCCTTGGCCAGCCGCACCACGCGGGTGGCGCAGCCGTCGGGGACGTCGAGGCTGACGAAGTAGCCGCCCCGCGGCTCGGTCCAGGTGGCCACGTCGAGGCCGCCGAGCCGCGTCGACAGCACGTCCTGCACGACGGCGAACTTCGGCGCGAGGATCTCGCGGTGCTGGTCCATGAGCGCGTGCACGCCGTCGACGTCGCCGAGCAGGCGGACGTGGCGCAGCTGGTTGACCTTGTCGGGTCCGATGGTCCGCTTGCCGACGAGCCCGGTGTACCAGGCGATGTTGTCGGGCGAGGAGGCGAAGAAGCTCACGCCGGCGCCGGCGAAGGTGATCTTCGACGTCGACGCGAGCACGAAGGGCCGGTCCGGGTGCCCCGACGCCGCGCACAGGCCGACGATGTCGGCGGTCTTGGTGCGCTCCTCGGTGAGGTGGTGCACGGCGTACGCGTTGTCCCAGAAGATCCGGAAGTCCGGCGCGGCGGTCTCGAGCGCGGCGAGCTCGGCGGCGACCGCCTCGCTGACGACGGCGCCCGTGGGGTTCGCGTAGGTCGGGACGATCCAGATGCCCTTGACCGCAGGGTCGGTGACCGCCTCGCGCACGGCGGCCATGTCGGGGCCGTCGTCGAGCATGTCGAGGGTGCGCATGGTGATGCCGTACTGCTCGCAGATCGCGAAGTGCCGGTCGTAGCCGGGCGACGGGCAGAGGAACACGACCTCCTCCTCCTGCGCCCATGGCCGCTCCGACCCGACCGTGCCCTTGAGCATCGCGAAGACGATGAGGTCGTGCATGATCGCGAGGCTCGCGTTGTCACCCGTCACCAGCTGCTCCACGGGGACGTGCAGGAGCTCGGCGAAGATCTCGCGCAGCTGCACGTTGCCGACGACGCCGCCGTAGTTGCGCGTGTCGGTGCCGGCCGCGTCCTTGAAGTCCTGGCCGGGCAGGTCGAGGAGGGCGTTGGAGAGGTCGAGCTGGGCCGCCGACGGCTTGCCACGCGTGATGTCGAGCGCGAGACCAGCCTGCTTCAGCTGCTCGTAGGCGGTCTGCTGCTCGTCGTGGAGGGCGCGGATCTCGTCGGGAGAGAGGGTGTCGAGGCTCACGGGCCCAACCTACCGAAGGTCGTGCGACCCGACGTCGTCAGACGGACAGACCGGGGGCGTCCCAGAGCGCCAGCCAGCGCTCCAGCGTCCTCTCCACGGGCACGTCGCCCTCGACGAGCGCCCGCACCTGCAGCTCGACGGCGTTGTCGCGACGCCGTCCGGCCTGCGGTGCGAACGGGTAGAAGGTGCCCTGCTTGAAGAGGTAGACGAGACCGAGGGGACCACCGGAGGGCGTCGTGAAGAGCACCGTGGAGCAGAGCAGCTGGGGGCCGAAGCCCGCGTCGGCCATCGAGGAGTTCGCGGCGTGCAGGTCGCTCACGAGCCCCTGCAGGTCGCCCGGTGCCCGCGTGACCTGGAGCCAGCGGAACCCCTGGCCGTCGTCGGTGACGGCCACCGTCGCGGAGGCGTCGGTGCCGATGACCTGCTGCACCTCGGCCATGACGCGGTCGTCGCTGACGCCGTCGACGTCGCGGAAGCACACGGCTCCCGCGCCTGTGGCCGTGAAGCCTGCCGCCTCGAGCGTCAGGGCCGCCTGGGGCACCCCGAAGAGGACGTCGAGGTCGGCCTCCGGCGGCTTGGAGCGGCCGAGGATGCCGTCGAGCCAGCCCATCAGATCGGGCCCATCAGATCGGGTCCGACAGCTCGGCGCCGACCTTGGCCAGCTGCGCGAGGCGCTGCTCCAGAGGCGGGTGGGTGGCCATGACGGCGTTCACGGACGCGCGGTTGATGGCGGGCGCGAAGAAGAACGCGCTGAGTGCCTGCGCGCCGCGCAGGTCCTCGTTGGGGATGCGGCTCATGTCGCCGGAGATCTTGACCAGCGCCGACGCGAGCTTCGACGGGCGGCCCGTCAGGTAGGCACCGCTGCGGTCGGCGCTGAGCTCGCGGTAGCGCGACAGTGCGCGGGTCAGCAGGAAGCTGACGAAGTAGACGACCATGCTCACGAGGAACACGACGATGAACGGCACGCCGTTGCCGTTGCGGTTGTCGCGGTTGTTGCCGCCACCGCCGAGGTAGAGGCCCCAGCGGGTGATGAAGCCGGCGAGCAGGCCGAGCGACGACGCGACGGTCATGACGGAGACGTCGCGGTTGGCCACGTGCGACAGCTCGTGCGCCAGCACGCCCTCCAGCTCGTCGGCGTCGAGGCGCTGCATGATGCCGGTCGTGACGCACACGGCCGAGTGCCGCGGCGTGCGGCCGGTCGCGAACGCGTTGGGCATGTCCGTGACGGCCACGGCCACGGTCGGCTTCGGCATGTCGGCCATCACGCACAACCGGTCGATCATGGCGTGCAGCTCGGGCGCCTGCTCGGCGCTGACCACCTTGGCGCCCATCGACTTGAGGGCGAGCTTGTCGGAGAAGTACCACTGTCCCCAGGCGAGGGCGACGGTGATGACCAGGCCCACCACCGCGCTGCCGGAGAAGGAGATGAGGACGGCACCGAACGCGACGTAGAGCGCGCCCAGCCCGAGGCTCACCCCGCCCATGCGGAGCGTGAGCCCCCGGTCAGCCCTGAACCTGCTGCGGGCCACGGCCCTCTCCCTCCACCTCGGTGCCCTGCGGGACGTCGAGACCCAGCTCGCGGTCGAAGCGCCGGGCCTCGAGGTCGTCGCTGCTCTCCCCCGGTCGCGCGACGATGCCGTCGGCGACGAGCTCGTCGACCGCGTCGGCGCGGGCCTCCAGCTCGCGGGTGTGCCGCTCGGCGGCCTCCATCTGCTGGTTGACGCTGCTCAACGACGACGCGATGCCGGTGTCGGCGCTGGTCAGCTGGGAGCGGGCCTCGGCCGCCGACGCGCGGGCCGTCAGCGTGTCCTTGCGGAGCCGGAAGTCCTCGATGCTGTCCTCGAGCCGGGTGGCGGCGTCGGTGATGGTCGCCTCCTCCTGCTGCAGCGCGGCGTGCCGCTCGCGCAGGTCGGCGAGGGAGTCCTCGAGCCCGACCTTGCGGCCGAGCGCCGTACGGGCGGCGGCGTCGTCGCCGCGCTCCACGGCCTCGCGTGCCTGCGCGTCGAACGTCGCGGCCTGCTGCTCGAGCTGGCGCAGCCGCACCTCGACGCGCTTGCGGCTGGTGGTGACGTCGGCGACGCCACGGCGCACCTTCTGCAGGTGGGCGAGCTGCGCACGGTAGGTGTCGTCGAGGGAGCTGCGCAGCGCGTCGCCGTCGAGCTCACGGTGCGAGCGCGACCGCCAGATGTCGCGGATCCTGCGTCCGATGCCCATGCGGTCAGCCTACGGGGCTGCGGCACGTGGACGTCCGGACCACGTGGGCGCGCTGTGTAGGGTGACGCCGTGACGCAGGAGAACGCCGCCCCCGACGACCGCACCCAGGCCGCCAAGAAGGGCCGTGCGACGCCGAGCCGCAAGGAGGCCGAGGCGGCGCGCAAGAAGGCGATGAAGACGCCGATGACGCGCAAGGAGCAGATGCAGCGCGACCGTCAGGCGCGCGCCGACCTGCGCCGTCGCCAGCAGGAGGCCCTGCGGGCCGGCAAGGGCGACGCCCTCCCGCCGCGCGACCGCGGCCCGGTGCGCGCGTTCGTGCGCGACTACGTCGACCGTCGTCGCAACGTCGCCGAGTACCTGCTGCCCCTGCTCGTGGTGGTGTTCATCTGCAGCGTCGTCCCGACCCTGGCCACGCAGACGATCGCCGTCATCGCGTGGCCGGCCATGATCCTGCTGACGATCCTCGACGAGGTCCTGCTGGTCAGCGGCCTGCGCAAGCAGCTGAAGCTGCGCTTCCCGGGCGAGTCGACGCGCGGCGCGACCGGCTACGCCGTCCTGCGCAGCACGCAGCTGCGCCGCTTCCGCCTTCCGAAGCCGGCGATCGCGCGCGGCGAGGAGCCGCGCGAGCGCGTCTGACCCCTCACCTGTCGCGCCCCTCACCTGTCGCGCGAGCGCCCCGACGGGGCTACTCGCCGTGCAGCGACATCGGTCCGTAGACCTCGGTGTCGCCGTCCAGCAGCCGAGCCTGGTCGACGCCCTGGTCGAGCAGCTCGGCAAAGGTCTCGCCGATCCACGTCTCGGCGTCGCCGCGGCTGTCGAAGGCGTCGGAACGACCCTTCTCCTGCCCGTCGGCGGTCTCCAGCAGCCAGGTCCAGCTCATCGACGTCCTCCTGATCGGTCGTGCGTGGTCGGTGGTGCCATCCTCGCCCCGACGTGACCGTGCGGCAGGCCGGGACGATCTCTGGACTCAGGTCGAGGCGGCGACGAACGGCGGCTTGGTCACCCTGAACGGCTCCGCGCGACGTCGCACCTCGACGAGCACGTCGTCGCCGTCGCCGACCGCGCGGTCGAGCAGCGCCAGGCCGATGCCCTGCCGGAGGGTGGGCGAGAAGGTCCCGGACGTCACCTCGCCGACGACGTCGCCGGGCTCGCCGTCGGGTCCGACGGCCCGCACCACCATGCCCGGTCGCGGAATCCCCCGGCCGGTGGAGACGATGCCCCGCACCAGGGGGACGCTCTTCTCCTCGCGCTGACGCACGAGGGCGTCCTTGCCGGTGAAGGTCGGCTTGTCCCAGCCGACGGCCCAGCCGGCCCGGGCCATGACCGGGGAGATCTCGGCCGACAGCTCGTGACCGTGCAGCGGGTAGCCCATCTCGGTGCGCAGCGTGTCGCGCGCGCCGAGACCGCAGGGCCGCAGCCCGTGCGGCTCGCCGGCGGCCAGCAGCGCCTCCCAGACGGCGGGGGCGTCGTCGGCCCTGACGACGAGCTCGTAGCCCTTCTCCCCCGTGTAGCCGGTGCGGCACACGATCGCCTCGGCGCCGCCGACGGGCGCCTCGACGAACGACATGTAGCCGTGGTCGGTGGGCACGCCCACCCCGGCGAGCACCGCGTCGGCCGCGGGGCCCTGCACGGCGAGGACGGCCAGCTCGCGGTGGCGGTCGACGACCTCGACGCCGGGCGGCGCGTCGGCGCGCAGCCGCTCCACGACCGCGGCCGTGTTGGCGGCGTTGGGCACGAGGAAGACGTCGAAGTCGCTGCGCACGTAGGCGATGAGGTCGTCGACGGTGCCACCGTCCTCGTCGCAGCAGAGCGTGTACTGGGCCTGGCCGGGACGGATGCGGCGCAGGTCGTTCGTCAGGTGCGCGTTCACGTGGTCGACGGCGCCCGCTCCACGGACGCTGGCCTTGCCCAGGTGGCTCACGTCGAACAGGCCCGCCGCCTCGCGCACGGCCGCGTGCTCGGCGAGGACACCGCCGCCGGACTCCGACGGGTACTCCAGGGGCATCGACCAGCCCCCGAACTCGGCCATCTTGGCGCCGAGGGCCACGTGGTGGTCGTGCAGCGGCGAACGGAGCAGGTCCATGTCGGCCAACGTAGCGGGCTGCGTGATTACATGGGCGACATGGCCCCTTCGACGCCCGTCCGCTCGTCCGCCTCCTCCTTGCCTGACGTCTCCGTCAGCACCTCCAAGCCCTCGACGGTCAAGAACGACGTCCTCGTGCTCGGCGTGCGGACCGACGACGACGCGGCCGACCTCGCCCCGACGCTGGCCCTGCTCGGCTTCACCGGCGAGAAGGGGCAGGTCGTCGTGGCGCCCGGCGGGGAGGCCACGAAGGCGTCCACGGTCGTCGCCGTCGGCCTGAGCGAGGAGCCCGACGCCGAGGAGCTGCGCCGCGCCGCCGCCTCGGGCGTGCGCGCGGCGATCAGGCTGAAGGCCTCGACCACCGCCCTGGCGCTGCAGCCGGCCGGCGCGGACGACGTCGTCGCGGTCGCGGAGGGCGCGCTGCTCGGCGCCTACCGCTACGAGGCCTACAAGACGAAGGCGTCCGACGACGAGGCGCGCCTGGGCGCGGTGACGGTGCTGTCGGCGTTCGGGCGCCAGAGCACGGTCGTCGAGGCCGTCGAGCACGCCGCGGTCGTCGCCCGCGCCACCGCCCTGGCCCGCGACTGGGTCAACACCCCACCCGGAGACCTGCGCCCGCCGGCCTTCGCCGACCAGATCGCGGAGGTCGCCGGACGCCAGCCGGTGAAGGTCTCGGTGTGGGACGAGAAGCGGCTCGAGAAGGAGGGGTGCGGCGGCATCCTCGGTGTCGGCGCCGGCTCGGAGGCTCCCCCGCGTCTGGTGCGGCTCTCCTACGAGCCCCGCAAGGCCGTCACGCACCTCGCCCTGGTCGGCAAGGGCATCACGTTCGACTCCGGCGGCCTCTCGATCAAGAGCGGCTCCGGCATGCAGACCATGAAGATCGACATGGCGGGCGCCGCCGCGGTGGTCGCCGCCACGCTCGCCATCGCCGAGCTCGGCCTGCCGGTCAAGGTCACGGCCTTCGCCTGCCTCGCCGAGAACATGCCCAGCGGCTCGGCCACGCGCCCGGGTGACGTCCTCACCATGCGCTCGGGCTCCACCGTCGAGGTGCACAACACCGACGCCGAGGGCCGACTCGTCCTCGCCGACGGTCTCGCCCTCGCCGTCGAGGCCGGCGCCGACCGGATCGTCGACGTCGCGACCCTCACGGGCGCCTGCGTCGTCGCGCTCGGGGAGCGCACCACCGGCGTGCTGGGCAACGACGACGCGCTCAGCGACGCGATCCTCGACGCCGCCCGCACGACGGGCGAGTCGATGTGGCCGCTGCCGATCGTCGAGGAGATGAAGTCGGCCGTGACGTCGTCGAAGATCGCCGACATCCGCCAGCACAACCCCAAGCCCTACGGCGGCACCCTGTTCGCAGCCGCGTTCCTGCGCGAGTTCGTCGGTGACACCCCCTGGGCGCACCTCGACATCGCCGGGCCGTCGTTCAACGACGGCGGCGAGCACGGCTACACGCCGTCCGGCGGCACCGGCGTCTCGGTCCGCACGCTCGTGCGCCTCGCGTCGGACCTCGCGTCCGGTGACTGAGCCGGGCCTGCTCGAGACGACCCGTCGTCGGCTCGACGCCCGCGTCGCCGCCGAGCAGCGGGACCGGCGGCTGCCGTCGGTCAGCGCCGCCCTCGTGCGCGGGGGTCGGACCGTGTGGTCCGGCGCGGCCGGCCACCTCGACGGCACCGACGCGTCGCCCGAGGCCACGCCCCGGACCGCGTACCGGATCGGCTCGATCACGAAGACGTTCGTCGCCGTGCAGGTGCTGCGACTGCGCGACGAGGGACACCTGGACCTCAACGACCGGATCGGCCGGCACCTGCCGGAGCTCGACCTCGACGTCACGGTCGCGCAGCTGCTCAGCCACACCGCCGGGTTGCAGGCCGAGACCGACGCCTCGTGGTGGGAGCGCTCGCCCGGGCTGGCGTGGCGGGACCTGCTCGCGTCGGCCGCCCCGCGGCTCGTCCACGTCCCCGGCACGCGGTTCCACTACTCCAACACCGGCTTCGGCGTGCTGGGCGAGCTGGTCGCCCGCCTGCGGGGCACGTCGTGGCACGAGAGCGTCGTCGCCGACCTCCTCGAGCCGCTCGGCATGACCGCGACGACGCTGCGACCTGGCCCCGAGGCGGCACCGGGCCTGGCCGTGCACCCGTTCGCCGACGTCGCCCACGTGGAGCCCGAGCACGACGCAGAGGCGCTCGCTCCCGCCGGCCAGCTGTGGTCGAGCGCCGAGGACCTCGCGCGCTGGGCCGCGTTCGCCGCCGGCCGCACCGACGACCTGCTCGCGTCGGGCACGCTCGAGGAGATGCTGCGGCCCGTCGCCGTGAGCGACGTCCCCCGGCAGCCCTGGACCGGGGCCCACGCGCTCGGCTGGCAGGTCTGGAACGTCGGCGGTCGCCGCTTCGTGGGGCACGGCGGGTCGATGCCCGGCTTCCTCGCGGGCCTGCGGGTCGACGCAGACACCGGGGACGGCGTCGTCGTGCTCGCCAACGCCACCTCCGGCCTCGGCCCCCTGGCCACCGACCTGCTCGACCTCCTGCGCGAGCTGGAGCCCGTGGCTGGTCCGGCCTGGACACGCCGGCCCGGCCACGCGGACCGGCTCGACCTGGTGGGCGACTGGTTCTGGGGCACCGCCCGCTACCCCGCCCGTCTCGAGGGCGAGCACCTGGTGCTGGGCGAGCCCGGCACGGGCCGCGGGGCCCGCTTCCGCGTCGACGCCGACGGCACCTGGGTCGGGCTGGAGGGCTACCACGAGGGCGAGCGTCTTGCGGTCCGGCGTGACGCCGACGGCCGACCGGTGCAGCTGACGCTGGCGAGCTTCGTCTTCACCCGCACGCCCTACGACCCGTCGCCCGACGTCGACGTGCCGGGCGGTCTCGACGACGCCGGCTGGTCCTGATGGACGACCTCTGGGCCGCGTACGTCGCCGCGCACCCCGAGGCGGCCGACGTCGAGCCCGCGGTCGAGCCGTTCGGCGACTCCCCCGCGATGGCCGACGAGCTCCTCGCGCTCGTCGTCGGCGGCGGCAAGCGCGCGACGGCCGGCCCGGTGTGCCCCGACGACCACCCGGTCCGCGTCGGCGACCACTGGGTCGTGCTCGACGGCTCCGGGAGGTCGCGGGTGGTGCTGCGGACCGTCGACGTGCGCGTCGGACGCCTCGACTCCGTCGACGACGCGTTCGCGCGCGACGAGGGCGAGGGCGACCTCACCCGCGGCTGGTGGCTCCAGGCGCACCGCGACTTCGCTCGCCGCGTGCTGGGCCTCGCGGACGACGTCGACGTCGACGCGATGGAGACCAGGTTCGAGCGCTTCGCAGTGGTCTGGCCCCCCGAGCACGCCGACCCCCGCCCCTGACCTCCCCACGATGTGGAACGTCATCGCCCGTTCCGGTGCCGAAAGTGGGCGATGACGTTCCACATCGTGGGGACGAGCGGGATGCCGGGGTGCAGGGAAGCGGTCAGGAGAGGTTGAGGGTCTGGGCGGCCCGCTCGACCTCGTCCCACTCCGTACGGTCGCCGCCGCGACGGTCGGGGTGCGAGCGGGCGCGGGCCTGCTTCCACCAGCGGCGCAGCACCTCGTCGTCGGGGCGGACGGTGACGTCGCCACCCGCGACGTCGGCCGAGACCTGCAGCGTCGCGATGGCGTCGCGCTCGCTCGGCGACAGCGGACGGGGTCCGGCTGCCGGCCGCGTGGGCCCGCCGCCGGCGGTGGAGCGACGCGGGTCGCGGCTGGTGGACGACGCGGTGTGGCCGCTGGAGCGACCCTGCTGGCGCACCGCGTAGTCGCGCATGCGCTGGGGGTAGCCCACGCGGTTCGCGTCGTAGACCGGGATCCCGAGCTTGCGCGCCAGCTCGGCGGCCGCCTTGTAGGACTCCACGCGACGGCGGATCGACTCGCCGTCGGACGCGACCAGCACCACCGTCGGCTCGTTGAAGGAGGTGCGCGGCTCGACGTACGCCTCCACGCCGTGACGGATGGTCGCCCAGTCGCGCAGCGCCGCCATGTCGTCACGCACGGCGCGGCGGTCGGAGCTGCCGCGTCGGCGGCCGAACAGTGCCATGGCGACATTCTGCCCGACCCCTGGTGGCGGCGGGCCCGGTACGAGCCGACCACTCCCCCGGACGAGCCCTGCGACGACCCCCGCGGACGAGTCCGGAGAACCTACTCACCGGTCGCTCCCCCCGTGGTGCGGCGTGGGCCGAGGGTGACAAGATGGCTGGCGAACGACCATTCCACGCGGGAGGACACTGTGGCGGACAGCCCGGGCGACCAGAGCACGAACACCTTCGACATCGTCATCCTGGGCGGCGGCAGCGGCGGTTACGCCTGCGCCCTCCGTGCGGTGCAGCTCGGCCTCAGCGTCGCGCTCGTCGAGAAGGGCAAGCTCGGCGGCACCTGCCTGCACAACGGCTGCATCCCGACCAAGGCGCTGCTGCACGCCGCCGAGGTCGCCGACGAGACCCGCCACAGCGAGACCTACGGCGTCAAGGCGACGTTCGAGGGCATCGACATGGCGCAGGTCAACAGCTACAAGGCCGGCGTCATCGACCGTCTCTACAAGGGTCTGCAGGGCCTCATCAAGTCCGGCGGCATCACGGTCGTGGAGGGCGAGGGTCGCCTCGCCTCCACCGACGCGAACGGCGGCGGCGTCGTCGAGGTCGACGGCCAGCAGTACACCGGCCGCAACGTCGTGCTCGCCACCGGCTCCTACGCCCGTAGCCTGCCCGGCCTCGAGATCGGCGGCCGCGTCGTGACGAGCGAGGAGGCCCTCACGATGAGCGAGGTGCCCGAGAAGGTCGTCATCATCGGCGGCAGCGTCATCGGCGTGGAGTTCGCGTCGGTCTGGCGCTCCTTCGGCGCCGAGGTCACCATCATCGAGGCGCTCCCGTCGCTGGTCCCGCTGGAGGACCCGACGCTGTCGAAGAACCTCGAGCGCGCGTTCCGCAAGCGCAAGATCGCCTTCAAGACCGGCACCAAGTTCTCCGGCGTCGAGCAGACCGACAGCGGCGTCACGGTCTCCCTCGAGAACGGCTCGACCATCGAGACCGACCTCGTCCTCGTCGCGGTGGGCCGGGGCCCGAACGGCAACGGCAACGGCTTCGAGGAGGCCGGTGTCACGGTCGACCGCGGCTGGGTCCCCACTGACGAGCGGCTGCGCACCAACGTCCCCGGCGTGTTCGCCGTCGGCGACCTCGTGCCTGGCCTGCAGCTCGCGCACCGCGGCTTCGCGCACGGCATCTTCGTGGCCGAGGAGATCGCGGGCCTGTCCCCGCAGCCCGTCCTCGACCCCGGCATCCCGCGGGTCACCTACTGCGACCCCGAGCTCGCGTCGGTCGGCATCACCGAGCCGCAGGCCAAGGAGAAGTACGGCGACGAGAACGTCGAGACGGTCGAGTACAACCTCGGCGGCAACGGCAAGAGCCAGATCCTCGGCACGGCCGGTGTCATCAAGCTCGTCCGCGAGAAGGACGGGCCGATCGTCGGCGTGCACATGATCGGCGCCCGCTACGGCGAGCAGGTCGGCGAGGCCTCCCTGATCGTCAACTGGGAGGCCTACCCCGAGGACGTCGCGCAGCTGATCCACGCGCACCCCACCCAGAACGAGGCTCTCGGCGAGGCTGCCCTCGCCCTGGCCGGCAAGCCCCTCCACTCGCACGCCTGACCCGAACGACGAGGACGACATCATGGCAACGACCGTCACCCTTCCCGAGCTCGGCGAGAGCGTCACCGAGGGCACCGTCACCACCTGGCTGAAGAACGTCGGCGACACCGTCGAGGTCGACGAGCCGCTGCTCGAGATCTCCACCGACAAGGTCGACACCGAGATCCCCTCCCCCGTCGCGGGCACCATCCTCGAGATCAAGGTCGAGGAGGACGAGACCGTCGAGGTCGGCGCCGACCTCGCCGTGATCGGCGACGCCGACGAGAGCCCGTCCGACGCCGGCGGCGAGGCCCCGGCCGAGCCGGAGGAGACCGAGGACGCCGACGTCGAGGAGGGCTCCTCCGACGAGGCGTCCGCCGAGCAGCCCGGCGAGGAGCCGGCGCGCGAGAGCGACGGCACCCCGGTCAACCAGCACGGCGAGGAGCCGCACCTGGAGACGCAGTCGACCGGCGAGGGCACGGAGGTCACGCTGCCCGAGCTCGGCGAGAGCGTCACCGAGGGCACCGTCACCACCTGGCTCAAGGCCGTCGGCGACACCGTCGAGGTCGACGAGCCGCTGCTCGAGATCTCCACCGACAAGGTCGACACCGAGATCCCCTCCCCCGTCGCTGGCACCATCCTCGAGATCAAGGTCGAGGAGGACGAGACCGTCGAGGTCGGCGCCGTGCTGGCCGTCGTCGGCGACCCGTCCGCCGCGGGCTCCTCCTCGGGCGGCTCGTCCGACGAGGCCCCGTCGCTCGACAGCGACCCCGCCGAGGACCCGGCGCAGGCCGAGGAGCTCGAGGAGGCCGCCGAGGCCGAGAAGAGCCAGCCGGAGAAGGCCGAGGAGGTCACGAAGGAGGACTCGGCACCCGCCCCGTCCGCCTCCGCCCCGACCGCCCAGCCCGAGAAGCAGGCGCACCCGGAGAACGAGGCGCGTCCCGAGCCGAAGCAGGAGGCCCCGCAGACGTCGGGCGCCTCGACGCAGAGCGGCGGCGACACCTACGTGACGCCGATCGTGCGCAAGCTCGCCAAGGAGCACGGCGTCGACCTCGCCGCCGTCACCGGCAGCGGCGTCGGCGGTCGCATCCGCAAGCAGGACGTCCTCGACGCCGCCAAGAAGGCCGAGGAGGCTGCGGCGCCCGCCCCGGCCGAGACGGCCCCGTCGGCCCCCGCGCCGGCCGCCTCGTCCGAGCCCTCGCCACTGCGTGGCAAGACGGAGAAGCTCAGCCGGCTGCGGAAGGTCGTCGCGTCGCGGCTCACCGAGTCGCTGCAGATCTCGGCCCAGCTCACGCAGGTGCATGAGGTCGACGTCACCGAGATCGCCCGACTGCGCGCCAAGCACAAGGACGCGTTCCTCGAGCGCGAGGGCGTCAAGCTGACGTTCCTGCCGTTCTTCGCGAAGGCGGCCGTCGAGGCGCTCAAGCAGTACCCGACGCTCAACGCGGCGCTCGACCTCGAGGCCGGCACGGTCACGTACCCGGCCGGTGAGCACCTCGGCATCGCCGTCGACACCGAGCGCGGTCTGCTCGTGCCCACGATCAAGGACGCCGGCGACCTCTCGATCGCCGGGCTGGCGCGCAAGATCGCCGACGCTGCCGAGCGCACCCGCACGAACAAGATCAAGCCCGACGAGCTGTCCGGTGGCACGTTCTCGATCACGAACCTCGGCAGCAACGGCGCGCTCTTCGACACGCCGATCATCAACCAGCCGCAGGTCGCGATCCTCGGCGTCGGTGCCGTCGTCAAGCGTCCGGTGGTCATCACCGACGCCCACGGCAGCGACAGCATCGCGGTGCGCAGCATGGCGTACCTGGCGCTCACCTACGACCACCGCCTCATCGACGGTGCCGACGCCGGTCGGTTCCTGACGGCGGTCAAGGAGCGGCTGCAGAGCGGCTCCTTCGAGGGCGAGCTCTGACCCGCTGATGCACGTCGTCGTCGGCGGCGCGTCCGGCTTCCTGGGCTCGGCCCTGGTCTCGCACCTGCGGGACCAGGGCCACCAGGTGACGCGCCTGGTGCGCTCGGGCACCCCCGGTCCTGACGCCTCCCTGTGGGATCCCGCCGCCGGCCGGATCGACCAGGTGCTGGTCGACCGCGCCGACGCCGTCGTCAACCTGTCGGGCGCGACGATCGCCCGGTGGCCCCGGACGAAGAGCTACAAGAAGCAGCTGTGGTCGTCGCGGGTCGACTCGACCACGACCATCGCGCGGGCGGTGGCGGCGTCGAGCTCCCCCACGGTGCTGCTGTCGGGGTCGGCCATGGGCATCTACGGTGCCGACCGCGGCCAGGACCGGCTGACCGAGTCGGCCGGTCGCGGCAAGGGCTTCCTCGCCGACCTCTGCGTCGCGTGGGAGGGTGCCACGGTCGAGGCCGAGCAGGCCGGCCAGCGCGTGGTGCACCTGCGCACCGGTCTCCCCCTCGACGACGAGGGCGGCCTGCTGGGGCCGATGCTGCTGCCGTTCAAGCTCGGACTGGGTCCGCGCCTGGGCAACGGTCGCCAGCGCATGTCGGTGATGTCGCGCCGCGACTGGGTGCGCGCCGTCGCCTTCCTGCTCGAGCGCGAGAGCATCAGCGGCCCGGTCAACCTGTCGCTGCCGGAGGCGCCGACGAACGCCGAGTTCACGAACACGCTCGGCGACGTGCTGGGCCGCCCGACCGTGCTCGTCGCGCCGGCTCCCGTGCTGCGCGTGGCGCTGGGGGCGCTCTCGGACGACCTGCTCGGCTCGTTGCGCATGGTGCCGCGGGTGCTGCTCGACAACGGGTTCGTCTTCGAGGACGCCGACCTCGCGTCGGCCCTCCGCTCCGCCCTCGCCTGACGCTCACCGGGCCGCGCCGATGCGCCACCCGTCGGCCGTCCACGTGAGCACGACCCTGCGTCGGGTCGGCTGGTCGCTGGGCAGCCGGTACGCCTGCTGCGGGCCTACGGCACGGGTGGGCCCCAGCCGGTCGACGACATCGAGCTCCACCTGCCGGCTGGACCTCGCGACCACGTGGCACGACGTCCGCTGCTGCGCCATGCCCTCGAGCCGCAGCCCGCGGTCGGACCATCCGCGCAGGACGCTCGCGTCGGCCTCGCGCAGCGTGGGCGTGGCGTAGACGTCGCGGAGCCGCTCCGGGTCGCCGCTCAGGAACGCCACCGCCCGTCGGGCGTCGAGACGGCCCAGCTCGAGGCAGGCGGCGTCGGCGTCTCCCGTGCCGAGCAGCGTGCTGCACCACGTCACGAGCGCCGCCAGCCAGCTGGTCATGGCGTCAGCCTCGACGCCCCGCCCGTGCGCGTCGAGCGGCCGTCCACACCGGGGCTACGGTAGGAGCGTGAGCCTGCAGATCATCGACGACTGGTACGGCGACCGCGCCCTCGACTACGAGGCGGCCTGGGAGCTGCAGCGCGAGCTGCACGCGCAGCGGGTGACCGACGAGATCGGCGACACCGCCCTCCTGCTCGAGCACCCGCCCGTCTACACGGCCGGCAAGCGCACCGAGGCGCACGAGCGTCCGTTCGACGGCACGCCGGTCGTCGACGTCGACCGCGGCGGCAAGATCACGTTCCACGGCCCGGGCCAGCTGGTCGGCTACCCGATCACGCGGCTGCCCTCCCACGTGCTCGTCGTCGACTACGTCCGACGGGTGGAGGAGGCACTGATCCGCGCCGTCGCCGACCTCGGGGTCGCGACCGGCCGGGTGCCCGGCCGCTCCGGGGTGTGGGTGGCCGCCGACCACCGCGGCCCGGAGCGCAAGATCGCCGCGATCGGCATCCGCGTGACCCGCGGTGTGACGATGCACGGCTTCTCGCTCAACGCCGACGTCGACCTCGCCTGGTACGACCGGTTCGTGCCCTGCGGCATCGCCGACGCCGGCGTGACCACGCTGACCGCGGAGCTGGGACGCCGAGTCCGCGTGCCCGAGGCGGCCGACGCGGTGCGTCCGCACCTCGTCGACCTGCTGGGCTGGGAGCCGTACACGTCGTCGCCGGACCTCGTCCACGACGACGCCCACCCCCAGGTGCCCGTGCTCGGGCTCCCGGGGGCGGCGCCGTCCTGACGTCGGACTGACCCAGAGCCGACCCAGGGCTGACGCAGGGCCTACTCGGCCAGCGAGAGCGCCTCGCGGTAGCCGATCTTGTCGCCGGTGCGCAGCAGCGTCCGCTCGAACACGCGGGCTCCGACGCGCACCAGCAGCACCGCCGCGAGCAGCGTGCCGCCGAGGGCGACCGCCACCTGCCAGGCAGGCACCGACCCCTCCACGAGCCGCGCCGGCATCATCATCGACGAGACCACGGGGATCATCGACACGACCGTCTTGATGCTCTCGCCGCCCAGGATGGCGAGGAAGTAGGGCACGAGCAGGAGCATCTGCGCGGGCATCGTCGTCGACTGGAGGTCCTGCGTGCGCGAGGCGAGCGACCCGGCGACCGACCAGAGGCTTGCGAGGGCGACGAAGCCGACGAGGAAGAACACGACGTACCAGAGCATCGGCAGGCCGACCACGTCGAGCGCACCGGTCTGCCCGGTGAGCAGCAGCCCCACGACCCCGGCTGCGGCGTAGCTGACGATCTGCAGCACGGCGAGCGCGGTGTTGCCCACGACCTTGCCCCACAGCAGCTGACGGATGGGGACGGCGGCGGCCAGGATCTCGACGACCCGGCTCTCCTTCTCCTGCGTCACGCTGTTCGCGATGCCCATGCCGAGCACGATCGCGGTCAGGTAGAAGAGCAGGACGAAGACGAACGACGTCGCCTGACGCAGCCCGCCGTCGTCGGCCCCTCGGTCGAGCAGCCGCTCGGACGTGGTCGTGCCGGCGTCGAGTGCCGACAGGTCGACGTCCTGCGCGGCGGCGTTCTCCTGCAGGGCCGTCGCGCGCACCGCTGCGGTCACGGACTGCTGCACGGTCGCGTCGATGTCGCGCTCCCCCACCAGCTCGTAGCCGTCGTCGGTCGCGAGCAGGGCGGCGTCGACGTCGCCGTCCTTCACCGCTCGCTCCGCGGCGGCGGTGTCGGAGACGTCCTTCGAGCGGATGGTGAGGGTGTCGTCGCCGGCGAGCTGGTCGGCGGCCTTGACCACGGCGGCGGCCGCGGGCTCGACGACGGCGACCGTCTGGGTCGTGTCGCGGTTCTGGAACCAGTGGACGCCGACGATCGTGGCGACGATGCCGACGACCGTGACGAGCAGGCCGATGCGGAACGACTTGGTCCGCACCTGCACGTCGATCTCGCGACGCGCGACGACCTTCCACGCGTCGCGCGGCGCGCGGGTGCCGCTGCTCTGGTCGGGGTGCGGGGTGTGGGTGCTCATCGGACGGACTCCCGGAAGATGTCGGACAGGGGCTGGTGCACGCGGGCGACCTCGACGACCGGACCGCGCTCGAAGGCGGCACGCGTCAGCTCGGCGGGCTGGAGTCCGTCGAGCTCGACGAGCGCCTCCTCGCCGTCGACGTCGAGGGTGCGCACCCCGCGCAGGTCGCGCAGCCAGGCGGCGTCGATGTCGTCCATGACGACGCGGTAGCGGACGGCACCACGGTCGCGCAGTTCGTCGACGGGTCCGGCGGCCACGACGCGGCCGCCGGAGAGGATGACGAGGTCGTCGCAGAGCCGCTCGACGAGGTCGAGCTGGTGGCTGGAGAACAGCAGCGGCAGGTCGGCGGCCTCCTGCTGCAGCAGCTCGACCATCGAGTCGACGGCGAGCGGGTCGAGGCCGGAGAACGGCTCGTCGAGCACGAGCGCGCTCGGGCGGTGCACGAGCGACGCGGCGATCTGGACGCGCTGCTGGTTGCCGAGCGAGAGCGTGTCGAGCAGGTCGCCGCCGCGGTCGGTGAGGTCGAAGTGCTCGAGCAGCTCGTCGACGCGCGAGCGGGCGTCGCGGGGGTCGAGGCCGTGGAGACGCGCGAAGTAGACGAGCTGGTCGACGAGGTTCATGCGCGGGTAGAGCCCGCGCTCCTCGGGCATGTAGCCGAACGAGCGGCGCACGTCGGCGGTGATCGGCTGCCCGTTCCACAGCACGTCTCCCGCGCTGGCCCCGAGCACCCCCATGATCATGCGCATGGTGGTGGTCTTGCCCGCGCCGTTCGCGCCCACGAAACCGGTGGTGCGACCCGGCCGGACCTCGAAGGACACGTCGTCGACGACCGTGACGTCCCCGTAGCGTCTGCTGAGCTTCTCGACGGTGATCATGCGTCCACGCTAGGGATCCGTCCAGGTTCGCCGCATCGGCCGCGCGGCCACGCCGCCTCCTCCCTGCGACTACCCGTCGCTCCGTCTCATCTCGGGCGATCTCCCGCCCCATCGGTGGATCTGCACCCTCAGGACCGCTCCTGCGGTGGGGAATCCACCGACGGAGGGCGAACGCGTCTGCGTTCGTGACGGGATCCCCTCACGAACGCAGCGTCCTCGACCCTCCCGCACGCGAACGCAGAGTCGTGCATCCACCCCAGCACCCACCCCCACCGCTGGTCGAGTAGTCGACGCGCGCGAGGTACGAGCGCCGCATCGACGTATCGAGACCACCCGGGGCGGATCAGCGTCGAGCGGGCACGCCCTCCAACCGCTGGTCGAGTAGTCGACGCGCGCGAGGCACGAGCGCCGCATCGGCGTATCGAGACCACTCGGCGCGGATCAGCGTCGAGCGGGCACGCACCCGAGCCTGACCGCTGCAGAGGTCTCGATACAGCGGGACGCCTTCGGCGTGCACCACTCGACCTGCCCTCACCGCTCCTTCGCTGCGCTCAGTCGGGTTCGGGCATCGGGTTCAGTCATCCATCAGGCCCGACTCGAACGCGACGATCACCGCCTGCACGCGGTCGCGGGCGCCGAGCTTGGTGAGGATGCGCGAGACGTGCGACTTCACGGTCGCGCTGCTCACGTACATCTCGGCGGCGATCTCGGCGTTGCTGAGGCCGCGCGCGAGGGCGCGGAGCACGTCACGCTCGCGGTCGGTCAGGTCGTCGAGGACGGTCGCGTCGCCGCGGGCGCGGCCGGTGGAGCGGGCAATGACCCGACGTGTCACCTCGGGCGCGAGCAGCCCGTGGCCCTGGGCGGCGAGGCCGATGGCGCTCACGAGGTCCTCGGGCGGGCAGTTCTTGAGCAGGAAGCCGCTGGCCCCGGCCTGCAGGGCTGCGAAGAGGTACTCGTCGTCGTCGAACGTCGTGAGGATGAGCACCCGCGTGCCGGGGTGGTCCGAGACGATGCGCTCGGTGGCGGTGATGCCGTCGGTGCCGGGCATCTGCACGTCCATGAGGACGACGTCGGGCGAGAGCGCCGCGACCTGACGCTGCGCCTCGTCGCCGTCGCGCGCCTCGCCCACGACCTCGACGTGCTCCTCGATCTCCAGGATCATCGAGAACCCGGCGCGGATCAGCTCCTGGTCGTCGACGAGCAGGACGCGGATGGGGGTCGGGTCGCTCATGCGTCCTCCCGGTCGACGGGGATGCGCACCCGCACGCGGAAGCCGCCTGCGGGTCGGGGGCCGATGTCGGCGAGGCCGCCGTGCATGGCGACGCGCTCGCGGATGCCGTCGAGCCCGAACCCGCCGCCGTCCTCGCGGGGCGTGGAGCGGACCGGACCGTCGTCGAGCACCTCGACCTCGACCGCGGCGCGCTCCCCCGGCTCGCTGAGGTGGCGCAGGGTCACCCGCGCCGACGTCGCCGCGGAGTGACGTCGCACGTTGCTGAGCGCCTCCTGCGCGACCCGGTAGAGCGACAGCCCGACCGTGTCCGGCACGGGGAACGTCTCCCCCACGCAGTGCACCTCGACGGAGGGGCGGTCGGTGGTCACGGCGAGCTGGCGGACGTCGTCGAGGCCCGGCTGGGGGCCGCGGTCCGACGGCGCGGCGTCGTCGTCGGAGCGCAGCAGCCCGACGATCTGGTGCATCTGCGCGACGGCCTGGCGCGACGACGTCTCGATCGCCCCGAGCGCCTCGCGGGCGCGCTCGGGCCGG
>NZ_JAMXRU010000005.1 GCF_024124745.1 Aeromicrobium sp. CnD17-E
CTCGGGGGCCGCCGCGGACCGACGCCGGCACGCCGACGCACTGCCCCACGACCCCTTCACGCTCGGCGTCGCCTCGGGCGACCCCGTGCCCGACGGGGTCGTGCTCTGGACCCGGCTCGCCCTCGACCCGACCGCCGCCGACGGCCGGGGTGGCATGCCCGACCGCCCCGTCGCGCTCACCTGGCAGGTGGCCAGCGACCCGCGCTTCCGTCGCGTCGTGCGGAGCGGTCGCGTGACCGCGCTCGCGCAGCACGCCCACAGCGTGCACGTCGAGGTCGACGGACTGCGACCCGGTCGCGAGTACTGGTACCGCTTCCGGGCCGGGCGCCACGTCTCCCGCGCCGCCCGCACCAGCACGTCGCCGACGCCGGGCACGCTGCCCGCCTCGATGACGATGGCGTTCGCCTCCTGCGCCCAGCTCGAGCACGGCTACTTCAGCGCCTACCGCAACATCGCGGCCGACCAGCCCGACCTCGTCCTCCACCTGGGCGACTACCTCTACGAGTACACGGCGCACGACTACGTGGCGCCCGGCGGGAACGTGCGCGACCACGAGGGTCCGGAGACCGTCGACCTCGCCTCCTACCGCCAGCGGCACGCGCAGTACAAGGCCGACGCCGACCTGCAGGTCGCCCACGCGGCCGCACCGTGGCTCGTCGTGTGGGACGACCACGAGGTCGACAACAACTGGGCGGGCGACACCCCCGAGAACATCGAGGAGAAGCCCGGGTTCGCCGCGCGCCGGGCGGCAGCGTTCCGCGCCTACTACGAGAACATGCCGCTGCGCCGCTCCTCGATCCCGCGGGGGGACCACCTGCAGCTGTTCCGTCGGCTGCACTGGGGTGCGCTCGCGTCGTTCCACATGCTCGACACGCGCCAGTTCCGCGACGACCAGGGCTGCGGCGACGGGTACAGGGCCGACTGCCCGGCGGCGGTCGACCCGCGCCGCAGCATCGTCGGGCCTGCGCAGGAGCGCTGGCTGCTCGACGGCTTCCGTCGCTCGCGGGCCCGCTGGGACGTCATCGGCCAGCAGGTGTTCTTCGCCCAGCGCGACAGCACCGACGGTCCGGTGAAGACGGTGTCGATGGACGCCTGGGACGGCTACCAGGCGTCGCGGGACCGCATCACGCGCGGCTGGGTCGACGCGCAGGTCCGCAACCCGGTGGTGCTCACGGGCGACGTGCACGCCCACTGGGCCTCGGAGCTGAAGCTCGACTACGACGACCCGACGTCGCGCAGCGTCGGCACCGAGCTCGTGTGCTCGTCGGTCACGTCGGGCGGCAACGGGGCCGACAGCGCCGTGACCGCGCACCCGTGGCTGCGGTGGAACCCGCACCTGAGGCTGCAGAACAACCTCCGCGGCTACGTGCGCACCCGCATCACGCCCGACGACCTCACGGCCGAGTTCCGCTGCCTGCCCCAGGTGCGGACCCCGGGCGCGGAGGCGTTCACGCGGGCCACGTTCGTCGTGGAGGACCGCGTGCCGGCCCTGAACCTCGTGCAGGACCGTGGTGTCCCCGGGGCGCGGACGTTCGCCGGACGTTCGGCCGAGGAGGACACCCGCGCGACGATCGAGCACGAGACCGCGCGTCCCCGGTGACGGTCCCGCCGGACGCCCCCGTGGACGACCGCCGCGCTGCCGCGAGCCCCGGTGCTGCCTAGGCTGACGGCGTGACGATCCACGACGAGCACCCGTTCGTGCCGCCCGAGGGGGAGCGCGACGTGCTCCGGCGCCTGCGCGGCCGTCTGCCGGCGGCCGTGACGGTCTGGGCGGCCGGCGAGGGGCGGGGGAGGGTCGGGCTGACCGTCTCCTCGTTCCTGCTCGCCGCGGGCGACCCGGCCCGGGTGCTGGCGCTGGTCGACGAGGAGTCCGACCTCTGGGACGCCCGCCCCGAGCGCGTGAGCGTGAACGTGCTCGGGGCGGACCACGCCTACCTCGCCGACGCCTTCGCGGGGACGGCGCCGGCGCCCGGCGGGCCGTTCACGCTCGGGTCGTGGAGCGACGGACCCTGGGGACCGCGCCTCGACGACGCCGTCGCGTGCGTCGGCGTCAGCCTCGACGACGTCGAGCCCGGGCACGAGGGGTGGGGCCTGCTCCTGCGGGGCACCGTCGACGACGTCGACCTGCGCGACGGACCCGCCCTGACGCACCTGCGCGGTCGCTACCGCACCTGACGGTGGTGCCGGGCGTGCGTGAGGCCCGCTGGCTAGACTGACCGAATGGCGTTGCTCGACGAGATCACCGGCCCCGCGGACCTGCGGGCGATGTCCGACGCCGATCTCGAGACCCTCGCCCACGAGATCCGCGAGCGCACGATCGACGCCGTCGCCGCGCACGCCGGGCACCTGGGCCCGAACCTCGGTGTCGTCGAGCTGACGCTCGCGCTGCACCGGGTCTTCGACTCCCCGCGCGACCGCATCGTGTGGGACACCGGCCACCAGGCGTACGTGCACAAGATGGTCACCGGCCGGGCCCGTGACTTCGACACCCTGCGCCAGGAGGGTGGCCTGTCGGGCTACCCCAGCCGGGCGGAGTCCGAGCACGACTGGGTCGAGAACAGCCACGCCTCCACCAGCCTGTCCTACGCCGAGGGCATGGCGCGGGCCAACCAGGTGCTGGGGCGCGAGGACCACGTCGTCGCGGTGATCGGCGACGGCGCCATGACCGGCGGCATGGCCTGGGAGGCCATCAACAACATCGCCGCCTCGCAGGACCGGCGCGTCGTCATCGTCGTCAACGACAACGGGCGCTCCTACCAGCCCACGGTCGGTGGACTCGCCAACCGGCTCACCGACATCCGCACCAACCCGCGCTACGAGCCGGCGCTCGGCGCGATCCGCGAGCGTCTGAACCGTGGCGGCTCGGTCGGCCCGGCCGCCTACGACGCCCTGCACGCGATCAAGAAGGGCCTCAAGGACGTCCTCGCGCCGCAGGGCATGTTCGAGGACCTCGGCCTGAAGTACGTCGGCCCGGTCGACGGGCACGACCGCAAGGCCGTCGAGTCCGCCCTCGCGCACGCCAAGCGTTTCGGCGGTCCCGTGCTCGTGCACGTCCTGACCACCAAGGGCCAGGGCTACGACATCGCCGTCGCGAACGAGAACGACCAGATGCACCAGGCGCCGCAGTTCGACCGCACGACGGGTGACGCCGTGTCGGTCGCGCCGGCCGGGTGGACGTCGGTGTTCCGCGACGAGGTCGTCCGGATCGCCGACGAGCGCCCCGACGTCGTCGGCATCACCGCGGCGATGCTCTACCCGGTCGGTCTCGACGCGTTCGCCGACAAGTTCCCCGACCGCGTCTTCGACGTCGGCATCGCGGAGCAGCACGCCGCGACGAGCGCCGCCGGCATGGCGATGGCCGGTCTCCACCCCGTGGTCGCGGTCTACGCCACGTTCCTCAACCGCGCGTTCGACCAGGTGCTGCTCGACGTCGCCCTCCACCGGTGCGGCGTCACCTTCGTGCTCGACCGCGCCGGCGTCACGGGCGACGACGGCGCCAGCCACAACGGCATGTGGGACATGTCGATGCTGCAGCTCGTGCCGGGGTTGCGTCTGGCAGCGCCCCGCGACGGAGCGCGTCTGCGCGAGCTGCTGCGCGAGGCCGTCGACGTCGACGACGCGCCCACCGTCGTGCGCTTCGCGAAGGGCGCCGTGCCCGCCGACGTCGAGGCGATCGACACGGTCGGCACGTGCGACGTGCTGGCCCGCGGCGACCAGCAGGACGTGCTCGTGCTGGCGGTCGGCTCGATGGTGCCCACCTGCCTCGCCGCGGCGGAGCAGCTGTCGGCCGAGGGACTGGGGGTCACGGTCGTCGACCCGCGCTGGGTCAAGCCCTTCGACCCCGCCGTCGTCCAGCTCGCCGCCGAGCACCGCCTGGTCGTGACCGTCGAGGACAACGGTCGGACCGGTGGTGTCGGGGCAGCGTTCACGCAGGCGCTGCGCGACGTCGAGAGCGAGGTGCCGGTGCGCGTGCACGGCGTGGCGCAGGAGTTCCTCGACCACGCGAAGCGTCCGGTCATCCTGGAGCGCCTCGGGCTGACACCCGACGCCGTGGCCGCCGACACGCACGCCGCCTGGCTGCGGCTGACCGGGAACAACGCGGACCTCTGAGGGCTTGACGATGAAGTGGCCCTCACGACGTGACCGAGACGACGCGACCGACCCGACGCCCTCCGGCGACGGCCCGGTCCTGATCCATGCCCTCGACGGGTTCCTGACCGCGGGCGGGGCGCCGCGGATCGCGGCACAGCACCTGCTCTCCGGACGCGGTGAGGTGCTGCGCAGCTTCGACGTCGACGAGCTGTACGACTACCGCGCGCGGCGTCCGTTCATCACGTTCCGCCAGGACCACTACGTCGACTACGACGAGCCGCGGCTCGACGTCGTCCGCGAGCACGACCGGTCGGGCACCCCGTACCTGGTGCTGACCGGTCCGGAGCCGGACTTCCGGTGGGAGTCGTTCGTCGACGGCGTGCAGGAGGTCGTGGAGGACCTCGACGTGAGCCTGACGCTCGGCCTCGGCGCGGTGCCGATGGGCGTCCCGCACACCCGGCCCACGATGATCACGGCGCACGGCTCGCGCCCGGAGCTCGTCGACCGGACGAACCTGTGGCAGGCCGAGGTGCGGGTGCCGTCGTCGGCGCAGTCGCTGCTGGAGTACCGGCTGACCCAGCGCGGCCTCGACAGCGCCGGCTACGTCGCGCACGTGCCGCACTACCTGACCCAGGTCGACTACCCGCCGGCGGCGCTCGCGCTGCTCGAGGCGGTGCTCGACCGCACGGGCCTCGACCTCGACCTCGACCCGCTGCGCGCCGTGCAGGGCGCCACGGTGGCCGACATCGAGCGTCAGATCGAGGACCAGGGCGGTGCCGAGGTCCTCGCGGGCCTCGAGCAGCAGTACGACGCGTTCACCCGCGGCGCCGCCGAGTCGCTCCTCGCCGAGGACGGCGACCTGCCGAGCGGCGACGAGCTGGCCGACCAGTTCGAGCAGTTCCTCGCCCGCCAGCGCAAGGACGACCAGGACTGACGCGGTCTCGCCCACCATCGGTGGATCTGCACCCTCAGGAGCGTTCCTGCGGTTCATGACCCACCGATGGCGGGCAGCGCGGCGCAAGAATCCTGCGTTCACGACGGGATCCCGTAGCCAACGCAGACGTGTGGGACCAGCAGCGCCCGAACGCAGCATCGTGCGTCCACCCCGTGCCGAACCCGCAGCCCGAGACCCCAGCCCAGCGCCATCGCCAGCCGCCCGGTCGAGGCGCTTTCGAAGACCAGACACAGTGCCAGCCGAGGCAGCGCAGCAGCACGACGAAACCCCTTGCAGGCAGCGCAGCAGCACGACGAGACCCGAGCAGGCAGCGCGGCAACGAGCTCGCCAACCCGGTGTGAGCCCGCTCTCCACCTCCGCACGCCGGCGCGGGGCGGCCGTGCGGATCGGTAGGATCTGCGCGTGCCTGCATCCCTCGACGAGCTCGTGACCCTGCTGGACCTCGAACCTCTCGAGGTGGGCCTGTTCCGTGGCGGCCAGCCGGAGGGGTCCAGCCTGAAGCGGGTCTTCGGTGGCCAGGTGGCGGCCCAGGCGGTGACGGCCGCTCAGCTGACGGTGCCGGAGGACCGGCACATCCACTCGCTGCACGCCTACTTCCTGCTCGGCGGCGACCCGTCGATCCCGATCGTGTACGACGTGGAGAACGTGCGCGACGGCGGATCGTTCACGACGCGGCGGATCGCGGCGCGCCAGCACGGCGAGAACATCTTCTACATGACCGCGTCGTTCCAGCGCACGGAGGAGGGGTTCGACCACCAGGACGTCATGCCGCAGGTGCCGTCGCCGCAGGAGTCGGTACCGCTGCTCGACGTGATCCGCCAGGTCCGGCCGCAGGAGGTGGAGTCGTGGAAGCGTGAGTGGTCGTCGTTCGACCTGCGCTACATCGGTGACAACCGCCCGGCCGACGACCCGACGCGGGCGACGGTGCCGGCGGTGCAGCGGCTCTGGTTCCGGGCCGACGGCACGCTGCCGGCGTCGCGGATCATCCACACGGCGGCGTTCGTCTACATCAGCGACTTCAGCCTGCTGGGCGTCGCGCTGCTGCCGCACGGCGAGCTGATCAGCTCACCGCGGGTGCAGCCTGCGTCGCTGGACCACACGATCTGGTTCCACCGCCCGATCAGCGCCGACGAGTGGCTGCTGTACGACCAGACGTCGCCGTCGGCGTCGGGTGCGCGCGGGCTGAGCACGGCCCGGGTGTTCGCCGAGGACGGCACGCTCGTCGCGACCGTCGCGCAGGAGGGGCTGATCCGACGGGTCACGCCCCGCGACTGACCTCGCTGCACCCGACCGGCCTGCCCCGATCGCCCTGCCCTCGATCGCCCTGGCCCGACGGCCCACCCGTCACGGCGTCCCGAAGGACAGCGACGACGGGTGCTGCGGACCGGTGAGCACCGTCATCGGCACGAGCGACGGCAGGAGCGAGCCGAGGGTCGGCAGCAGGTGCGGCGCGTCGAAGCCCTGCACCGAGACGCGCAGCCGGTGTCCCTGGGGGATGCGCGCGCGGGTGGGGAAGACCTCGACGTCGATCGGCGCGACCTGGCCGGGGGCGAGCGGAGCCTGGGCCGCGCGCGTGAACGGGTGGTACGGCTGCACCAGGGTGCCGTCGACGTAGCGCGATCGTGAGCGGTCGAGCGCGCGGTGCGAGAGCACCTGCCAGCCGCCGGTGAGCCGGGAGACCGTGCCGTCGGGCGCCACGTCGGAGACGGTGACCGAGAGCATGCCGTCGCCGGCGGGGGACGACGTGTAGAGGCGCGCGTTGAGCGGTCCCTGCACGACGACGTCGGCCTTCAGCGGGGCGGTCTCGAACACGGGGCCGAGGCTGTCGTTGAAGGAGTTGTTCGTGAAGCACGGCAGGTCCGGCAGCGCCTGGCGCAGGATGCCCGCGGTCCACTGGTTGGCCGAGCGCGTGCAGAGACCCTGCACGGGGACGGCCGGCACGGTCGTGCTGCCGCTGCGCGGCGTCCCGGCGGTGAGGCCACCCGGCGTGCCGGCCGTCGTGGCCGTGCCGCTGAGCCGGAACGTGCGCGGGGTGAGGCTGGACGGCATCCACGACGTCCCGCGCACCCAGCGGCCGCTGCCCTGCTCGTAGCTGCTGAGACCGGCGATCTCGTCGAGCCGCTGGTTGGGGAGGCCCTTGACGTAGTGGTCGAACCAGCGCAGCTGCAGCTGCTCGATGCTGCCGTACCCGGCGTCGCCGACCTCGGCGCCCGACGATCCCTGCAGGTGGTCCCAGGGGCCGACGATCATGCGGGTCGGGACGCCACGACGCTGCAGGTTCTCGTAGAGGAGCGGTGTGCCGCGCTGGAAGAGGTCGTACTGGCCGGCGATGAAGAACGTGGGCACGGTGATCCGCGACGCGACCTGCAGGGGCGAGCGCTGCGTGTAGAAGGCGCCGTCGTAGGCGGGCTCGCCACCGGTGAAGGCGGACAGCAGGAGCTGGCTGCTGAACAGCCCGTTGCCGAGCAGGTGGGTCACGAGGGTGCCCAGGCCCGTGCCGGGGTCCGTCGCGGTGAGGGCCGGCGGGATGATCGACGTGCCGCTCACGAGGCCGAGCCAGAGCGGGATGAACCCGACGTCGAGTGCACCGCCGGAGGCCACCACGTCGCGGTAGACGTCGGCACCGGGCACCTGGGGGAAGATGGCTCGCAGGCCCTTCGGCCGGTCCGCCGCGGCGAAGAGCTGGGCGATGCCCATGTAGGAGGGACCGTTCATGGCCGTGCGTCCGTCGCTCCACGGCTGCTCGGCGGCCCAGGTCATGACCTCGCCGAAGTCGCGGTCCTCGCGCGAGCAGAACGCGCACCAGGTGCCGTCGGAGCTGCCGGTGCCGCGGGCGTCGACCGTGAGGTGCAGGTAGCCGCGCTTGACCAGGTAGCTCGGGTCGGTCCCGAGCACGCCGCCGGCCTGGGACTGGACGTTCTTGTTGTAGGCCGTGATGGTGACGACGACCGGCAGGCGGCGGGTCACCGTCCGTCCGGCGGCGTCGACGGGCCGCATCAGGTTGCCGCGCAGCACCGTCCCGTCGGACGTGCGGATCGCGAGGTCCTGCTGGGTGGTGGTGGCGGGGTACTGCTCGGGCCGCGGCTTCCAGGCCGACGTCGGCGCGGCCGCGGCGGTCGTGGCCGAGGCCGGCGGAGCCACCGTCGCCGCGCCGGCCGGGGCCGTCAGCGCGGCGCAGGCCGCTGCCGCGGACACGGCGAGCACGAGGGTGCGGGTGAGCAGGTTCGTCATCGGTCCTCCTGGTGGTCCGGGAGGACCAACGACGAGACCTGCATCACGTCACGCCCGTGACGGCGTCAGTGGCTGACCCGACCCACCAGGTGGGTCACGTCCTTCTTCTGCGCGCGGACCCCGAACACGATGCCGTCGTCGGAGGACTCCGAGCCGAAGACCACGGTCGTCGGCAGCAGGACCGGCTTCTTGAACTCGACGTCGACCGTGAACGCGTCGGGCAGCCGGTTCTGCAGCGCCGCCAGGCTGCGCGCCTTCGTCCACATCCCGTGCGCGATGTTGGTCGGGAAGCCGAACGCCTTCGCGGTGACGGGGTAGAGGTGGATGGGGTTGCGGTCGCCCGAGACCGCGCCGTAGCGACGTCCCAAGTTGCCCGCGAGCCGCCAGTGCACGACGCCGCGCGGCGCCTCCACGCCGTCCAGGACCGGGGTCGACGTCTCGGCGTCACCGCCGCGCCCCCGCGAGAACAGCGTCATGGTCTCGTCCCAGACGACCTCCTCGCCGACCATGACGGTGGTGAGCACGTCGACGAGACGACCCTTCGGGTGCGGTCGCAGGTCGGCGGCGTGCACCGACACGTCGAACGCCTCGTCGAGGCCGATCGGGCGGTGCTGGGTGATGCGGTTGCGCAGGTGCACCAGACCCATGGGCGCGAACGGGAACGAGGTGTCGGTCATGAGCGCCATGTGCAGCCCGAAGGCGGCCATGTGCGGGTACGTGACCGGCAGGTGCTCGGCGCGCGGGAACGCGCAGACCTCCAGGTAGCGCTCCAGGTGCGCCGGGTCCGTGCGGACGCCGTGCCGCTCGAGCACCAGGTCGGGCACGGTGCCGGAGGCGTGCTTGACGCCGGGCAGCGAGCCGACGACCGGGAGGGCCGGCAGGGCCGCCTTGAGCATGAGCGGCAGCGTGGCCGGCGCCGCCTCGAACTGCCTGGTGGTCACGACGCCCCCAGCAGCATCTGGCCGTTGACGCCGAGCACGTTGCCGCTCACCGCGCCGGAGCCGGGGTTGGCGAACCAGGCGATGGCCTCGGCGACGTCGACGGGCTGGCCGCCCTGCGACATCGAGTTCATGCGGCGGCCGGCCTCGCGGATGCCGAGCGGGATGGTCTTGACCATCTCGGTCTCCATGAAGCCGGGGGCCACGACGTTGGCCGTGATGCCGTCGCCGGCCACGCGCTCGGCGAGCGCCTGGATCCAGCCGATGACCCCGGCCTTCGCGGAGGCGTAGTTGGTCTGGCCGTTGTTGCCCGCGATGCCGGCGATGGACGCGATGCCGATGACCGTGCCGCCTTCGTTGATGAGGCCCTGGGCGAGCAGCTCGTCGGTGATCCGCTGCGGGGCGCCGACGGAGATGTCGACCACGAGCTGCCAGTTCTCGGGCTTCATGTTGCGCAGGCGCTTGTCGCGCGTGATGCCGGCGTTGTGCACGACCACGTCGACGGAGCCGTAGTTCTCCTTGACGTACGCCGCGATCGTGGCGGGGGCGTCCTCGGCGGTGATGTCGCCGACGATGTAGCCGCCGCCGAGCTCGTCGGCGAGGGCCTTGAGGTCCGCCTCCAGGGGCGGGACGTCGAGGCCGATGACGGTGGCGCCGTCACGGGCGAGGGTGCGCATGTCGGCCTCGCCGAGACCGCGCGACGCGCCGGTGACGAGGGCGACCTTGCCGGCCAGCGGCTTCTCGAGGTCGACCGGGTCCGTGACCGACGTGATGCCCGTCGTGCCGATCCGCACGACCTGGCCGGAGACGTAGGCCGACTTGGGGGAGAGGAAGAAGCCGAGGGTCGACGCGAGCGACGTCTCGGCGCCGGGGGCGAGGTAGACGAGGTTCGCCGTGCTGCCGCCGCCGACCTCCTTGGCCAGCGAGCGGGTGAAGCCCTCGAGGGCGCGCTGCGCGACGCGGGCGCCCTCGCTGCCGGCCTGCTCGGGGACGGTCCCGACCACGACGACGCGGCCGCTGCCCTGGAGCTGGCGCAGCACGGGCGTGAAGAACTCCTGGAGCGCGACGAGGCCGGCCGCGTCCGCGATGCCGGTCGCGTCGAAGACGAGGCCCTTGTAGCGCTTGCCCTGGGCGGGCACGCCGGTCGCCTCGACCTTGAGCGCCTTCAGCGCGGCCGTGACGGCCTTCGCGACGTCGCCCTGCGTGGCGCTGCCCGTCAGCACGGAGCCCTGGACGAGCGGGCCGCCCTCGTAGCGCTCCAGGTACGGAGGGTTGGGCAGTCCGAGGTTCTTGACGAGGAACTTGCCGATCGGGTTGTGGGCCAGGTCCTGGTAACGATCGCTCATCGCCGGGTGTGTCCTATCTCTCGCATACCATTGGTATCTGGATTCGCAGGCAAACTGTAACTTGGAGTGACACCAACGTCCACCGAGGGTGGCGAGGCGCACACGGGCGTGCAGGCGACCGAGGACCGCGTCGCGTGGCACCATCGTCGCACCCACCCCGGTGGCTCGGCACCACCCGACCACCCCGTCCACCCCGAAGCGCAAGGAGCACCGCGCCATGGCGGAGAACACCCCCGCGAAGAAGACGGCCGCGAAGAAGGCCCCGGCCAAGAAGGCCTCGGCCGCGAAGGCCGAGGCCTCGTCCGGCCAGAGCATCCGCAAGGTCGTCGTCGTCGGCGGCAACCGGATCCCGTTCGCCCGGTCCAACACCGTCTACCAGAACGTCTCCAACCAGGAGATGCTCACCGCTGCGCTCGACGGCCTCGTCGCCCGCTACGGCCTCGAGGGCGAGCGCGTCGGCGAGTTCGTCGCCGGTGCCGTCCTCAAGCACAGCCGCGACTTCAACCTCGCCCGCGAGGTCGTGCTCGGCTCCGCGCTGTCGCCCGAGACGCCCGCCGAGGACATCCAGCAGGCCTGTGGCACGGGTCTGCAGGCCGCCTTCCAGGTCGCGGCCAAGATCCAGCTCGGCAAGATCGAGTCCGGCATCGCCGGCGGCACCGACACCACGTCGGACGCCCCGCTGGCCATCGGCGACAAGCTCCGCAAGATCCTCATCGAGGCCAACAACGCCAAGGACACCAAGGGCCGGCTCGCCGCCCTCGCCAAGGTGCGCCCGGCCTACCTCGCACCCGACCAGCCGCGCAACGCCGAGCCGCGCACGGGCCTGTCGATGGGTGACCACCAGGCCCGCACCACCCACGCCTGGGGCATCACGCGGGAGGCGCAGGACGAGCTTGCCGCGCTGTCGCACCAGAACCTCGCGAAGTCCTGGGACGAGGGCTGGCAGGACGACCTCGTCACCCCGTTCCACGGCGTCACGAAGGACAACCACCTGCGTCCCGACTCCACGGTCGAGAAGCTGGCGAAGCTGCGGCCGGTCTTCGGCAAGCAGCTCGGCGACGAGGCGACCATGACGGCCGGCAACTCCACCCCGCTGTCCGACGGCGCCTCGGTGGCGCTGCTCGCCTCGGAGGAGGAGGCGGAGCGTCGCGGCTGGACCAAGCGCGCCTACTTCGTCGACTACGAGACCGCCGCCGTCGACTACGTCAGCGGCGCCGAGGGCCTGCTCATGGCCCCGGCCTACGCCGTCCCGCGCATGCTCGCCCGCAACGGCCTGACGCTGCAGGACTTCGACTACTACGAGATCCACGAGGCGTTCGCCGGCCAGGTGCTGTCGACGCTGGCCGCGTGGGAGGACGCCGACTTCTGCCAGCAGAAGCTCGGCCTCGACGTGCCGCTGGGCTCGATCGACCGCAGCAAGCTCAACGTCAAGGGCTCCTCGCTCGCCGCGGCCCACCCGTTCGCCGCCACCGGAGCCCGCATCGTGGCCAACCTCGCGAAGCTGCTCCACGAGAAGGGCGCGGGCAGCCGCGGCCTCATCTCGATCTGCGCCGCCGGCGGCCAGGGCGTCGTCGCGATCCTCGAGGGCGCCTGACCCTCGGCGACCCGACGCCGACGACCCGCACGAGCGAAGGACCCCCGCGGCGGTGCCGTGGGGGTCCTTCGCGTGCCGGGGGTGGGGCTCAGGCGCCGCGTGCCATGGCCAGCGCGCCGCGCAGCAGGTGGGCCAGCAGGTCGTCGGTGCCGACCGGGTCCACGACGGGCAGGCCCGAGATGTGCCGGCGCACCGACAGCTGCAGGTGGGCGAGGTTCAGCGCGCCGAGGCCCTGCGTGTAGAGCACGTTGGCGAGCAGGTGCGGGTCGGCCACGGCGAAGTCGCCCGTCCGCGTGCCGTCCTCCAGCACGCCGACGACGTGGCCGAGGCAGGCGCTCATGCCCGTGCCGAGACGGATCATGACGTCCTCGCTGACCTCCTCCATGAGCTCGGTGCCGCGGCGCCGCAGCAGCGTCTGCGCACAGTCCACGAAGGCCGGGTGCTCGAGGCCGTAGCCGAAGAACGCCCGCACGAGCAGCTCGAGCCGCTCGGCCGCGCCGAGGTCGGGGTCGTCACCGGGGGCGAGGGCGGCGTCGAGCTCGGTCAGGTAGCCGAGCAGCGTCACGGCGAACAGCTCCTCCTTGCTGGAGAAGTGCCGGTAGATGATGGCCCGGTTGATGCCGACGGCCCGTGCGATGTCCTCGATCTGCGCCTCGCGCACGCCCCGCTCGTCGAACAGGGCGCGGGTGGCGGCGACGATCTCGCGCGAGCGCTCGGCTCGCCGCTCGGCCGTCCGCGGACGCACCGCGGGTGGTGCTGGCGAGTCGGCCTCCGGCTCCGATACAGACATGGATCCATCCTAGGCTCGACGACGCGCGGCACGTCACTCCCGGGGCGTCGTGGCGGGTCGTCCGGCCGGACCTCGTCGAGCGCGCCACTGTCGGTGGCGGGTCGTACGGTGGAGCACATGAGGCCCTTGTCCGAGCTGCGCCGCCAGGTCGCCCCCTTCACCGTCGTCTCCGAGTACCAGCCCGCGGGCGACCAGCCCGCCGCCATCCAGGCGCTGCAGGAGCGGATCGAGGGCGGCGAGCAGGACGTCGTGCTCATGGGTGCGACCGGCACGGGCAAGACCGCCACCACGGCCTGGCTCGCCGAGCGGCTCCAGCGACCCATGCTGGTGATGCTGCCGAACAAGACGCTGGCCGCCCAGTTCGCGAACGAGCTGCGCGAGCTGCTCCCGAACAACGCCGTCGAGTACTTCGTGTCCTACTACGACTACTACCAGCCCGAGGCGTACGTCCCGCAGAGCGACACCTACATCGAGAAGGACTCCTCGATCAACGAGGAGGTCGAGCGGCTGCGCCACAGCGCCACGTGGTCGCTGCTCACCCGACGCGACGTGATCGTCGTCGCGACCGTCTCGTGCATCTACGGCCTCGGCTCGGCGCAGGAGTACATGGAGCGGATGATCCGCTTCAAGGTCGGCGACGAGAAGCCGCGCGAGGAGCTGCTGCGCACGCTCGTGCAGGCCCAGTACGTCCGCAACGACGTCGCGCCGACCCGCGGCACCTTCCGGGTGAAGGGCGACACGCTCGAGATCTTCCCCGTCTACCAGGAGATGGCCGTCCGCATCGAGTTCTTCGGCGACGAGATCGAGCGGCTCATGACGCTGCACCCGCTCACCGGCGAGGTGATCAGCGAGGACACCGAGCTCGCGGTCGGCGCGGCGACCCACTACGCCGTCGGGCCCGACATCATGACCCGGGCGATCGAGAGCATCGAGATCGAGCTCAAGGACCGGCTGGCCGAGCTCGAGGCGCAGGGCAGCCTGCTCGAGGCGCAGCGGCTGCGCATGCGCACCACCTACGACATCGAGATGATGCAGCAGGTCGGCACGTGCTCCGGCATCGAGAACTACTCGCGTCACATGGACGGTCGTGCGCCGGGCTCGGCGCCCAACTGCCTGCTCGACTACTTCCCGGAGGACTTCGTGCTCGTCCTCGACGAGTCGCACGTGACGGTGCCGCAGATCGGTGCCATGTACGAGGGCGACATGTCGCGCAAGCGCACGCTCGTCGAGCACGGCTTCCGGCTGCCCAGCGCCATGGACAACCGTCCGCTCACGTGGAGCGAGTTCCTCGAGCGCATCGGCCAGACCGTCTACCTCTCGGCCACGCCGGGCAACTACGAGATGGAGAAGACCGGTGGCGAGGTGGTCGAGCAGATCATCCGGCCCACCGGCCTGGTCGACCCCGAGGTGCTGGTCAAGCCGACGCGGGGCCAGATCGACGACCTCGTGGCGCAGATCCGCGACCGGGTCGAGAAGAACGAGCGCGTGCTCGTCACGACCCTCACCAAGAAGATGTCCGAGGACCTCACCGACTACCTGCTCGAGGCCGGCATCCGCACGCGCTACCTGCACAGCGAGGTCGACACGCTGCGTCGCGTCGAGCTGCTGCGCGAGCTGCGCATGGGCGAGTACGACGTGCTCGTCGGCATCAACCTGCTGCGCGAGGGCCTCGACCTGCCCGAGGTGAGCCTGGTGGCGATCCTCGACGCCGACAAGGAGGGCTTCCTGCGCTCCGGACGCTCGCTCATCCAGACGATCGGTCGCGCCGCCCGCAACGTGTCGGGCCAGGTGATCATGTACGCCGACCGGATCACGGACTCGATGGCGCTGGCCATCGACGAGACGAACCGGCGGCGCGAGCGTCAGGTGGCCTACAACACCGAGCGCGGCATCGACCCGCAGCCGCTGCGCAAGAAGATCGGCGACATCACCGACCTGCTCGCTCGCGAGGACGCCGACACGACCAAGCTGCTCGCCGCCACCGGTGACCACAAGCGTCGCGGTGCGCCGGTGCCGCTCGGCCAGCACACGGCCGACCTCGCCGACCTGCCCTCGGCCGACCTCGCCGCGCTCATCGAGCAGCTGAGCGAGCAGATGCACACGGCTGCCGCCGACCTGCAGTTCGAGGTCGCGGCGCGGTTGCGCGACGAGATCGGCGAGCTGAAGAAGGAGCTGCGCGGCATGCTCGAGGCGCACGCGTGAGCGTCCGTGCCGCTGCGGGCGACCTCGCGATCGAGGTCGACCCGGCTCACGGGGCCCGGCTGGTGTCCTTCACCGTCGCGGGGGAGGAGCTGCTCTCGACGCAGGAGGTCCCCGGCGTACCGACGTCGATCTCGCGGGGCTGCTACCCGATGGTCCCCTGGGCGGGGCGGATCGGCGGCGGCACCGTCGAGCACGCCGGGCAGCGTCACGCCCTACCGCTCGACGGCGACGGCAACGCGTTGCACGGGCTCGGTCTCGACGCCGTGTGGCAGCAGGACGACGCGACCGACGACGGTGCGGCCTTCTCCGTCGAGCTGGGCGACCCGTGGCCGGTCCGCGGTCGTGCCACGCTGCGCTACGCGCTGACGCCGCGTCAGCTCGTCTGCACGCTCAGCTGGGACGGCGCCGGTCCGGGCGCCTCGCTCGGCCTGCACCCGTGGTTCCGGCGCACGCTCTCCGACGGGACGAGCGCCGACGTCGACGTCGCGCCGCTCGAGATGGTCGAGCGTGACGGTGCTCTGCCCACCGGTCGCCTCGTCGCACCCCGCGAGGGTCCGTGGGACGACTGCTTCCGGCTCGCTCGCGACCCGGTCGTGCGCTGGGGCGACGCGCTCACGCTGCGGCTGTCCAGCGACGCACCCTGGTGGGTGGTCTACAGCGAGCCCGACCACGCGGTCTGCATCGAGCCGCAGACCGCCCCGCCCGACGCCTTCGCGCACCCGGACTGGCACCGCTGGCTGCAGGCGCGCTCGCTCACCTTCACGCTCGACGTCGAGACGCGGTAGAGCGGGCGTCGCCGACGGTAGTGCGATCGGCGACGTCGTCGGCGGAGCTGGGTCGGGCCCCGTAGCGTCGTCCCGAGGCGTCCCGCCAGGGACCAGGACCGAGAGCAGGCCCATGACACGGATCGACGAGGAGCCGACCACTCGCCCGACGTCGTCGTCGGCGACCGTGGGTCGTCGGATGCTGCTCGGCGGGGCCGTGGCCACGACGTTCGCGGTCGGCGGTCTTGCCCTGCTCGACCGGATGCCCTACGTCCGGGACCTGCCGATCCCGGGGCGTCGGCGGGTGCAGCTGACCTGGTTGGCCGACGAGCTGCGCAGCGCGGGGCTGCGCGTGCAGGGCGACGAGGGGTGGCTCGAGCGGGGCCGCCCGTGGGCGTTCGACCCGGTGGGCGTGCTGATGCACCACACGGCCTTCCGCGCCACGGGCGCAGATCCGCAGCCGGCGCTGGCCACGGTGCGCGACGGTCGCCCGGGGCTGCGGGGTCCGCTGTGCCACGTGCTCGTCGCCCGCGACGGCACCTGCCACGTGATCTCCGCCGGACGCGCCAACCACGCCGGCGAGGCGCGACCGAGCGGCCCGGTGGAGGGCGGCGACGGCAACGTCTCCTATGTCGGCATCGAGATCGACTACGCACCCCAGCAGCCGTTCTCCCAGCAGCCGACCACGGCGCAGCTCGACGCGTCCGTCGTGGCCGCTGCGGCCATCGTCGCGCGGCTGGGCAACGGCGCGGACCACGTGCGCTACCACTCCGAGACGAGCCTCGCGGGCAAGTGGGACCCGGGGAGCACGCTCGACGCCGACGCCTTCCGGGCGCGGGTGGCGGCCGAGCTCGACCGTCGGGCCTGAGCGCGCGCGACCTCGGCCCCGGCCGACCCCCGCGCCGTGCGCCAGGCCGGTGCCGGCTGCAACAATGTTCGGCGGAGGGGAGTATTCCTTCGCTGCAGCGTCGTCATCACGGGGGTCCGCCTGACCCTCCGGTGCTGCGGGCCCGCGGTCCGCGGGCGGAAGAGACCTCCGGTACACGTCTGTCGACCGGAGGAACCTGAGTGAACGTCTCGACCCTGGAGTGGTCCATCACCGTCGGGGTGACCATCGCCATCATCCTGTTCGACGTGTTCGTCGTGGCGCGCAAGCCGCACGAGCCGTCGATGAAGGAGTGCGCCACCTACCTCGCCATCTACGTCGGGCTGGCGGTGGCCTTCGGCATCTGGACCTTCAGCTACCACGGCTCGCAGTACGGCGTGGAGTTCTTCGCCGGGTGGCTGACGGAGTACAGCCTGTCGATCGACAACCTGTTCATCTTCATCATCATCATGGCGAGCTTCAAGGTGCCGCGGAAGTACCAGCAGGAGGCCCTGCTGGTCGGCATCATCATCGCGCTGGTGTTCCGCGGGATCTTCATCGCCGTCGGTGCCGTGGCGATCAACAACTTCTCGTGGATCTTCTACCTGTTCGGCGCCTTCCTCATCTACACGGCGATCAACCTGATCCGCGACACCGACCACGACGACGACGGCGAGAACGCGGTCGTCCGGTTCGCCCGGCGTCGCTTCAACCTCACCGAGCAGTGGGACGGCCTCAAGCTCGTCGTGAAGGAGAACGGTCGCCGCGCGCTGACCCCGATGGCGCTCGTCATCATCGCGCTGGGCACCACCGACCTGCTGTTCGCGCTCGACTCGATCCCGGCGATCTACGGCCTCACCAAGGAGCCGTACCTGGTCTTCACGGCCAACGTGTTCGCACTCATGGGTCTGCGTCAGCTCTACTTCCTGCTCGGCGACCTGCTCAAGCGCCTGGTCTTCCTGTCGCAGGGTCTCGCGGTGCTGCTCGCGTTCATCGGCGTCAAGCTCCTGCTCCACGCGCTGCACGAGAACGAGCTGCCGTTCATCAACGGCGGCGAGCACGTGAAGGTCCCCGAGATCCCGACGCTCGCCAGCCTCGGCGCCATCGTCGTCATCCTCGGCACGACGACCGTCGTGAGCCTCTGGTACTCCCGCAGGCACCCCGAGAAGGTCGACGACGACCACGGCGCGCCCAAGGAGTAGCGGTCCCGCGGGGCGCGTCCCGCGCGCGTCGAGGAGGAGGGTGCGGCTCAGGCCGGGCCCTCCTCCTGCACGTGGTAGCGGCGGACGTCGGCGTCCAGCACGTCGGGAAGCTCGGCCGCCTCGTCGTCCGGCAGGGCACGGAAGGCGAGCAGCGCGACCTCGTCGCGCCAGTGCTCGTGCACTACGACGAGGCCGGGGTCGACGCTGTCGGCCGTCAGGGCGAAGGCGAGACAGCCGTCGGTGCCGCGTGCCAGCTCGACGACGGGACGGCACGCGGCCACGTAGGCGTCGCGGCGGGCGGGCTCCACCCGGAGCCAGCCGGCCACGACGACCGAGTGCGGGGAGTCAGTCACCGAGCTTCTCGACGTCCTCGAACTCGCTGTCCGCGCTGCCGGTGATCAGGTTGATCGCGTAGGTGATGGCCCAGAGCACGACGCCGATCAGCATGAGCACACCCGCGATGACGTACACCTGACCGTCCCGCTCGACCCAGGGACCGGCGAGGAACACGCACAGCACGGCCGCGACCGCAGGCAGGACGCCCGGGGACACGAAGTGGTTCGGCTTCGCGTCGCCCGGGTTGCGGCGCAGGATCAGGCACGCGACATTCACGACGGCGAAGACGCACAGCAGCAGGAACGCGGTGACGTTCGACAGGTTGGCCACCACGTTGCTCTCGGCGTCGCGCGTGACGTAGAAGATCAGGCCGAGCGCGAGCAGCGTGCTGAACGCGACGGCCACCCACGGAGTGCGGCGTCCGGGCAGCACCGCTCCGAGCTGACGGGGGAGCACGCCCTGCTTCGCCATCCCGTACAGCAGACGGCTCGCCATCAGCATGTTGATCAACGCGGTGTTGGCCACGGCGAAGACCGCGAGGAAGGGGAAGACGCGGTCGATCGGGAAGTCCGGGGCGCCCTTCGAGACGACCTCCAGCAGCGCTCGGCCCTCGGAGTCGGAGATGTCCTTGAGCTCGGGGGCGGTGAGCACGGTGACGACGGAGACGGCCACCAGCATGTAGAGCAGCACCGCGATGCCGAGGCCGGTCAGCATGGTCCGCGGGAAGATCTTGTTCGGCTCCTTGACCTCCTCCACCATGTTCACGGCGTCCTCGAACCCGACCATCGCGAAGAAGGCGATCGACGTCGCGGCGGTGACAGCCAGGAACAGGCCGCGGTCCTCGTAGTCGCGGAAGGTCACGACCTCCGACAGGTCGGCGCCGTTCTGCGTCATCGCGTAGAAGCCGACGCCGATCACGATGGACAGCGCCGCCAGCTCGACGATGGTCAGCACCACGTTGAACTTCACGCTCTCGCCGACACCGCGCAGGTTGATGATCGCCAGCAGGATCATGAAGGCCATCGCGATGGCGACGATCGTCCCGCTGCTGGCCGGGCCGTCGGTCCAGCCGTTGACGTCGAGGCCACCGGTGAAGTTGTCGGCGAGGGTCTTGGCCGACGTCGACGCGCTCGTGATGCCGGAGCACACCACCGCGAAGGCGATGAGGAACGTGACGAAGTGGATGCCGAAGGCCTTGTGCGCGTACAGCGCCGCACCGGCCGCCTGCGGGTACTTGGTGACGAGCTCGAGGTACGACAGCGCCGTCATCGAGGCCACGACGAACGCCAGGAGGAACGGCAGCCAGACCAGTCCGCCGACCTTGCCCGCCATCTGTCCCGTCACCGCGTAGATGCCGGCACCGAGGATGTCACCGACGATGAACAGGAGGAGGAGCTTCGGCCCCATGACCCTCCGGAGCTCCGTCGGCCCCTGGACTCCTGCGGTCTCGGTGGTCATGCGTCTCCCTCGCTCGTCGACGCACCGGGGCGTCCGCCCCGGCGCAGAGTTTGGGTGACACCTTGCTCCGCCTGCCTGTCAGATGCAACACCAGTAGTACCTTCGTTACGTGATCGACGTACGCGGACGGCTGACGTCCTGGGCCGGTTCGCTCGTCATGCGTCGGGTACGACGCAAGGGGATCGACCTCTCGCGCATCTCCTTCATCCCCGAGGCCACGAAGGTGCCGCTGCAGAGACACGGCACCGACCCGGTGCCGCGGCTGGCCGAGATCCGCGGCCAGGAGCGTCTGCACAAGCTCTCGCTGCCGTTCTCGTTCAACGCCTACCTGGTGTCCGGGTACGACGAGACCCGCACCGTCCTGACCGACCGCGACAGCTACTCCAACGACATCCGCCACCTCTTCCACGGTGACGGTCCGGCCACGTCCGACGACATCGGCGGGCTCGGGTTCACCGACCCTCCGCTGCACACGCGGCTGCGCAAGATCGTCACGCCCGAGTTCACGATGCGGCGGCTCGCGCGGCTCGGCCCGGCCGTCGAGCGGATCGTCGACGACGCCCTCGACGCGTTCGAGGCGTCGGGCTCGCCCACCGACCTGGCCAAGCACCTCGCGTTCCCGGTGCCGTTCCAGACGATCTGCGAGCTGCTCGGCCTCGACTACGACGACCGCGAGGCGTTCGCCGCCCTCGGCAGTGCGCGGTTCGACGCGACGAACGGGGCGGCGGCCGCGTTCGGTGCGGTGTCGGCCCAGCGCGAGTTCCTCTTCGACGCCGTCGCGCGACAGCGTCGCGACCCGGGGCCGGGCCTGATCGGGCAGATCATCCGCGCCGAGGGCGACGCCATCAGCGACGTCGACCTCGCCGGGCTCGCCGACGGCGTGTTCACGGGCGGCTTCGAGACCACCGCCGGCATGATCGCGCTCGGCACGATCGTCCTCATGCGCGAGGAGAAGCACGCCAACCTCGTGCGCAACGGCACGTCGCAGGACGTCGACCTCGTCGTCGAGGAGCTGCTGCGCTACCTCTCCGTCGTGCAGGTGGCGTTCCCGCGCTTCGCCAAGGAGGACATGACGCTGTTCGGCCAGCGCATCCGCAAGGGCGACGTGCTGCTCGCGTCGCTGAGCGGCGCCAATCGCGACGGGGCGGCTGCAGGGGAGAAGCCCGAGGACTTCGACCCCTTCCGGGTGCCGCGCAGCGGGCACCTCGCGTTCGGCCACGGCATCCACCGCTGCATCGGCGCCGAGCTCGCCCGGATGGAGCTGCGCACGGTGTTCCCGCGGCTGCTGCGTCGCTTCCCCGACCTCGCACTCGCGGTGCCGGAGTCGGAGCTGTCGTTCCGTCAGCTGTCGTTCGTCTACGGCGTCGACGAGCTGCCCGTCACCTTCTGACCAGCCCGGTCAGGTCTGCGACTCCTGGTCGGGGGAGTCCTCGGGCTGCGCGTCGCCGCACTGCCCGAGGGTCGTGGCCTGGTGCCGCTTGAAGTCCGGGGACGACTCGAACGCCCGGCGGTACTGGTCGGCGGGCAGTGCCGCGTAGTACTCGACGGCCTCGAGAAGCTCGTCGGCCCGCGGGTCGTCGGTCGCGTCGGCGAGGCGTCGCGCAGGGTCGAGCGCGGCCTGGAACCGCTTGATGGTCTCGGGGAAGTCGTTCTCGTTGAACGCGGCCACGCCCGAGCGCACCAGGCCGCACGTCTGGTCGAACGCGCGCTGCGCGGTCCCGTCGTCGCCCCCGCCGCCGGTGCAGCCGGCCGTCAGTGCCAGGACGGCGGCTGCGACGGCGAACGATCTCACGCTCGCAGCGTAGGCAGGGTCGCGCGGTTCCGCAGGTCAGCGGCTGCCGCGAGCGCGGCCGTTCACCAGCCGCGCTCGCGCCACTCCGGCAGGTGGGGGCGCTCCGCGCCGAGCGTCGTGTCGCTGCCGTGGCCGGGGTAGACGTGCGTGTCGTCGGGGAAGCGGTCGAACAGCTTCGTCTCGACCTCGCCGATCAGGGCGGTGAAGTCCTCGGGCGTCCAGGTCTTGCCGACGCCGCCGGGGAAGAGGTCGTCGCCGACGAACAGGTGGACCACGCCGTCGGGGTCGTCGTAGGCGAGCACGATCGAGCCCGGCGTGTGGCCGACGACCTCGATGACCTCGAGCTCGCACGAGCCGACCCGCACGCGTGCGCCGGTCGCGACGGTGCGGTCCGACGCGACGTCGATGCCCTCCGCGTCGCGTTCGCCGGCGACCGTCTCGGCGCCGGTGGCGTCCTTGACCGCGGCGAGGGCGCCCCAGTGGTCGTGGTGGCGGTGCGTGGTGACGATCCGCGCCAGGCCGGCGTCGCCGACGAGCTCGAGGAGCCGGTCGGGCTCGGCCGCGGCGTCGACGAGCACCTGCTCGCCCGTGAGCTCGCAGCGCAAAAGGTACGCGTTGTTGCTCATCTCGCCGACCGCCAGCTTCGTGATCCGCAGGTCGCCCGCGGACTGCACGTCGGCGGGACCGCCGACCTCGACCTCACCCGTGTACGTCATGATGCTGATCCTAGGCGGACGGGAGCGGCCCGGTCGGTGAGCAGGGGAGCGGACGATGAACGGTGCAGAGCTCGCAGGACGACTGATCGGTTTCGTCATCTTCCTGGCCGTGCCGATCGTGATGATCGTCGTCGGCCAGCGGCGCAAGCGCGAGTCCGGAGGGCAGCGGGGTGGGGTGCTGTTCGTCAGCGGCATCGTGCTCCTGGTGCTGGTGGTGCTCGGCATCCTCGGCTCCGCGGGCCAGATGAGCACCGCTCCCTGAGCCGGGCTCGCTCGATCGGCGCGTCGGGCCCGTGGGTGAGGTCACCGTCGCCCGACGTGTTTCTGTCGGCGGTCGCGACTAGGGTCGAGCACGTATGCATACTCCTGTCTTCGTAGCCCTGGAGGGACGCTCGTGACGTCGGACCGCATCGTCGTGCGCGGCGCCCGTGAGCACAACCTCAAGGACGTCTCCCTCGACCTCCCGCGCGACGCCCTCATCGTCTTCACCGGCCTGTCCGGCTCCGGCAAGTCGTCGCTCGCCTTCGACACGATCTTCGCCGAAGGACAGCGTCGCTACGTCGAGTCGCTCTCCGCGTACGCCCGCCAGTTCCTCGGGCAGATGGACAAGCCCGACGTCGACTTCATCGAGGGTCTCTCGCCAGCGGTCTCCATCGACCAGAAGTCCACGTCGCGCAACCCGCGCTCCACGGTCGGCACGATCACCGAGGTCTACGACTACCTGCGTCTGCTGTTCGCGCGCGCCGGTCGGGCCCACTGCCCCGAGTGCGGCGAGCCGATCTCGCGCCAGACGCCCCAGCAGATCGTCGACCGCATCCTCGCCATGCCCGAGGGTGCCCGGTTCCAGGTGCTCGCGCCCGTCATCCGCGGCCGCAAGGGCGAGTACCTCGAGCTGTTCAAGCAGCTCCAGCAGCAGGGCTTCAGCCGCACGATCGTCGACGGCCAGGTCCACAACCTCGCCGACGAGCCGCCGAAGCTCGCCAAGCAGAAGAAGCACACCATCGACGTCGTCGTCGACCGGCTCCAGGTCAAGGAGTCCATGCAGCAGCGGCTCACCGAGTCCGTCGAGACGGCGCTCGGCATCGCCGACGGGCTCGTGCTCGCCGACTTCGTCGACCTCGACGACGACGACCCGAACCGCGTGCGCCGCTTCTCCGAGAAGCTGGCCTGCCCGAACGACCACCCGCTGGCCGTCGACGAGCTGGAGCCCCGGTCGTTCTCGTTCAACGCCCCCTTCGGCGCCTGCCCGGAGTGCCACGGCCTCGGCACCCGCATGGAGGTCGACCCCGAGCTCGTCGTGCCCGACCCGACGAAGTCGATCAGCGACGGGGCCATCGCGCCGTGGAGCTACAACCAGGTCTCGGAGTACTTCCTGCGGATCACGCAGGCGCTCGCCGAGGAGATGGGCTTCTCCACCGACACCCCCTACGGGAAGCTGCCGAAGAAGGCTCAGGACGTGCTCATGCACGGCCACCCCGACAAGGTGCACGTCACCTACAAGAACCGCTACGGCCGGCAGCGGTCGTACTACACGGCGTTCGAGGGTGCGATCGCGTTCATCGAGCGTCGCTACGCCGAGACGGAGTCCGAGACCAACCGCGAGCGGCTCGAGGGCTTCATGCGCGAGGTGCCGTGCGGCGAGTGCGGCGGCAGCCGGCTCAAGCCCGTCATCCGCGCCGTCCTCATCAACCACCCCGAGCTCGGCCCCAAGAACATCGCCGAGGTCAGCAACCTCTCCATCGCCGAGGCGGCCGAGTACCTCAAGGGCCTCGAGATGACCGACCGCGAGCGCCAGATCGGCGAGCGCGTGCTCAAGGAGATCCACGAGCGGCTGCGGTTCCTGCTCGACGTCGGCCTCGACTACCTCAGCCTCGACCGAGCGGCGGGGTCGTTGTCCGGCGGCGAGGCGCAGCGCATCCGACTCGCCACCCAGATCGGGGCCGGTCTCGTCGGCGTCCTGTACGTCCTCGACGAGCCGTCGATCGGGCTGCACCAGCGCGACAACCACCGGCTCATCGAGACCCTCGTCCGGCTGCGCGACATGGGCAACACGCTCATCGTCGTCGAGCACGACGAGGACACCATCAAGGCAGCCGACTGGGCCGTCGACATCGGTCCCGGTGCCGGCGAGCACGGCGGACAGGTGATCGTGTCCGGGCCGGTCAAGCAGCTGCTCAGGAGCAAGGACTCCGTCACCGGCCAGTACCTCTCCGGACGGCAGTCGATCCCCGTGCCCGAGGTACGGCGTCCGCGCGAGAAGGGTCGTGAGATCACGATCCACGGTGCGCGCGAGAACAACCTGCGCGACATCGACGTCACGTTCCCGCTCGGCCAGCTCGTGGCGGTCACGGGCGTGTCGGGGTCGGGCAAGTCGACGCTCGTCAACGACATCCTCTACACGTCGCTCGCACGGCAGATCTACGGCGCGCGCACCATCCCCGGACGTCACCGGACCATCAGCGGTGCCGACAACGTCGACAAGATCATCCACGTCGACCAGTCGCCGATCGGTCGGACGCCGCGGTCGAACCCGGCCACCTACACGGGCGTGTTCGACCACGTCCGCAAGCTGTTCGCGCAGACGCCCGAGGCGAAGATGCGCGGCTACCAGCAGGGTCGCTTCTCGTTCAACGTCAAGGGCGGTCGCTGCGAGGCGTGCTCCGGCGACGGGACCATCAAGATCGAGATGAACTTCCTGCCCGACGTGTACGTGCCGTGCGAGGTCTGCCACGGTGCCCGCTACAACCGCGAGACGCTCGAGGTGCGTTACAAGGGTCGCACCATCGCCGAGGTGCTCGACATGCCGATCGAGGAGGCCGTCGAGTTCTTCGAGGCCATCCCCGCGATCGCTCGTCACCTGCGCACGCTGGTCGACGTCGGGCTCGGCTACGTCCGCCTCGGCCAGAGCGCCCCGACGCTCTCCGGCGGCGAGGCGCAGCGCGTGAAGCTCGCCTCGGAGCTGCAGAAGCGCTCGACCGGTCGGACCCTGTACGTGCTCGACGAGCCCACCACCGGCCTGCACTTCGAGGACATCCGCAAGCTGCTGCTCGTCCTGGGCCGCCTCGTCGACTCCGGCAACTCGGTCGTCGTCATCGAGCACAACCTCGACGTCATCAAGACCGCCGACTGGCTCATCGACATGGGCCCCGAGGGCGGGTCCGGCGGCGGCACCCTCCTCGCCGAGGGCACCCCCGAGCACGTCGCGACCGTCGAGGCCTCCCACACCGGCCGCTTCCTCGCCCCCCTCCTCACCTGACCGGATCGGAGATTCCCAGGTCGACCTGGGAATCTCCGCCGAGCACGGGAAACTCAGCGGCGCACGGAGAGCTTTCCGTGCGCCGCTGAGATCTCCGTGCCTCGGTCACGCGATGTGGCGCCGACCGCGGCGATAGATGCGGTCGGACTGCTCGAGCTCGTGGGCGATGCGTCGACCCGTCGCCCCTGCCCGCCTCGGCGTCACTTCCGCGAAGGTGGCACGAGAGACGCCGAAGTCACGGCGTCGTATCCGGTCTTCGCGGTGCTTCTCGCGCACGACGACGTCGCTCGCGTCCTCGCCCGGCCGAAGGTCGCGCCAGTACTTGCGCCGACCGTCGACCTCGCCGACGTGACGCTGCTCCGGCCATCCCACATCGGTCCAGGCGAAGACCTCTCCGCGATCGTCGGCGACAGGGAACTGCGTGACCGGGATCGGTAGTCCGGCCTCGAAGCACGCCTGCCGGAGCAGCGACTCGGCCGCCGTGTGTGCTCCGGGGTCCGCCCGACGCACGACGAGTCGCGCCATCCGAGACCCGTGCCATCCCCGGAAGCGTCCGGCAGCCTCCTGGAGCGCTGCGCGGTCGGCCAGGCCCAGGTGCAGCGCCGAGTCCAAGACGACGAGCGCGCGCCGGACGTCCTGACCGCACGCCACCTGGAACGCAGCGTGGTCGGCTCGCACCGCCGGAAGCCCGGAGGGAGTCTCGACGACCTCGACGCCATCGAGCCTGCGATGGTGGTGCACCCCCGACTCCGACCGTGCCGACCCGGGATCGAGCCTCATCACATGGACGACTCGCAGGTCGACCGCCCAGGTGGCAAGCCCGTGCGCGATCGCCGCACTGTGGTGCGACAACGCCATGCTTCCCGGCGCGAACTTCGCCAGCACGCTGCGAGCGAGGAGCAGGTGGCGCTGCTCCCCGTCGAGGGACGCGAGGACTTGCGGCAGCGCGTAGGTCCCGACACGGATCCGTGTCAGCAGGCCTGCCATCACGTGCGCCGCGATGCTCTGGTCGCTCCACCCCAACGCGAGAAGGTCCGACCGCAGGACGAATCCTCCCCGTTCCCTCGCGGCGAGCTCGACTTCGTTCATGTACACGAGCCTCGCGTCTGCTCGGCACAGTCGGAACGCCTCGTGGCGGCCCTGTGGATGACAGCGATCTCCGCGGAATCCCATGTGGATGGCCGACACGAGGCACGGGAATCTCAGCGAAGCACGGAGAGCAAGCCGTGCTTCGCTGAGATTCCCGCGCTGCGTCGGAGATTCCCAGGTCGACCTGGGAATCTCCGCGCCGAGGGTGTCGGTGGGGGCTCGTAGGGTGGGGGAGTGGCGGATCCAGCGACCTATCGGCCGGCTCCGGGGGAGATCCCCGTCGAGCCTGGGGTGTACCGGTTCCGGGACGCGCAGGGGAGGGTCATCTACGTCGGGAAGGCGAAGTCCCTCCGCGCCCGGCTGAACTCCTACTTCCAGGACGTCGCGGGACTGCACGAGCGCACCGCGCGGATGGTCACCACGGCCGCATCCGTCGACTGGACCGTGGTCACCACGGAGGTCGAGGCGCTGCAGCTCGAGTACACGTGGATCAAGGAGTTCGACCCGCGGTTCAACGTCAAGTACCGCGACGACAAGAGCTACCCGTGGCTCGCGGTCACGGTCGGCGAGGAGGTGCCGCGCGTGCAGGTCATGCGCGGCGCGCAGCGCAAGGGCGTGCGCTACTTCGGCCCCTACGGGCACGCCTGGGCCATCCGCGACACCGTCGACACCCTCCTGCGCGTGTTCCCGATGCGCTCCTGCTCGGCGGGCGTCTACCGACGCGCGCAGGGCATCGGTCGTCCCTGCCTGCTCGGCGACATCGGCAAGTGCGCCGCGCCGTGCGTCGGACGGGTAACGCCCGAGGAGCATCGCGACATCGTCGACGACTTCATGGCCTTCATGGGCGGGCAGACCTCCGGCTTCGTCAAGGGCATCGAGCAGAAGATGCGCCACGCCGCGGAGCAGCAGGAGTACGAGCTGGCCGCCAAGTACCGCGACGACCTCGGGGCGCTGCGGCGGGCGCTCGAGAAGCAGACGGTCGTGCTCGGCGACGGCACCGACGCCGACGTGCTCGGCTTCGTCGACGACCCGCTCGAGGTCGCCGTGCAGATCTTCTCCGTCCGGGGCGGACGGATCCGCGGCCAGCGCGGGTGGGTCGCCGACAAGGCCGACGAGGCCGACTTCCCCGAGCTCGTGCAGCGCGCCGTCATGACCCTCTACGAGAACACCGCCACCGAGGCCATCCCGCGCCAGGTGCTCGTGCCCGAGCTGCCCGCCGACGTCGACGCCGTCACCGAGCTGCTCACCGAGCTGCGCGGCGGGCCGGTGCGCATCCGGGTGCCCCAGCGGGGCGACAAGAAGCGCCTGCTCGAGACCGTCGAGCAGAACGCGCAGCAAGTCATGGCCCGGCACAAGCTCAAGCGCGCCGGCGACCTCACCGCCCGCAGCAAGGCGCTGGAGGAGATCCAGGAGTACCTCGACCTGCCCACCGCGCCGCTGCGCATCGAGTGCTACGACGTGTCCAACCTGCAGGGCACCGAGATCGTGGCCTCCATGGTCGTCTTCGAGGACGGCTTGCCGCGCAAGGGCGAGTACCGCCGCTTCACCATCCGCCACGAGGGCCAGAGCGACGTCGCCGCCATGCACGAGGTCATCACCCGACGCTTCCAGCGGCTGCTGAAGGCCCGCAAGGAGGGCGACGAGGTGCCCGGCATCGACCCCGAGACCGGGCTGCCGCGCAAGTTCGCCTACGCGCCTGGGCTGGTCGTCGTCGACGGCGGCCCGCCGCAGGTCGCGGCGGCGCAGGCGGCCATGGACGAGCTCGGCATCACCGACGTCGCCCTGTGCGGGCTCGCGAAGCGGCTGGAGGAGGTGTGGGTTCCTCACGACGTCGACCCCGTCATCTTCCCGCGGACCAGCGAGGCGCTCTACCTCCTGCAGCGCGTGCGCGACGAGGCCCACCGCTTCGCGATCACCCACCACCGGCAGCGCCGTGCGAAGGCGATGACCGGCAGCGCGCTCGACGACGTCCCCGGACTCGGACCGAGCCGGCGCAAGGCCCTCATGGCCGCGTTCGGGTCGGTCCGCAAGATCCGCGCCGCGAGCGTCGAGGAGGTGGCGGCCGTGCCCGGCTTCGGCCGCGCTACGGCAGAATCCGTCGTGGCGGCACTCGCCGCCGACACGCCCGGGCCCACCGTCGACACCGCGACGGGGGAGATCGTGGAGGACCGATGACCCCGCTGACCACCTTCGTCGTCGTCACCGGCATGACCGGTGCGGGTCGCGGCACCGCCGCGAAGGCGCTCGAGAAGCTCGGCTACTACGTCATCGACAACCTGCCCGCCGCGATGATCGAGGAGGCCGTCGACGCCGTGCAGGGCGCCGACGTCCCGCGACTGGCCGTCGTCGTCGACTCCCGCTCCGGCGCGTTCTTCGGCGGCCTCACCGACGCGCTCGAGTCGCTGCGCGAGCGCGGCATCCGGGCGCGCGTGCTCTACCTCGAGGCTGCCGACGAGGTCCTCGTCCGGCGTCAGGAGGCCGCGCGCCGCCCGCACCCGCTCAGCATGGAGGGCCGGCTGCTCGACGGCTTCAACCGCGAGCGCGAGCTCCTGCGCACCGTCCGTGGGCGCGCCGACATCGTCATCGACACCACGCGGCTCAACATCCACCACCTCGCCCGGCGGGTCCAGGCCGCGTTCGAGGAGCCCGGCGCGCTGGGCCTGCGGGCGTCGGTGATGTCGTTCGGCTTCAAGTACGGCATCCCCATCGACGCCGACATGGTCGCCGACATGCGCTTCCTGCCCAACCCGTACTGGGTCGAGGAGCTGCGACCCATGAGCGGCCTCGACGCCCCGGTCAGCGAGTACGTGCTCAGCCAGCCGAAGGCCGAGGAGTTCCTCGACTCCTACGAGAACCTCGTCGACATGCTCACCGACGGGTTCCTGCACGAGGACAAGCGCTTCCTGACCATCGCGATCGGCTGCACCGGCGGACGTCACCGCAGCGTCGCCATGTCCGAGGCGTTCGCCGAGCGGCTGCGCGGCCACGGCGTGCGCACGCTCGTCGTCCACCGCGACCTGGGGCGCGAGTGACCACCCCGCCGACGGCACCGCCCGGCGGCGTCCGGGTCGTCGCCCTCGGCGGCGGGCACGGGCTCGCCGCCAGCCTGTCCGCGCTGCGCCTGCTCGACACCCAGCTCACCGGCATCGTCACCGTCGCCGACAACGGCGGCTCGTCCGGCCGGCTTCGCGAGGAGCTGGGGGTGCTGCCGCCCGGCGACCTGCGCATGGCGCTCGCCGCCCTGTGCGCCGACGACCAGTGGGGTCGGCAGTGGGCCACCGTCCTGCAGCACCGCTTCAGCAGCGACGGCCCGCTCGACCAGCACGCCGTCGGCAACCTGCTCATCGCGGCGATCTGGGGGATCCTCGACGACCACGTCGCCGGGCTCGACCTCGTCGGCGACCTGCTCGGCGCGCGGGGCCGGGTGCTCCCCATGGCCGCCGTACCGCTGCACATCGAGGCCGACGTCCACCTGCACGCCGACCCGGACCGGCTCACCGTCGTGCGGGGGCAGGCCCAGGTCGCGTCCGTCGACGGGCAGGTGGTCAGCGTCCGGCTCGACCCGGAGGACCCGCCGGCCTGTCCCGAGGCCGTCGAGGCCGTGGAGGCGGCCGACTGGGTCGTCGTCGGCCCCGGCTCGTGGTTCACCTCGGTCATGCCGAACCTGCTGGTGCCGCAGCTGCGCGACGCGCTCGAGCGCACCTCGGCGCGCCGTGCGCTCGTGCTCAACCTCAGCGAGCAGGAGGGCGAGACCGAGGGGCTGTCGCCGACCGACCACCTCGAGGTGCTCGCCGCGCACGCCCCCGACCTGCGGCTCGACGTCGTCCTCGCCGACCACTCGCTGGTCGACGACGCGGGCGTGCTCGAGCGGGCCGCGCGGTCGCTCGGTGCACGCGTCGTGGCGGCCGACGTCGCGGTCGCCCGGGGCGCCGACCAGCACGACCCCGCCCGGCTGGCCCGGGCCTTCGAAGGGTTCTTGCGCGCGGGCATACAGTGAGGGTCTGACTGCACGCGACGACGTTGGAGGACGCCCGCATGGCCATGACGGCTCAGGTCAAGTCGGAGCTCGCGAGCACCACGGTGACGAAGGCGTGCTGCCGCAAGGCGGAGGTCGCGTCGATGCTGCGCTTCGCCGGCGGTCTGCACATCGTGGCGGGTCGCATCGTGGTGGAGGCCGAGCTCGACACCGGCGCCGTGGCGCGTCGTCTGCGCCGCGACATCCAGGAGGTCTACGGGCACGCGAGCGAGATCCTCGTCGTCCAGGGCACGAACCTGCGCAAGGGCACGCACTACGTGGTGCGGGTGGCGAAGGACGGCGAGGCCCTCGCCCGGCAGACCGGTCTCATCGACGCCAGCGGTCGCCCCGTCCGCGGGCTGCCGCCGCAGATCGTGTCCGGTGCGTCGTGCGACTCCGTCGCCGCCTGGCGCGGCACGTTCCTCGCGCACGGATCGCTCACCGAGCCCGGCCGCTCGTCGGCGCTGGAGGTGAGCTGCCCCGGCCCGGAGGCGGCGCTGGCGCTCGTGGGCGCCGCGCGCCGGCTCGGCATCAGTGCCAAGGCGCGTGAGGTGCGTGGTGGCGACCGCGTCGTCATCCGCGACGGCGAGGCCATCGGTGCGCTGCTGACCCGGCTCGGTGCCCACGAGACCCTGCTCGCCTGGGAGGAGCGCCGCATGCGCCGCGAGGTGCGTGCTACCGCCAACCGGCTCGCCAACTTCGACGACGCCAACCTGCGTCGTTCGGCCCGCGCGGCGGTCGCCGCGGGCGCCCGGGCGCAGCGCGCGCTGGAGATCCTCGGCGAGGACGTCCCCGACCACCTGCGCATGGCCGGCGACCTGCGGGTCGAGCACCGGCAGGCCAGCCTCGAGGAGCTCGGTGCCCTGCACGAGCCGCCGCTCACGAAGGACGCGATCGCGGGTCGCATCCGCCGCCTCCTGGCCATGGCCGACAAGCGCGCGTCCGACCTCGGCATCCCCGACACCGAGGCGAGCGTGAACGAGGATGCGCTCCCCGAGGCCTGACGCCGACGCCGTCGCGGCCCGTCTGCGCGCCGCCGGCTGCGTGTTCGCCCACGACGAGGCGCGGCTGCTGCTCGCCGAGCACGACGCGGGACGTCCGCTCGACGGCATGGTCGCCCGGCGGGTCGCCGGGGAGCCGCTCGAGCAGGTGCTCGGCTGGGCCGAGCTCGACGGCGTGCGCGTGCGGCTGCGGCCGGGCGTCTTCGTGCCGCGGCGTCGCTCCGTCGCCCTCGTCCGCGCGGCCCTCGAGGTCACCGAAGGCGAGGCTCGTCCGGTGGTCGTCGACCTCTGCTGCGGGTCGGGGGCCCTGGGGCTCGCGGTCGCCCGGTCGGTGCCCGACCTCGAGCTGCACGCGGCCGACGTCGACCCGGTGGCCTGTGCCTGCGCCCGCGACAACCTCGACGGGGTCGGCGAGGTCCACCAGGGCGACCTCCTCGACGCCCTGCCCACCGCCCTCGTCGGGCGGGTCGACCTCCTGCTCGTGAACGCGCCGTACGTCCCGACGGCGGACCTCGTCACGCTGCCGCGCGAGGCCCGCGACCACGAGCCCACGACCGCGCTCGACGGGGGCGTCGACGGTGTCGCGCTGCACCGCCGCGTCGCAGCCGGTGCGGGGCCCTGGGTCCGCCGCGGAGGACGGGTGCTGGTCGAGACCTCCGGACGTCAGGCGCCGCTCACCGTCGCCGGCTTCGCCCCGGCCGACTGGCACGTCGACGTGCTCACCGACGACGACCTCGGCGCGACCGTGGTGCGGGCGACTCGCCGGTAGCCGACGCGACTCGATAGGCTGGCGCCCACCACACCCCGACCCCAGTAGGAGCAGGTTTCACCGTGACCGTTCGCGTGGGCATCAACGGCTTCGGCCGCATCGGCCGCAACTTCTTCCGGGCGGCCCGTGCCGCCGGGACCGACATCGAGATCGTCGCCGTCAACGACCTGACGGACAACAAGACGCTCGCGACGCTCCTCAAGTACGACTCGATCCTCGGCCGCCTCGACGCCGACGTGTCCTACGACGACACGTCGATCACCGTCGGCGACCAGAAGATCGCCGCGTTCGCCGAGCGCGACCCCGCGAAGCTCGACTGGGCCTCGGTCGGCGTCGACATCGTCGTCGAGTCCACCGGCTTCTTCACCGACGCCACCAAGGCGAAGGCGCACGTCGACGGCGGCGCCAAGAAGGTCATCATCTCCGCCCCGGCGAAGAACGAGGACATCACCATCGTCATGGGCGTCAACCACGACCTCTACGACGGTGCGCAGCACACGGTCATCTCGAACGCCTCCTGCACCACCAACTGCCTCGCCCCGATGGCCAAGGCGCTCAACGACGCCCTCGGCATCGAGCAGGGCCTCATGACGACGATCCACGCGTACACGCAGGACCAGAACCTGCAGGACGCGCCGCACAGCGACCTGCGTCGCGCCCGCGCCGCCGCGCTCAACATCGTGCCCACCTCCACGGGTGCCGCGAAGGCCGTCAGCCTCGTGCTCCCCGAGCTCAAGGGAAAGCTCGACGGCTACGCGCTGCGCGTGCCCGTGCCCACCGGCTCGGCCACCGACCTCACCTTCACCGCGTCGCGCGAGACGTCGGTCGAGGAGGTCAACGAGATCCTCAAGACGGCCTCCGAGGGTGCGCTCAAGGGCTTCCTCACCTACACCGAGGACCCGATCGTCTCCTCCGACATCGTCACCGACCCGTCGTCGTGCATCTTCGACTCGGGCCTGACGAAGGTCATCGGCGACCAGGTCAAGGTCGTCGGCTGGTACGACAACGAGTGGGGCTACTCCAACCGCCTCGTCGACCTCGTCAAGCACGTCGGCGCGTCTCTCTGACGTGGCGGCCCAGACGATCGACGACCTGCTCGCGAGCCGCGGGGGAGACCTCAGCGGCACGCGGGTGCTGGTCCGCAGCGACCTGAACGTGCCGCTGGACGGCAGCACGATCACCGACGACGGCCGCGTGCGCGCCAGCGTCCCGACCATCCAGAAGCTCGCCGGTGCCGGTGCGCGCGTGCTCGTCACCGCACACCTCGGCCGGCCGAAGGGTGCGCCGGACCCGGCCTACTCGCTGGAGCCGGTCGCGGAGCGGCTCGCCGAGCTGCTCGGCACGCCCGTGCTCTTCGCCAACGACACGGTCGGCACCGAGGCGCAGCGGATCACCGCGGCGCTGCAGGACGGCCAGGTGGCCGTGCTCGAGAACGTCCGGTTCAACGAGGGCGAGACGAGCAAGGACGACGCCGTCCGCGGCGCGTTCGCCGACGAGCTCGCGGCGTTGGCCGACGTGTTCGTCTCCGACGGGTTCGGGGTCGTGCACCGCAAGCAGGCCAGCGTCTACGACGTCGCCACCCGGCTCCCGGCCGTGGTCGGCGGTCTCGTGCAGACGGAGGTGGAGGTGCTGGAGCGGCTCACCGAGTCGCCCGAGCGTCCCTACGTCGTCGTGCTGGGCGGGTCGAAGGTCTCCGACAAGCTGGGCGTCATCGACAACCTGATCGAGAAGGCCGACAGCCTGCTCATCGGCGGCGGCATGGTCTTCACGTTCCTCAAGGCGCAGGGCCACGACGTCGGCTCCTCGCTGCTCGAGGCCGACCAGCTCGACGTCGCCCGCGAGTACGTCGAGCGCGCTGCCGCGCAGGGCGTCGACCTCGTGCTCCCGACCGACGTCGTCGTCGCGCCGGAGTTCTCGGCCGACGCCCCCGCCACGGTCGTCGCCGCCGACGCGATCCCGGCCGACCAGATGGGCCTCGACATCGGCCCGGAGAGCGCGGAGCGCTTCGCCGAGGTCGTGCGCGGGGCGCGCACCGTGTTCTGGAACGGCCCCATGGGCGTGTTCGAGTTCGAGGCGTTCGCGGCCGGCACGAAGGCCGTCGCGCAGGCGCTCACCGAGGTGGACGGCCTGTCGGTCGTGGGTGGCGGCGACTCCGCCGCGGCGGTGCGTCAGCTCGGCTTCACCGACGACCAGTTCGGTCACATCTCCACCGGGGGCGGCGCGAGCCTCGAGTACCTCGAGGGCAAGACCCTGCCCGGCCTGCAGATCCTCGAGAAGGAGTCCTGATGGCACGCACCCCCCTCATGGCGGGCAACTGGAAGTCCAACCTCAACCACCAGGAGGCCGTCGTCCTGGTGCAGAAGCTGGCCTGGACGCTGCAGGACAAGAAGCACGACGCGGCCCGGTCCGAGGTCGTCGTCATCCCGCCCTTCACCGACATCCGCAGCGTGCAGACGCTCGTCGACGGCGACCGGCTGCCGATCCGCTACGGCGCGCAGGACGTGTCCGAGCACGACGGCGGGGCGTACACCGGCGAGGTCACGGCAGCGATGCTGGCCAAGCTCGGCTGCTCCTACGTCGTCGTCGGCCACTCCGAGCGCCGTGAGTACCACGGGGAGTCCGACGCGGTGGTGAACGCCAAGGCCACCCGAGCGCTGGCTGCCGACATCACGCCGATCGTCTGCGTGGGCGAGGGTCTGGAGGTCCGTCAGGCGGGCGACCACGTCTCGTACACGCTCGCCCAGCTCGACGGCTCGCTCGCCGGGCTGACGCCCGAGCAGGTCGCGGGCCTCGTCGTCGCCTACGAGCCCGTCTGGGCCATCGGCACCGGCGAGGTGGCCACCCCCGAGGACGCGCAGGAGGTGTGCGCGGCCATCCGGTCCCGGATCGCCGAGACCTGCTCTTCCGAGGCGGCGCAGGCGGTGCGTATCCTGTACGGCGGATCGGTGAAGGCGGCCAACATCGCCGCGATCATGGCCAAGTCCGACGTGGACGGTGCCCTGGTCGGCGGTGCGAGCCTCCAGGCGGAGGAGTTCGCCGCCATCGCCCGGTTCTACGACATGCCGGCCCTGCCCTCCTGATGGAAGACCTGAACCTGTGATCATCCTGTTGTCGTCCGTGCTGACGATCTCGAGCCTGCTCATGATCGTCCTGATCCTCATGCACAAGGGACGCGGAGGCGGTCTGTCCGACATGTTCGGCGGCGGCATCTCCAGCTCCCTCGGTGGCTCGTCCGTGGCCGAGCGCAACCTCGACCGCATCACCGTCGGCATCGCCGTCGTGTGGACGATCTCGGTCATCCTGCTGGGTCTCCTGCTGAAGGTGAGCAACTGACATGGCGGCGGGAGCGATCCGCGGCAGCCGCATCGGCTCGGGGCCGATGGGCGAGGCCGAGCGTGGCGAGGCCGCACCGCGCAAGGCGGTCACCTACTTCTGCGCGAACGACCACCAGACGGCGCTGAACTTCGCGCTCGAGGCGGAGCCGCCGGAGTCGTGGGACTGCCCGCGCTGCGGCCTGCCGGCCAGCCACGACGCCGAGAACCGTCCGACGGCCCCGAAGACAGAGCCCTACAAGACGCACCTGGCCTACGTGAAGGAGCGCCGCAGCGAGGACGAGGCGCAGGTGATCCTCACCGAGGCGCTCGACTCGCTCCGGTCGCGTCGCAAGTCCGGCGAGATCATCTTCTGACCGTCCCCACGGTCCGGAACGCCATCGCCCTCCACGCCGAGCGTGGAGGGCGATGGCGTTCCCGCACAGGGAACCGTGCTGGACGTCAGAGGCGGCCGGCGGCATCCTCGTCGAGGAACCAGAGCGTCTCGTCGCTCCCGTGCGCGCCGCGTGCCGGGGTCTCCTCCAGCGAGCCGTCGGCGGCGAGCGCTCGGGCCACCGCGTCGGCCTTGCCGTCGCCGGAGACGAGGAACCAGGTGGCGCGCGTGTGGTTCAACGCCGGGAAGGTCAGGCTCGTGCGCTCCGGCGGGGGCTTGGGGGAGTCGAAGACCTCCACGCAGCGGCGCTCCTGCTCGTGCAGCTGGGCGAAGCCGGGGAACAGCGACGCGACGTGCCCGTCGGGTCCGACGCCGAGCAGCACGACGTCGAAGGGCTCGTCGGGCAGCGAGGCGCCGTAGCCATCGGCCGCCTCCGCCATCGACGTCGAGCAGCCGTGCGCCGGCATGCTGTGCACCTGCGACGCCGGGACCGAGAGGCGGTCGAGGAAGCTGTCGTGCGCCTGCCGGTCGTTGCGGTCCTCGTGGCCCTCCGGCACGAAGCGCTCGTCGCCGAACCAGTAGACGACGTCGGACCAGTCGGCGGCCGCGGCGTCGAGCCGCTCGTAGATCGCGATCGCGATCGTGCCGCCGGTCAGCACCACGTGCGGCGTGCGTCCCTCGGCCTGGACCGCTGCGACGCGCTCGGCGAGCGCGGCGGCCACGGCCGCCGCGAGGGCGTCGGCGTCGGGATGGACGAGGGTGCGGGCCGCGGGGGCCGAGGCGTCGGACATCAGGACTCCAGGAGGTGGGTGAGGGTCTCGTGGTAGACGTCGTCGGCGTCGAGACGGCGCAGGTCCTCGGCGAGCAGCTCCGCCAGGGTGCGCGGGCCGAGGGGTACGTGCCGTGGCGCGGCGCCCGGGATCGAGAACAGGCAGGTCTCGGCGTCGATGCGCTCGATGGTCACGTCGCCGGCGTCGGTCTCCAGCACGACGCGGGCGATCTGCTCGCCCGCGCTGCGCCGCTCGGTGACCGGCACCCGCAGCCGCGACTGCAGCCACGCGGTCAGCAGGCGGGCCGCCGGGTTGCCCGACCCCGCCTCGACGCTGCCGCGGTGCACGGTGCCTGTGGCCTGGTCGAGCGCGGCCGCCAGCAGGGCGCGCCACGGCGTCAGGCGTGTCCACGAGAGGTCCGTGTCGCCCGGGCTGTAGTGCCGCGCCGTCGTCTTCAGCGTGCGGACCGGGGAGTCCGACGCCTCGGCGTCGGTGAGCCGGCGCTGCGCGAGCCGGCCGATCGGGTCCTCGGAGGGGTTCGTCGGGGGCTTGCCCGGCCACCACACCACGACGGGGGAGTCGGGCAGGAGCAGGGGGAGCACGACCGACTCCGCGTGCTTGGTGAGTGGTCCGGAGAGCCGCAGCAGGATGGACTCGCCGGCCGCGTTCTCGCCCACCCGCACGGTGGCGTCGACGCGGGGATGGCCGCGTCCGTCGCCGAGCACGATGCCGATGACGCGCGACGGGTGCTCGCGCGAGAGCGCCGCAGCCGTGCGCAGCGACTCGCCGACCGTCTCGTCGTCGGTGACCACGAGCGCCGTGAGCACCATGTCCATGGCGGGACTGCCGGAGTCGACGCGGGCGCGGACGAGGGCGCGGGCGATCTGCGGCGACGTCGTGTTCTCGAGGTTGATCTGCATCAGGGACGCCTCCAGGTGCGGCCGTCGCGCTCCATCATGGCGTCGGCGGTGGGCGGACCCCACGTGCCCGACGTGTAGGTGTCGATGGTCTTCTCACGCTGCCAGTGGGCGATGACCGGGTCGAGGATCTTCCAGGAGAGCTCGACCTCCTCCTGCTGCGGGAAGAGTGGCGGGTCGCCCAGGAGCACGTCGAGGATGAGCCGCTCGTACGCCTCCGGGCTGCTCTCGACGAAGGCTCCGCCGTAGGCGAAGTCCATGAGCACGTCGCGGATCTCCATCGTCGTGCCGGGGACCTTCGCGCCGAAGCGCAGCGTGACGCCCTCGTCGGGCTGGATCCGCATGACGAGCGCGTTGCGGCCCAGCTCCTCGATGTCGTTCTTGCTGAACGGCTGGTGCGGTGCCGCCTTGAAGACGACGGCCACCTCGGTCACGCGGCGACCCAGCCGCTTGCCGGTGCGCAGGTAGAACGGCACGCCGGCCCACCGCCGTGTGGCGATGTCGATCTTGATGGCCGCGTACGTCTCCGTGCGCGAGCCCTCCGGGATGCCCTGCTCCTCCAGGTAGCCGACCACGTGCTCGCCGCCGGCCCAGCCGGCGGTGTACTGGGCCTGCGCCGTGTGCTGGGCCATCGGGGTGGCGGGGCGTGCGTTCGCGAGGATCTTCTGCTTCTCCAGCCGGAGGCTCTCGGCGTTGAAGGAGACGGGCTCCTCCATCGCGATGAGCGCCATCAGCTGCAGCAGGTGGTTCTGGATCACGTCGCGCGCCGCGCCGATGCCGTCGTAGTAGCCCGCCCGGGTGCCGATGCCGATGTCCTCGGCCATGGTGATCTGGACGTGGTCGACGTAGTGGCTGTTCCACAGCGGCTCGAACATGCCGTTGGCGAAGCGGAGCGCCAGGATGTTCTGGACCGTCTCCTTGCCGAGGTAGTGGTCGATGCGGAACACGCTCTCGCGCGGGAAGACCTCCGAGACGAGCGTGTTCAGCTCCCGGGCCGACGCGAGGTCGTGCCCGAAGGGCTTCTCGATGACGACGCGGCGCCAGCCACCGGACTGGTCGGCGAGCCCGTGCTCCTTGATCTTGCCGACGACCACGGGGAACAGGCCAGGCGGGATCGACAGGTAGAACGCGTGGTTGCCGCCCGTGCCCTGCTGCTCGTCGAGCTCGGCCATGGTCGCGGCCAGCTGGAGCCACGCGGCGTCGTCGTCGAAGGATCCCGGCACGAAGCGGATGCCCGCCTCGAGCTGGGTCCAGACGGTCTCGCGCCACGGCGTGCGGGCTCCCGCCTGCGCGGCGGCCTTGAGCATCTCCGAGAACGACTGGTCGCCGAAGTCCTGCCGGGCGAAGCCGACGAGGGCGAAGCCCGGCGGGAGCAGGCCGCGATTGGCGAGGTCGTAGATCGCCGGGATCAGCTTCTTGCGCGCCAGGTCGCCCGTGACGCCGAACATGACCACGCTGCACGGACCCGCGATGCGCGGCAGGCGCCGGTCGCGGACGTCGCGCAGCGGGTTGCTCTGCATCGCCACGGCTCAGCCCAGCAGGTCGCGCAGCGGGGCGGCCGCGGCCTGCGGGTCGGACAGGTGCAGGCGCAGGACCGGACGGCCGTGGTCGCGCAGGACCTGCGCGTCGCCGGCTGCCTGGGAGGCGATGAACTCCCCGAACGTGAAGTCGCGACCGGGGACCGCGAGGTCCTCGTGCGGGTCGCTCGTCAGCTGGAGGAACACGCCCGTCGCCGGACCGCCCTTGTGGTACTGGCCCGTGGAGTGCAGGAACCGCGGACCCCACCCGAACGTGACGGGTCGCCCGGTGCGGCGGGCCAGCTGCTCCCGCAGACCGGCGTAGGCGCTGAGGTCCCAGCGGTCCAGGTACGCCTGGACGGCGAGGTACCCGTGCTCGTCGTCGACCTGGGCGAGGAGGTGCTCCACGGCGTCGGCGAGGCTGGAGGCGTCGGTGCCGAACGCGGAGACCGGTCCGTCGACCAGGTCGGCGCCCGGCTCGTCGTCACCGCCGCCGCTGAGCTTGTCGCGGGCGGCCTGCTTGGCGCTCTCGACGTCGGGCTGGTCGAACGGGTTGATGCCGATGAGGGCGCCCGCGACGCTCACGGCCACCTCCCACAGCAGCATCTGCGCGCCGAGACCGCCCGTGACGCCGGCGGCCCAGCCGGACGTGCTCGTCGGCGCGTCCGAGGAGCCGGAGACGGCCAGGAAGGAGTCGGGCGTGCTCGGCTCGACGTTCACCGCGTGGCCGCTCTCGACCACGACGGGCAGGATGCCGTGGCCGATCTTGCCCGTCGACTCGGCGACGAGCTGCTCGATCCAGTCGCCGACGCCCCAGGCCTCGGCGGTGCCGGCGTCGTGGTCGAGGAGCACCAGCTTGTCGACGGAGGAGCGGTTGGCCACGCCGAGCGCGGCGCCGAGGCGCAGCGCCGGGTTGGCGACGTCGTCCGCGAACAGTGTTGCCGTGGCGTCGGCGGCCTCGTCGAGCAGACCGCCAATGTCGGCACCCGCGAGCCCGCTGGGCACCAGGCCGAACGCGGTGAGCGCGGAGTAGCGGCCACCGACCTCGGGGTCGGCGTGGAACACCCGGTACCCGGCCTCCGTCGCCTGCTCGTCGAGCGGCGAGCCGGGGTCGGTGACGACCACGAGGTGGTCGGCGGGGGAGAGCCCCGCCTCGGTGAAGGCGTGCTCGTACGCGCGCCGCTGGCTGTCGGTCTCGACGGTGCCGCCGGACTTGCTCGACACGACGACGACCGTGCGCTCGAGGCGGTCGGCGATCGCCGACCGCACCATGTCGGGCTGGGAGGAGTCGAGAACGGTCAGCTCGACACCGGCAGCGGCGCAGATGACCTCGGGAGCCAGCGACGAGCCGCCCATCCCGCAGAGGACGACGTGGTCGAGACCGCGCTCGTGCAGCTCGGCACGCAGCGCCTCTACCTCGGCGACGAGCGGTCGGGACGACTCCGCGAGCGTCGTCCAGGAGAGCCGCTTGGCCGCCTCGGACTCCGCGTCGGGACCCCACAGGGTGGCGTCGTGGGCGTGCAGCCGCGAGGCGAAGCGGTCGGCGACGAGCTCCGCGAGCGCGGCGTCGAGGGCGGCCTGGTCGGCGACGGTGAGCGTGACGTCCGGTGCCGCCATGGCTCAGGCCTTCTCGAGCTCGGAGCGGACGCTGTCGAGCAGCTCGGCCCAGGAGGCGTCGAACTTCTCGAGGCCCTCCTTCTCGAGCTTGGCCACGACCTCGTCGTAGCCGATGCCCTTCGCCTCGAGGTCGGCGATGACCTGGCGGGCCTCGTCGTAGCGGCCGGTGACCCGGTCGCCCTCGACCTCGCCGTGGTCGGCGAACGCCTGCAGCGTCTTCTCTGGCATCGTGTTGACGGTGTCGGCGACCACGAGCTCGGTCACGTAGAGCGTGTCCGGGTAGGCGGGGTCCTTCACGCCGGTGGAGGCCCACAGCGGTCGCTGGGCGTGGGCGCCGCGCTCGCGCAGCGACGCGAAGCGCTCGGAGCCGAAGACCTCCTCGAAGGCCTCGTAGGCGAGCCGCGCGTTCGCGATGGCTGCCTTGCCGCGCAGCGGGTCACCCTCCTCGAGCCGTCCGTCGACCTCGCTGTCGACGCGGCTCACGAAGAACGACGCCACCGAGTGGATGGCCGAGAGGTCGCGACCGGCCTCGGCGGCGCGCTCGAGCCCCTCGACGTAGGCGTCCATGACGGCGCGGTAGCGCTCGAGGGAGAAGATCAGCGTCACGTTGACGCTGATGCCCTCCGCGATCGCGTCGGCGATCGCCGGGAGGCCCTCGACCGTCGCGGGGATCTTGATGAGGAGGTTGGGCCGGTCGACCGTCTCCCACAGGCGCTTCGCGATGGTGGTGGTGCGGTCGGTGTCGCGGGCGGCGCCCGGGTCGACCTCGATCGAGACGCGGCCGTCGACGCCGTCGGTGCGGTCGTAGACCGGCCGCAGCACGTCGCACGCCTCGCGCACGTCGGTCGTGGTCAGGGCGAAGACCGTCTCGTCGACGTCGGCGCCGGCGGCCTTCAGCTCGGCCACCTGCGCGGCGTAGCGGTCGCCGTCGGACAGGGCCGAGGCGAAGATGGTGGGGTTGGTGGTGACGCCGACGACACCGCCCTCGGTGACGAGCTCGGCGAGGTTGCCGGACTCGATGCGCTCACGGGACAGGTCGTCCAGCCAGATGGAGACCCCGGCGTCGGCCAGGGCCTGCAGTCGCTCGTTCATGGTGCTCCTCCTGCCGCCGTCCGGCGGCGTGGTGGTCGGGGTGGGACCCGCGCCGGCGGCGCAGGCCCCGTTGCTGTGCGCGCTCAGTGCTGGTCGGGAAGGACCGGACCGCTCGGGCGTGCGTGGAACGGTGCCTCCGCGGCTCCGACCGCGTCGATCGAGGCGCGGGCGGCGTCGGCGACGGCGCCGGGCGTGATGCCGAACTCCTGGTAGAGCCGCTGGAAGTCCGCCGAGGCACCGAAGTGCTCGATCCCGACGACCTGGCCGGCGTCGCCGACCACGTCGCGCCAGCCGAAGGACACACCGGCCTCGACGACGACGCGGGCACGGACGGACGGCGGGATCACGCTGTCGCGGTACCCGCTGTCCTGCTGCTCGAACCACTCGCGCGACGGCATCGAAACGACACGGGCGGCGATGCCGTCGGCGGCGAGCGCCTCACGGGCCTGGACCGCGATCTCCACCTCGCTGCCGGTGCCGACGAGGACGACGTCGGGGGAGACGTCCTGGCCGTCGCGACGGGCCTCGAGTAGCACGTAGGCGCCCTTGGCCGTGTCGGCCGCGTCGCCCCACGTCTCGCCGTCGACCTCGCCACGCGGGTAGGTGCGCAGGTTCTGCCGGCTCAGGGCCAGCGCGACCGGACGGTCGTGGATGCCGAGCAGCGTCTGCCAGGCGGCGACCGTCTCGTTGGCGTCCGCGGGCCGCACGACGTCGAGGCCGGGGATGGCGCGCAGCGCCGCGAGGTGCTCGATCGGCTGGTGCGTCGGGCCGTCCTCGCCGAGGCCGATGGAGTCGTGGGTCCAGACGTAGGTGACCGGCAGCTGCTGCAGCGCGGCGAGGCGCACCGCGGGGCGCATGTAGTCGCTGAACACGAGGAACGTGCCGCCGTACGGCCGGGTCGGGCCGTGCAGCGCGATGCCGTTGAGGATCGCGCCCATGGCGTGCTCGCGGATGCCGAAGTGCAGCACACGGCCGTACCAGTCGCCCTGGAACTTCTTGGTCGACCACTCCGGCGGGATGAACGAGGGCTCACCCTTGGGGGTCGTGTTGTTCGACCCGGCGAGGTCGGCGGAGCCGCCCCACAGCTCGGGCAGCACGGGGGCGAGCGCCGACAGCACCTCGCCGGAGGCGGCACGCGTCGCGACACCCTTGTCGCTGGCCTCGAAGGTCGGCAGGGCGTCGGTCCAGCCGTCGGGCAGCTCGTGCGCCTGCAGCCGGTCGAGGAGGGCAGCGCGCTCGGGCTGGGCGGACCGCCAGGCGTCGTAGGTCTCCTGCCAGGCGGCGTGCGCCTCGGCGCCGCGCGCACGGGCCGCGTGCGTGTGCTCGATGACCTCCTCGGCGACCGCGAACGTCTGCTCGGGGTCGAAGCCGAGCAGCTCCTTGGTGGCCGCGATCTCGTCGGAGCCCAGCGCCGAGCCGTGCGAGGCGCCGGTGTTCTGCGCCGACGGCGCGGGCCAGGCGATGATCGAGCGCAGCACGATGAGGCTCGGCTTGTCGGTGACCTGCTCGGCCGCCTGGTAGGCGTCCCACAGCGCGGGGACGTCCTCGCGGTACTCGCCGCCGCCGTGCGTCCAGTCGACCGTCTGCACGTGCCAGCCGTACGCCTCGTAGCGGGCCGCGACGTCCTCGGTGAACGCGACGTCAGTGTTGTCCTCGATCGAGATCTTGTTGTCGTCGTAGAGGACCGTCAGGTTGCCGAGCTTCTGGTGGCCGGCGAGCGAGGACGCCTCGGCCGACACGCCCTCCTGCACGTCGCCGTCGGAGCAGATGACGTAGACGTGGTGGTCGAACGGGCTCTCGCCGGCGCCGGTCTCGGGGTCGAGGATGCCGCGCTCGCGGCGGGCGGCCATGGCCATGCCGACGCCGTTGGCGATGCCCTGGCCGAGGGGGCCGGTGGTGACCTCGACGCCGGGAGTGTGCCCGTGCTCCGGGTGGCCGGGCGTCTGGCTGCCCCACGTGCGCAGGCTCTTGAGGTCCTCGAGGGTCATCGGGTAGCCGGCGAGGTAGAGCTGCACGTACTGCGTGAGGCTCGAGTGGCCGCACGACAGGACGAACCGGTCACGCCCGATCCACGACGGGTCGTTCGGGTCGTGACGCATGAGCTTCTGGTAGAGCAGGTAGGCCGCCGGCGCGAGGCTCATGGCGGTGCCGGGGTGGCCGTTGCCGACCTTCTCGACGGCGTCGGCAGCGAGCAGACGCGCGGTGTCGACCGCCTTGGCGTCGAGCTCGGTCCAGTCCAGGGATGCAGAGGTGCTGGTCACGGTGCTGGTCGCTCCTGGGTCGTGGGGGAAATTCTGGGGAGGGACGTGGTGGAGCCCTCGGTTCGACCCTATCGCCGAGCGTCTAGACTCTGCCAGGTGAGTGCACTTCGGTCGAGCAGCCGCAACGACCCCTCGTCGACCCCGGCCGACGGCGCTGGCGCGGACACCCGCGTGGTGACGTCCAGCCAGGTCCGTCGCAGCGGTCCGGTCGACGTGCTCAACGCGTACGTGGCGCTGATGAAGCCGCGCATCATCGAGCTGCTGCTCCTGACGACCGTGCCGGTCATGTTCCTCGCCGCACGCGACGTGCCCTCGTTCTGGCTGATCGTCGCGACCGTCGTCGGCGGGACGCTCTCCGCGGGCAGCGCCAACGCGCTCAACTGCGTGTTCGACGCCGACATCGACCAGAAGATGCGGCGCACGTCGCGCCGACCGCTGCCGCGCCACGGTGTCTCCACCGCGGGCGCGCTCTGGTTCGGGCTGGCCCTCGCCGTCGTCTCGACCCTGTGGCTCGGCCTGCTGGTCAACTGGCTCTCGGCCGGGCTCGCGCTCGCCGCCAACGTCTTCTACGTCGTCGGCTACACGATGCTGCTGAAGCGCCGCACGCCGCAGAACATCGTGTGGGGCGGGGCTGCCGGCTGCTTCCCGGCGCTCATCGGCTGGACCGCCGTCACGAACGAGCTGGCCTGGCCGCCTTTCGTGCTGTTCCTCGTCGTCTTCTTCTGGACCCCGCCGCACTTCTGGTCCCTCGGCCTGCGCTACCGCGACGACTACTCGGCCGCCGGCGTGCCGATGCTGCCGTCGGTGGCCAGCGCCGCCACGGTGTCGCGCCAGATCGTCGTCTACTCGTGGGTCATGGTCGCGACGTCGCTCGCACTCTGGCCGGTCGCCGGCATGGGCTGGTTCTACACGGGTGTCGCGATCCTGCTGGGCATCGTGTTCCTGGTCGAGGCGTACGACCTGCGCTCGCGCGCGAAGGACACCGAGGAGCTGTCGGTGATCAAGCCGATGCGGCTCTTCCACTTCTCCAACGCCTACCTCGCGCTGCTGTTCGTCGCCGCGGCGGTCGACCCGTTCCTGCGCTGAGCGTCGAGCGGCTCGGCCCGGACGACTGGCGGCGGTTCCGCACCGTCCGCCAGGCCGCGCTGCGCAGCGACCCTGACGCGTTCGCCGCGTCGGCGCACCGCTGGCTGAGCGACCTCGACGTCGAGGCGCGGTGGCGTGAGCGCCTCGAGGCGGTCGTCACCTACGTGGCCTGCCTCGACGGGACCGACGTCGGCACCGCGGGCGTGAGCGCGGACCACGAGCTGCTCGGCATGTGGGTGGCGCCCGCCGTGCGAGGCACCGGCGTGGCGGACCGCCTCGTCGACGCCGTCGCCCGGCACGCCACTGCTGGCGCCCCGCTGCACCTGCGCGTCATGGCCGGCAACGACGTCGGCGTGCGCTTCTACACGCGCTGCGGCTTCGTCGTGACCCACCCGGAGCCCGACGTCGAGGGCTGCCTCAGCATGACCCGCCCCCGCTGACCGTGACCCCGCTGACCGTGAAGACGTGGCCCTTGATCGCTCCGGATCGGGGCCACGTCGTCACGGTCAGTGCTGCAGCTGGGGCTCGCGCACGCGGGTGCGGGTGAGCACCACGAGTCGGGTACCGACCGACACCAGCACCGCAGCACCGACGAGGTGCACCGCGACCAGCGCGATCGGCAGGTCCGTGAAGTACTGCACGAAGCCGATGACGCCCTGCGCCAGCTCGGCGACCAGCAGCAGCGTGGCCGCTCGGACGGCGAGCGGGCTGGTGCCGCTGCGCCGCAGCACGAGGATGGTCACGATCGTCAGGGCGACGAGGACGTAGACGCCCCAGGCGTGCACGTGGCTCCAGAGGCGCGGGTCGAGCCCGTTGCGCGGTGCGTTCACGTCGCCGGCGTGCGGCCCGCTCCCGGTGACGACCGTGCCGAGGTAGACGACGACCCAGAGCGTCGCGTACGTGGCCAGCACGAGACGACGGGCGAGCACCGGCACGTCGTCGGCGACGTCGCCACGCACGCGCAGGAGCAGCCAGGTGGAGCCCGCCACCAGGAACAGGGAGAGCACGAGGTGCAGCGCGACGATCCAGGGGTTGAGGTCGGTCAGCACGGTGATGCCGCCGATGACGCCCTGGAACGGGATGCCGACGGCCAGCACGACCGCGAGACGACGCAGGCCACGACCCTCGGACCAGCGCCACACCGCGACGACCGTGCCGATCGCGATGGCGATGAGCACGTAGGTGAGCAGCCGGTTGCCGAACTCGATCAGGCCGTGCAGACCCAGGGCGCGGTGCGGCACGAACGACTCGTCGGTGCAGCGCGGCCACGTGGGGCACCCGAGCCCGGAGGCGGTGAGGCGGACCAGCCCGCCGGTCAGGATGATGACCGTGTTCGCGACCAGGCTGGCCCAGGCCCAGCGCTCGACGACGTCGCGGGTGGGGGTCCGAAGACCGAGCGTCATTCCCATCGGAACGTCCTTGCGGTCAGGGCGGTGCCGACGGCCGCCCAGGCCGCGAGCACCACGAGGGGGAGCAGGTCGACGGTGCCGGCGTCGAACGCCGTGCGCAGGCCCTCGCCGAGCGCGCCGGACGGCAGCAGCTGCAGCAGTCCTTGCGCGCCGTCGGGGTAGCGCGAGAGCGGCACGATGAGCCCGCCGCCGACCAGGAGGAGCACGTACACGAGGTTCGCGACGGCGAGCGTGGCCTCCGCGCGCAGCGTGCCCGCGATGAGCAGGCCGAGCGAGCCGAACGCGGCGGTGCCGAGGACGGCGAGCACCACGAGCCACAGCCACGGGGCCACCCCGCCGGCGGGCGACCAGCCGAGCGCGAGGGCCACCGACGCGAGCAGCACCAGCTGCACGACCTCGACCACGACCACCGCGGCGACCTTGCCGACGAGCAGGCCCCAGCGCGGCAGCGGCGACGCGCCCAGCCGCTTGAGCACCCCGTAGCGACGCTCGAAGCCGGTCGCGATCGCCAGCGACGTGAACGACGTGGAGAGCACGGCCAGCCCGAGCACGCCGGGCGTGATGATGTCGATCGGACGGCCCGCCCCGAGGTCGACGACCTTGCCCGAGCGGGTGCCGGCCACGAGGAGCAGCAGGGGGACGACGAGCGTGATGAGGAGCTGCTCGCCGTTGCGGGCGAGCAGGCGCAGCTCCATGCGGGCCTGCGCGGCGAGCATGGCGGGGGTGCGGGCCGCGCCAGGACGCGGCGAGAGGTCGAGGCTCATCGCAGGGCCCGTCCGGTGAGGTCGAGGAACCGGTCCTCGAGCGTCTGCTTCTCCACGAGCACCGACTCCGCGAGCACGCCCTGGCCGGCGAACCAGGCGGTCAGGGTGGCGAGGAGGCCGGGGTCGACGGTGCCGATGACGACGTACTGCCCGGCGGCGGTCTCCCGCACCTTGGTGTCGGCGGGCAGCGCGGTCATGAGCGCGTCGACGTCGAGCCCGGGTCGGGCCGCGAACCGGACGGTGTTCTCGGCGCCTGAGCGCACGAGGTCGGCGGGGGAGCCGCTGGCGATGACGCGTCCGGCGTCGACGATGTGCACGACGTCGCTGAGCGTCTCGGCCTCGTCCATGAAGTGCGTCGTGAGGACCACCGTGACGCCGCTCGCGCGCAGCTCGTCGAGCAGGTCCCACGTGGCGCGACGTGCCTGGGGGTCGAGCCCGGCGGTCGGCTCGTCGAGGAAGACCAGCTCCGGGCGGCCGACGACGGCCATCGCCAGGCCGAGCCGCTGCTGCTGGCCGCCGGACAGGCGACGGTAGGCGGTGCGGCCGCACGACCCGAGCCCGAGGCGCTCGACGAGGGCGTCGACGTCGAGCGGGTGGGCGTGCAGCGACGCCACGTGGCGCAACATCTCGTGAGCCCGCACGCCCGACCACGCGCCACCGGCCTGCAGCATCACGCCCACGCGAGGCCGCAGCGCTGCCGCGTCGCGGACCGGGTCGAGGCCGAGCACGCGGACCGTGCCCGACGTCGCGCGCCGGAAGCCCTCGCAGGTCTCGACCGTGCTGGTCTTGCCGGCACCGTTCGGCCCGAGGACCGACGTGACCGTGCCGGTGCCGACCGAGAGCGTGAGCCCGTCGACCGCGGTGACGTCGCCGTAGCGGACGACGAGGTCGTGGATCTCGACGGCGGCGCCGACGGAGCCGTCGACGGGAGGGTGCTTCACCCCGTCAGTCTAGAGATCGTCGCCCGGCGGGTGGTCCGGGGCACCGTAGCCTGGTGCGATGGACCTGCCCGTCATGCCGCCGCTGCAGCCCATGCTCGCCAGGTCGGTCAAGGGGGTGCCCGCCGCCGATGCCGTCGACGGTGGCTACCTGTTCGAGCCGAAGTGGGACGGGTTCCGGGCCGTCGTCTTCCGCGACGGCGACGAGGTGGAGATCGCCAGCCGGTCCACCAAGGCCCTGACCCGCTACTTCCCCGACGTCGTCGCGGCGGTGCTGGCGCAGCTCCCCGAGCGTTGCGTCGTGGACGGCGAGATCGTGACGGTGGTCGGCGACCGGCTCGACTTCGACACGCTGTCGCAGCGCATCCACCCGGCGGCCTCGCGGGTGAGCCTGCTCGCCGAGGAGACGCCCGCGAGCCTCGTCGTGTTCGACCTGCTGGCGCTCGACGACACGTCGTACCTTGACGCGCCGCTGCACGAGCGCCGGGCCGTGCTCGAGGCGGCCCTCTCCGACGTGGAGGCACCGGTCCACGTCACGCGCACGACGCGGGACAGTGCCGAGGCCGGACGCTGGTTCGAGCAGTTCGAGGGTGCGGGTCTCGACGGGGTCGTGGCGAAGCGGCTCGACGCCCCGTACACCCCGAACGGGCGCACCATGCTCAAGGTCAAGCACGCCCGCACGGCCGACGTCGTGGTCGCCGGGTACCGGCTGCACAAGACGTCGACGCCCGAGCAGCCGCTGCTCGGGTCGATGCTGCTGGGGCTGTACACCGACGACGGCCGCCTGCAGCACGTCGGCGTCTGCGCCTCGTTCACCGCGACGCGCCGGGCCGAGCTGGCGGCCGAGCTCGCGCCCCTGCGGGCGGAGCTGTCGGAGCACCCGTGGGGTGCCTGGCAGACCGCGCAGGCCCACGAGGACGGCCGGCTGCCGGGCGGGCAGAGTCGCTGGACCGGCACGAAGGACCTCTCGTTCGTGCCGCTGCGCCCGGAGCGCGTGGTCGAGGTCGGCTACGAGCACATGGAGGGACGCGGCGAGGAGGGCCGGTTCCGCCACACGGCGCAGTTCAAGCGCTGGCGTCCGGACCGGGAGCCGACGTCGTGCACGTACGCCCAGCTCGAGGAGGTCGTGTCCTACGACCTCGGTGACGTGCTCGCCTAGCGACCCGGTCGCTCGCCGAGGCGGCGCAGCTGCTCCAGCAGCGCCTCGGACGGCAGCAGCTCGTCGCCCGCGATGAGGTCGTCGCGCACCTCGGCGGGCAGCGTCTCGACGCCGTCCTCGCCGAGGTGGCGCACCTCGTCGTGCAGCGCCTCCATGCGGGCATCGAGGGCGTGCGCGGAGTCGGCGGCGTCGCAGAGGCGCTCGGCGAGGTCGTCAGGGACGGCGCCGCGGTACTTGTAGTGGATCTTGTGCTCGAGGCTGGCCCAGAAGTCCATGGCGATCGTGCGCAGCTGCACCTCGACCGTGACCGGGACGGGACCGTCCGACAGGTACACGGGCACCTCGAGCAGCAGGTGCAGGCTGCGGTAGCCGTTGGCCTTGGGCGAGGCGATGTAGTCGCGGACGTCGAGGACGGTCAGGTCGTCCTGCGACGTGAGCAGCTCGTGCACGCGGTAGACGTCGGAGACGAAGCTGCACGTGACGCGCACGCCCGCGATGTCGGTGATGGTCTCGCGGATCGACTCGAACGTCGGCAGCGTGCCCTTGCGGCCCATCTTCTCCGCGAGGCTGTCGGGCGACTTGAGCCGCGACGCGATGTGCTCGATGGGGTTCGTGTCGTGCATGAGCGCGAACTCGTCGCGCAGGATCGTCAGCTTGGTGACGACCTCCTCCATCGCGAACCGGTGCCGGAGCATGAAGCGGGTGAAGTCCTGCCGCAGCGCCTTGGGGTCGTCGAGGTGCAGGACCTCGTCGCCCTGCCCCAGCGCCTCCTTGCTCGTCAGCTCCACGCGGTCAGCCTACGACGGGCGGTCGACGCGTGACGCGTCCCGCGCGAGGCGGCCTGAGGTCGGCGCTGTGTCGGCGCGGGGTCCTACGGTGTCCTCGTGGGCGTGATGGACGAGGCGGAGCAGGTGGCTCCCGGGTCGCTGACGGCGTGGCACGAGTGGCTGCGGGAGCACCACGGCGACGCTCGCGGCGTGTGGCTGGAGATGACGGCCCGCGGCGCCGAGGGTGACGACGCGCTGTCGTACGAGAACGCGGTCTGCGAGGCCCTCTGCTGGGGATGGATCGACGGTCGGGTCCGCGGCGCCGTGGACGGGCGGGGCGCCGCGATCTGGATGTCGCCACGTCGGCGGGGGAGCGCGTGGGCCGCGTCGAACCGGGCCCGCGTGGCCCGGCTGGTCGAGGAGGGGCGGATGCGTCCGCCCGGCCAGGCCGTGGTCGACACCGCGCGGGCCGACGGCTCCTGGACCGTCCTCGTCGGACCCGAGCAGGGCGAGGAGCCGGACGCGCTGCGTGCCGGCCTCGACGCCGACCCCGCGGCCCGCGCCTTCTGGGACGCCCTGCCGCCGAGCGCCCGGCTCTTCGCACTCACCCAGCTCGCCACGGCCAAGCGGGAGTCGACCCGCCTCGCCCGCATCGAGAAGCTGCTCGCCCAGTGCCGCGCGGGCGAGCGGCCCGACCGCTGACGCTTCGATCGACGGTCGCCCCCGAGCGGTGGATCCTCCACGGAATGCGCGTCCGGGCAGTGAAGCATCCACCGCTCAAGGCAGGCGGAGTCGGGCGGCGGATCCTCCACCTTGTCAGTGCCCAGACGGTGGAGAGCTCACCGCTCTGGGGGAGCTGGCGTCGGGCGGTGGATCGTCCACCGTCGCAGCGCGCCCGGACCTCAGCCCTGCTTGTTGCGCGTGTCCTTGCTGGGCTGCACCCGCTTCGGCTCGCCGGGCATCTTGGGGTACTCCGGGGGATAGGGCAGGTCGCCGAGACCGCGCTCGAGGTCGGCGCGCCATAGGTCGAGCAACGGCTCGAGCGACTGGGGGTCGTCGTCGATGTCGGCCCAGGCGTCGCCGCCGCGCTCCGCGAGGAGGCCGGGGATCGTGCGCAGCGTGAAGGCCATCGGGTCGTCGACGTCGGCGAGCTCGTCCCACCGCAGCGGGAACGACGCGGGGGCTCCCTGCTTGGGGCGGAGGCTGTAGGCCGATGCGATGGTGCGGTCGCGGGCGTTCTGGTTGACGTCGACGAAGATCCGGTCGCCGCGCTCCTCCTTCCACCAGGCCGTGGTCACGCGGTCGCTGCGTCGCTCGAGCTCACGGCCGAGGCCGATGGCGGCGTGCCGGACGTCGGTGAAGGTCCATCGCGGCTCGACCCGGACGTACACGTGCACGCCGTTCTTGCCGCTGGTCTTCACGTGGCCACGCAGGCCGAGGTCGCCGAGCAGCTCCTGCACGGTGCCGGCCTCCCGGACGGCGTCGACGAAGCCGGTGTCGCCGTGCGGGTCGAGGTCGATCCGCAGCTCGTCGGGGCGGTCCAGGTCGCCGCGTCGGGCCGGGCCGGGGTGGAAGGTGATGGTGCCCATCTGCGCGGCCCACGCCACGACGGCGACGTGGTCGGGGCAGAGCTCCTCGGCGGTGCGTCCGGTGGGGAAGTGCACACGCACCGACGGCGCCCAGTCGGGCATGCCGCGCATGACCCGTTTCTGGTAGAACGCGTCGCCCTGCGGACCACGTCCGTGGGTGGCCTCACGGGCCGTGAGCGTCATGCCGGGCTGCACGCCCTTGGGCCACCGCTCCAGCGCGGTCGGGCGGTCGCGCAGGGCGCGGACGATGCCGTCGCCGACCGCGACGTAGTACTCGACGACCTCGAGCTTGGTGACCTCCGGTCCGTGCTCGGACGCCGGGTAGATCACCCGGTCGGCGCTGGAGACCCTCACCTCGCGTCCGTCCGCGTCGACGACGACCGCCGGTGACTTCGCTGCCATGACAGCACCCTAGGACCGCGACCCGTCCGGGGCGAGCGTGCCGAACGCGGGTGAGGGTTGCCTTCTTTGAACGGCCGGAATCAATAACGGCACACTGGTGTTGTGAAATACATGCGCGCCGAGGAGATGGAGTCGACGACCGTCGACGACGCCCCCACGCGCGAGCGCGTTGCGACGTCGATCCTGGAGCACGGTCCGTCGACCGCAGCCGACCTCGCCCAGCGGCTGGGCCTCACGCCCGCCGCCGTGCGGCGTCACCTCGAGCAGCTGTTGGCGGACGGCGTCCTCGCCCAGCGCCAGCCGCGCTCGACGGCGCGTCGGGGTCGAGGCCGTCCCGCCAAGGTCTTCGTCATCACCGACGCCGGCCGCGACACCTTCGCGCACTCCTACGACGACCTCGCCGCCGACGCACTCCGCTTCCTGTCGGAGACCGCGGGCGACGAGGCGGTCGCCGCGTTCGCGGCCCGACGTCTGCGCGCCCTCACCGAGAAGTACCGCCCGCTCGTCGAGGCCGCGCCCGTCGAGGAGCGTCCTCGGGTGCTCGCCGACGCGCTGAGCGCCGACGGGTTCGCCGCGTCGGCCGGGACGACCCCGGCCGGTGCGCAGATCTGCCAGCACCACTGCCCGGTCGCGCACGTGGCGGCCGAGTTCCCCCAGCTGTGCGAGGCCGAGACGGCGATGTTCGCCGACCTGCTCGGCTCCCACGTCCAGCGCCTCGCGACGATCGCCCACGGCGACGGCGTGTGCACGACCCACCTGCCCCATCCCACGACCCAAGCCACAGGTCCCACCACAGAGAGGGTGTCGTCATGACGACCAACTCGATCGAAGAGCTCAACCCCGGGCTCAAGGACGTCGGCCGCTACGAGTTCGGCTGGTCCGACGCGAACGACGCGGGTGCCAACGCCCAACGCGGCCTCAACGAGGAGATCGTGCGCGACATCTCCGCGAAGAAGAGCGAGCCGCAGTGGATGCTCGACCTGCGCCTGAAGGGTCTGCGGCTCTTCGACCGCAAGCCGCTGCCCACGTGGGGCGCGGGGCTCGAGGACATCGACTTCGACAACATCAAGTACTTCGTGCGCTCCTCGGAGAAGCAGGCCGCCTCGTGGGAGGACCTGCCCGAGGACATCAAGAACACCTACGACCGCCTCGGCATCCCCGAGGCCGAGAAGCAGCGGCTCGTCGCCGGCGTCGCCGCGCAGTACGAGTCCGAGGTCGTCTACCACTCGATCCGTGAGGACCTCGAGGAGAAGGGCGTCCTCTTCCTCGACACCGACACGGCGCTCAAGGAGCACCCGGAGATCTTCGAGGAGTACTTCGGCACCGTCATCCCCGTCGGTGACAACAAGTTCTCCGCACTGAACACGGCGGTGTGGTCCGGCGGCTCGTTCATCTACGTGCCCAAGGGTGTCCACGTCGACATCCCGCTCCAGGCCTACTTCCGCATCAACACCGAGAACATGGGCCAGTTCGAGCGGACGCTGATCATCGCCGACGAGGACTCCTACGTCCACTACGTCGAGGGCTGCACGGCGCCGATCTACTCGAGCGACTCGCTGCACTCCGCGGTCGTCGAGATCATCGTCAAGAAGAACGCCCGCGTCCGGTACACGACGATCCAGAACTGGTCGAACAACGTGTACAACCTGGTCACCAAGCGCGCGACGTGCGAGGCCGGCGCGACCATGGAGTGGGTCGACGGCAACATCGGCTCGAAGGTCACCATGAAGTACCCGGCCGTCTACCTGATGGGCGAGCACGCCCGCGGCGAGACGCTGTCGATCGCCTTCGCGGGCGAGGGCCAGCACCAGGACGCCGGTGCCAAGATGGTGCACGCGGCTCCCCACACGTCGAGCTCGATCCTGAGCAAGTCGGTGGCCCGCGGTGGCGGTCGCACCTCCTACCGCGGCCTGCTGCAGGTCATGGAGGGCGCGTACGGCTCGGCCAGCACGGTCAAGTGCGACGCGCTGCTCGTCGACCAGGTCAGCCGGTCCGACACGTACCCGTACGTCGACGTCCGTGAGGACGACGTGACGCTCGGTCACGAGGCCACGGTCTCCAAGGTGAGCGACGACCAGCTCTTCTACTTCATGCAGCGCGGCATGGAGGAGGACGAGGCCATGGCGATGATCGTCCGCGGGTTCGTCGAGCCCATCGCGCGGGAGCTCCCGATGGAGTACGCGCTCGAGCTGAACCGCCTCATCGAGCTGCAGATGGAAGGAGCCGTCGGCTGATGACCCTCGTCGACACCGACCGCACGGTCGAGAACATCGGTCAGGCCCTGGAGCTCGACCACGTCGAGTCCCACCTGCACCCCGAGCCGTCCTACGACGTCGCGGCGCACCCGGTGCCCACAGGCCTGGAGGAGATCTGGCGCTTCACGCCGCTGAAGCGGCTGCGTGGCCTGCTCGACGGCACCCCCTCCGACGCGCACCTCACGTGGGAGCAGCAGCTGCCCGAGGGCGTCACGCTCACCGAGATCAGCACGGCCGAGGCGCAGGCCCTGGCCGTCAACGCCCCCTTCGACCGGCTCGGCGCGCTCGCCGTGGCGAACGCCGGGGGAGCGGTGCTGCTCGATGTGCCCGCCAACCTCGAGCTCAGCGAGCCCGTGCGGCTGACGCTCACGGGCGACTCCGTCGACTCGACCGTCTGGGGCCACGTCGTGGTCCGCGTCGGCACGCACGCGAAGGCCACGGTGGTCGTCGACCACGCGGGCAGCGCGACGTACGACGCGTTCACCCAGGTCGTCGTCGGCGACGGCGCCTCGCTCGACCTCGTCACGGTCAACGACTGGGCCGACGACGCCGTGCACGCCGGCCAGTACAACGTGCGCGTCGGTCGCGACGCGTCGGTCCGCGCGTTCGAGGTCAGCCTCGGCGGCGACCTCGTGCGCACCAACGTGAACGTCGACTACGCGGGGCCCGGCGGCAGCGCCGAGCTCCTCGGCGTCTACTTCGCCGACGCCGGCCAGCACATCGAGCACCGCCAGTTCGTCGACCACACGGCGCCGCGCACGAAGAGCAACGTCGAGTACAAGGGCGCGCTGCAGGGCCAGGACGCGCACACCGTCTGGGTCGGCAACGTGCTCATCCGCAAGGTGGCCGAGGGCATCGAGACGTTCGAGCAGAACGACAACCTCGTGCTCACCGACGGCGCCAAGGCCGACTCCGTGCCGAACCTGGAGATCGAGACCGGCGACATCGCCGGTGCCGGTCACGCCAGCACCACCGGCCGCTTCGACGACAACCACCTGTTCTACCTGCAGAGCCGGGGCATCGAGGAGGCCGAGGCGCGTCGTCTCGTCGTGCACGGCTTCTTCAACGACATCATCCGACGCATCGGCGTGCCCGAGCTGCAGGAGCGGCTCGTGGAGGCGATCGAGTCCGAGCTGGCCGGTGCCGACCTGAGCAAGGTCGGCTGAGCGATGCCCGAGTCCGGACCCCAGTTCGCGGCACCCCTCGACGTCCTCGTCGAGGGGACCGCGACCGCGGTGACCGTCGACGGCGTCGACGTCGCGCTGGTGCGCGAGGGCGACGCGGTCTACGCGATCCGCGACGAGTGCTCGCACGCCGCCATCCCGCTGTCGGAGGGGGAGGTGGAGGGCTGCGAGATCGAGTGCTGGCTGCACGGGTCGCGCTTCGACGCCCGCACCGGCAAGCCCCTCAACCTGCCGGCCACCGAGGCCGTCCCCACCTACCCCACGACCATCACCGACGGACGCGTCCTGGTCGACGTGTCCGCCCCCACCAGGAGCTGAACCACATGAGCACCCTCGAGATCAAGAACCTGCACGTCTCGGTCAACACCGAGGACGGCGCGAAGGAGATCCTGCGCGGCGTCGACCTCACGGTCAACAGCGGCGAGGTCCACGCCATCATGGGCCCGAACGGCTCGGGCAAGTCGACGCTCGCGTACTCGATCGCCGGCCACCCGAAGTACACCGTCACCGACGGCGAGGTCCTGCTGGACGGCGAGAACATCCTCGAGCTCAGCGTCGACGAGCGCGCCCGCGCGGGCCTGTTCCTCGCGATGCAGTACCCCGTCGAGGTCCCCGGCGTGTCCGTCGCGAACTTCCTGCGCACCGCCAAGACCGCCATCGACGGCGAGGCCCCCAAGCTGCGCACCTGGGTCAAGGACGTCAACGCCGCCCTCGAGCGCGTCACCCTCGACCCGACGTTCGCGCAGCGCAGCGTCAACGAGGGCTTCTCCGGCGGTGAGAAGAAGCGTCACGAGATCGCCCAGCTCGAGCTGCTGAACCCCAAGTTCGCCGTGCTCGACGAGACCGACTCCGGCCTCGACATCGACGCCCTGCGCGTGGTGTCCGAGGGCGTCAACCGCTACACCGACCAGGGTGACCGTGGCGTCCTGCTGATCACGCACTACACGCGGATCCTGCAGTACATCAAGCCCGACTTCGTGCACGTGTTCGTCGCGGGCAGGCTGGCCGAGTCCGGCGGTCGCGAGCTGGCCGACCAGCTCGAGGCGGAGGGCTACGACAAGTACGTGAAGGCCGCGGTCTGATCATGACCTCTTACGACGTCGAGGCGGTCCGCAAGGACTTCCCCATCCTCGAGCGCACGCTGGCGGGCGACCACCCGCTGGTGTACCTCGACAGCGCCAACACGTCCCACAAGCCGCGCCAGGTGGTCGAGGCGATCGAGCAGCACTACCTGCAGCACAACGCGAACGTGGCCCGGGCGATGCACCAGCTCGGCGCCGAGGCGAGCGAGGCGTTCGAGCTGGGTCGCACCAAGGTGGCCGGCTTCATCGGCGCCGGTCGGCGTGAGGAGGTCGTGTTCACCAAGAACGCGTCCGAGGCGCTGAACCTGGTGGCGCGCGTGCTGGGCGACGCGGGCACGGTGGGGGAGGGCGACGAGGTCGTCATCTCCGAGATGGAGCACCACTCCAACATCGTGCCGTGGCAGCTGCTCACGGAGCGCACCGGCGCGACGCTGCGCTGGTTCGGCGTGACCGACCAGGGGCGTCTCGATCTCGACGACCTCGACACGCTCGTCACCGAGCGCACCAAGGTCGTCTCCCTGACGTGGGTCTCGAACATGCTCGGCACGATCAACCCGGTCGAGCGGGTCATCGCCCGGGCCCACGAGGTCGGCGCGCTGGTCGTCATCGACGGGTCACAGGCCGTGCCGCAGATCCCGGTCGACGTCAGCAGCCTCGGCGCCGACTTCGTCGCCTTCACCGGCCACAAGATGGTCGGCCCGACGGGCATCGGCGTCCTCTGGGGCCGCTACGACCTGCTTGCCTCGCTGCCTCCGTTCCTCGGTGGCGGCGAGATGATCGAGACCGTGACGATGGAGCGTTCGACGTTCGCTGCTCCGCCGCACCGGTTCGAGGCCGGCACCCCGCCGATCGCGCAGTCCGTGGGCCTCGGTGCCGCGGTGGACTACCTGAGCGCGCTCGGCATGGAGAACGTGGCCGCGCACGAGCAGGCGATCACGGCCTACGCGCTGGAGCGCATGCAGGAGGTCGACGGCCTGACGGTCGTCGGACCGAGGGAGGCCGTGCAGCGTGGGGGAGCGATCAGCTTCACCCTCGACGACGTGCACCCGCACGACGTCGCCCAGCTGCTCGACTCCCGCGGCGTGGCGGTCCGCGCCGGGCACCACTGCGCCAAGCCGGCGCACCAGCGGTTCGGTGTGCAGTCCACCACGCGCGCGTCGTTCTACCTGTACACGACCGAGGCCGAGATCGACGCGCTCGTCGAGGCGATCCGGCACACCCAGCAGTACTTCGGAGGGCGGTGACCATGGCCGACGCATCCCAGGTGGACGCGCTGTACCAGGAGATCATCCTCGACCACTACAAGCAGAAGCACGGCTCGGGCCTGCGTGACCCGTTCGAGTCCGAGGTGCACCACGTCAACCCGACGTGCGGCGACGAGGTGACCCTGCGGGTCCACCTCGACGCCGGCACCGTCTCCGACGTCTCGTACGACGCCGTCGGCTGCTCGATCAGCCAGGCGTCGGCGTCGGTGCTCAACGACCTCGTGGTCGGCAAGCCCGTCGACGACGCCTTCGCGACGCTCGACGCCTTCCAGGCCCTCATGCAGGGCAAGGGCGAGGTCGAGCCCGACGAGGACGTGCTCGAGGACGGCATCGCGTTCGCCGGTGTCGCCCAGTTCCCGGCGCGCGTGAAGTGCGCGCTGCTCTCGTGGATGGCGTTCAAGGACGCCACCAGCCAGGCTCTCAGCACCCAGGAGGACGCATGAGCGACCCCACCAGCACCCCTGACCACTCCGACCTGCCCGAGGTCGACCTGAACGCCCCGCAGGAGTCCGCCGTGTCGACGGCGACGAAGGACGAGGACGTCTGGGAGGCGATGAAGGACGTCGTCGACCCCGAGCTCGGCATCAACGTCGTCGACCTCGGCCTCGTCTACGGCGTCGACGTCGACGACCACAGCAACACGGTCCTGTCGATGACCCTGACCTCCGCGGCCTGCCCGCTGACCGACGTCATCGAGGACCAGACCCGCGCCGCCCTTGACGGGATCGTCAACGACTTCCGGATCGAGTGGGTCTGGATGCCGCCGTGGGGCCCGGACAAGATCACCGACGACGGCCGCGAGATGCTGCGCGCCCTGGGGTTCAACGTCGGATGAGGTCGTTCAGCCTGCGCTTCTGGTCCTGCGCAGCGTGAGGTCGAGGGAGCCAGTCGTCTCACCGACCGGGTCGACGATCACGAGGAACGACGCGTTGGAGTCCCCGTAGGACGCAGACGACTGCGCCCGGGCCGTGACGGGGGCTCCGCGGTACCTCACGGACGAGGCCGAACCCCGCCCGGTGCTACCTCCCTGCGGACGGGCCAGCAGGTCTGCCTGGCCGGTCGAGGAGAGCGGGCCATCCTCCGGGCGGCGAAGGGCGCCTCCCGTCGCGGTCACCTCGAGCAGGTCGTCGTAGGCCGCGGGCACGCTGTAGACGGCCAAGCCACCCGCGCGGGAGACCTGAGCGCGCGCCGTCGTTCCTGAACTGCCGGGGTCGAGGGCGACCGGACGGGTCACGAGGACCTCCACGTCGGCGGCCGTGGGTGCTGTCGAGAGCGGGGTCAGGCGGTACTGGTATCGGCCGTCCGCCGGGATCCGGTGCAGCGGCGCCCCTGCGCACCCGTCCGCGTCCCTGTCCTCAGCGTCGGGGCGGTACGCAGTCTCCACCACGTCCTCGCGATCCTCGAAGCCGCTCAAGCGGTCGCGGAGAAGAGTGCCCTGGCAGGGTGCTCCTCCCTCGCGCCTCGTGGTGCGCACGGTCACGAGGTCGCCCTCGCGGGCGTCGAAGACGGCCAGGAGCTCGCGCGCTGCCACACCGCCGGTCGTCAGGCGCACGGCCGGACCGTTCGGGCTCACGGTGGTGCGTGCGGGCGAGGAGGTCTGCACGTCGACCGAGCCAGGACCGCGCGCCTCCACGACCATGTCGACGACCCCGCGGCTGGAGGGCACGGACGTCACACGGTCCCGGTGCTGCCACACGTGGTCGGCGCGTCTCGGTTCGAGGTAGATCTGGCGGCTCGGATCGAAGGTGGAGTCGTTGGTCGTCGTCGTCAGTCGCGTTCCGGCGGGCGCCTCGTAGCGCAGGACACGGAAGTAGCGTCCATCGGCGATGGTGGTGCGGTGGTCGGCCCCGAGGCCGACGGTCGTCGGACGCTCGCGGTGGACGACGACCTCGCTCTCGACCTCCACGGCATCACCGGGGGCCCTGACGTGGACGAAGGTGCCCGCTCGCTCCACGTGATGGGGCAACTCGGAGGGGAAGGAGCCGAAGGACTCGGTGTAGTCCACCCGACCGACAGCCACGGTCCCTCGGGTCGCGTAGTCGATTCCCACCGTCGGCTTCGTGTCGACGTAGGTGTCGGCCTCCGCGGTGAAGCGGACCCAGATCTCACGGCCGGCCAGACCTCCGCTCGAGGTGGTCGTCCGCTCGCCACTGCCCACGTCGTAGACACGCGGGGTCGACACGTCGAGGTCGAAGGCGCCGGACGAGCGGGGTCCGAAGGTCGCGACGACGTAGTGACGGTCGGCGCGCTCCGCCGCACCACCGCGCACGAGGAGACCTGCGTCGCCCCGGACCTGCCGGCCGGTGGCGAATCCCTCGGCAGAGACGACCTCGAGGTTCAGCCGTTCGTCCTCACGCGTGAGCGAGGCGGCGGAGGCGGCGTAGGTGACGCGCTTCCCGGCCTCGACGTCCACGTCGTACACGACGAACCCTCCGCGCGCCTTCACCGAGGCCCGGGTCGTCGACTGGTTGACGTCGAGACGCTGCTCACGACCGGTCAGCAACCGCACCTCCGTCGTGGTCTCTCCGCCGACGCCGGTCCGGACCTCGAACCGGTACTTGCCGGTGCTCGGGAGGCGCCAGACCAGAACGCCGTCCTCGTCGGTGAAGCGCCGGACCTCCTGACCGCTGCTCAGGTCGACCAGGCGGGAAGGGGTCACGCTGGTGTCGTTGACCGCCACGAACCTGACGAACGACTCCGCCTGACCCTCGAAGGCGAGGTCGAGTCGCCGTCCTCGGGCAGACCCGGTCGACATCAGCACCGCAGCGCCGTCGAGCGTCGCGCTGAACGTGGCCGGGCTGGTCGCCGAGAGATCCCACGTCCCGGCCGCTTCGGCCGCATCCGTCGTCACCGTGTACGTCCCAGCCTCGCGCGTCACGAAGGCGGGCTGGACGTACTGCCCTTGGGGGCGCCTGCTCAGCGGCACCGTATCCCCGTCGGGTCCACGCACCACGAGGCCGTCACGGTGGTCGGTCCATGGCGCCCCTGTCGTGCTGTGCAGCCGGATCTCCGTCCGGGCAGGTGCGTCGATCACTGCCGTGGCGGGACGCTCGGCGGAGTAGGCCATGCCGGTCGGTGCACCGTTGAGCACTACTGCGCGAGACCCGGTGGTCGCCCGCGGCACCGGCCGATCGGAGACGGTGACGACGACCTCGGGGGACACGGCCTGGGCCAGTCGGTCGGTCTCCATCGTCCTCAGTCGGTAGCGGTGCCGACCGGGCGGAGGGTCGACACTGAACTGCACCTCGCCCTCGAAGACGTCGTCGACGGCATCCACCTCCCATGCGCCGTCGACCAGCCGCTGCAGCTGTGTCTCGTCGCCCTCTCGGTGCTGCAACGCCTCGCCCTCGAAGTCCAGCACACCGCCGACGGGTGCGTGGCTGCGCTCCACCCAGAGGACGACGTCGGGCCGGGGCACGACGCGCACCTCCAGAGGCTCGGACACCGCCTGCTCGAGGGTCGAGGTCCTTTCCTGCACGGCGCGGTAGATCGAACCGGTGCCTGACGGCCGGACGACGACCTTCGCGTTCCCGTCGGTGTCGAGGCGACCGGTGCCCACGCGTTCCCACTCGTCGTCCGACGCGCGTCGTTCCCAACGAACCCGTGCGCCCTCGCCTCGCGACCCGGCATGGCTCCAACCGTGCAGGGTCGTGGTTTCGCCAGCAGCCACGTGCCGGGGCTCCGCCTGCACGAAGAGCGGATGGCTGGCGCGCCTGACCTCCACGCGGCGGGTCGCCGACGTGCTGGCCTGGTGGCGCGTCGTCGCCGGCTTGTGCACCCGGAAGAGGTAGGTCCCTGGGCTCGGACGAGACTTGTGCCTGCTCACTCCGGAGGCATCGAGACGGCCCGAACCGATCGTCGTCCAACCGCGCGACGTCCGCTGCTGGAACCGCACGACGTCTCCCGCGGCGAACCTGCCTCGTGGCGACTGTCCGCGGAGCGTGAGCCGGTTGCCGGTCTCGAGGGAAGCCGCGGAGGTCACCAACGTCACCGAGGACGATCTGCGAGCCGCCTGTGCGGCCGTCGGCGCGACGAGGAGCCCGGCGACAAGGGCGGCGACGACGAGGGGGACGAGGCGGGGGAGAACAAGCACGGCGGGGCCTTTCGACGCCTGAGGCTAACCGTCCCGACGGGCGTCCGCCCACCGAAGGAGAGATGCGCGGCACCTGCGCGAAACCTGGGACGGCGCACTGAACTGCGTGTTACAACGAGTCTGGCGCCTGGTTCCCGGGGCTCCCTGAACCGAAGGTCGTCCTGTGCCGTCTGCGCGCCCGTCCCGTCTCACCCTGCTCGTCCTGCTGGTCACCGGCATCCTCCTCGCGGGGATGCTGCCCGCGAGCGCCGCGTCGTCGCGCACGCTCAGCCTCAAGGCGTCCAGCACCACGCCGACCGCGGGTAGCACGGTCACGCTGTCCGGGACGCTCAGCGCGTCGCCGAAGGGTGCGACCGTCACCGTCCAGCGGCTCTCGGGGTCGCGGTGGGTCAAGGTCACGTCGGTCCGCACCACCGGCACCAAGGGCGCGTGGAGCACGCGCCTGACCGTCAGGACGGTCGGCAGCACCAAGCTGCGCGCCGTCTCGGCGGCCATCCGCAACCGCAAGGCGGCCACGTCGCGCAGCACGACGCTCGACGTGCGTCGCAAGGTCACGGTCACCGCAGCGCTCACGCCCAGCCGGGTGACCGTGGGTGACGACGTCGTCGTCAGCGGCAAGGCGACTCCCTTCGTGCGAGGCACGACGATCTCCGTCCAGAGCGTCTCCGGTCGTACCGCCACGACGGTTGCCTCGACCACGCTGGCCGCCGACGGGACCTACCGCGTCACCCTCCGGACCACGAAGACCGGCAGCACGACGTACCGCGCCGTCGTGGCCGGACGCACGGGCTACGCGGCCGCGACGTCACCGAGCCGCACGCTGGTCGTCGAGGCCACCCCGGTGCAGCCCGTCATCACCACCAGCAGCCTCCCGCGCGGCCGGACCGGCGTCGCCTACAACGCGCGCCTGACCACCGACGGCGACCAGCCGGGCACCTGGTCGGTCTCGCCCGCCCTCCCCGCCGGACTCGCGCTCGACGCGCGGTCCGGCGCGATCACGGGCACGCCGACCACCGCCGGCGACGTGAGCACCAGGGTCACCTTCACGCACGACAACGGCAAGGTCGCCACCACGACCCTCACGCTCTCCGTCGACGAGTCCCCGAGGATCACCACCGCCTCCCTCCCGACCGCCCTCAAGGGCGCGCCGTACGACCAGACGCTGACGGCGTCGCAGGGCGGTTCTTGGACGCGCACCTCGGGCAGCCTGCCTCCGGGCCTGTCCCTCGGGTCCGACGGCCGGCTCTCCGGCACGCCCACGTCGTCGGACGCGTCGTCGACCTTCACGGTGCGCTTCACGAGCGCGTCGTCCGGCCTCACCGCCGACCGCACGTACACGGTCCGGAGCACGCGGATCATCGCCACCACCGAGGTCGTCGCCGGTCAGGTCGGCGTGCCGTACCGCTACCAGCTGCGCACCAACGCCCCGACGGCCGGCACGTGGGGCACGAGGGGCGGTACGCCGGGCGGCCTGACGCTGAGCCCCGACGGCGTGCTCAGCGGCACCCCCACGCAGGCCGGGACGAGCTACGTCGTCCTCACCTTCACCCCGACCGGCGCGACGGCGCCTGCCGACGAGCAGAACCTCTTCCCCGAGACGGAGGCTGCGGGCTCGACGACGCCCTCGACCGGTGAGGTCAGCGGCGGCTACGGGTACGCCTGCCGCGTCAACGGCTCCGACCGTGCCGCGGCGTGCTGGGGCTCCAACTACGGCGGTCAGCTCGGCACCGGACCGGTCAGCTCGGAGAACACGGTCCGTCGCCAGGCGACGGCCGTCGTCGGAAGCTCGGCCTGGCTGACCATCGACAGCGGCGACTTCTTCAGCACCTGCGGCATCAAGACGAACAACAGCCTGTGGTGCTGGGGCCGCAACGACAACGGCATCCTCGGCTCGGGCGACGGCGACGCCTCGTGGGCCGACAGCCCCCGAGCGGTCGTCGGTGGCGGGTCGTGGAGCGACGTCGGGATCGGCGCGGCGCACGCGTGCGGCATCAAGACCGACGCCTCCCTCTGGTGCTGGGGGCCCGCCGACCAGCTCGGCGAGACCGTGCCGTCGGGCAAGGACAGCGTGAGCTCGCCGCTGCGGGTCGGGCAGGCCCTCTGGCGGTCGGTGAGCGTCGCCGACTTCAGGACGTGCGCGGTGCGTCTCGACGACACCCTCTGGTGCTGGGGGAAGGGCGAGCGCCCCACCCAGGTCGTCGGCTCGTGGCAGGGCGTCGTCACCTCCGCCTTCACCACCTGCGGCGTCCGGACGGACGGCACGCTCTGGTGCTGGGGTCGCAACACCTCGGGCCAGCTCGGCGTCGGCACCACGACCGACTCCGCGGCGCCCGTCCAGGTGGGCCGCGACACCGGGTGGAGCCAGGTGTCGGTGTCGTCGGACCTCGGGACCGGCTCGACCTGCGCGACCCGCACCGACGGCACCGCCTGGTGCTGGGGCTCGAACACCAGCGGCCAGCTCGGCGACGGGACGACCACCGCGAGCAGCGTCCCGGTGCGCGTCGACCAGACGCGCTCGTGGTCGTCCGTCACGACGGGCAAGGGCTACGCGTGCGGCGTCAAGAACGACGGCTCGCAGCGGTGCTGGGGTACCAACAGTGGCGGCGAGCTCGGCAACGGCCGCAACGACGGCGGCGGCGCGATGCCGACGAAGGTCGTCGGCTGAGTCCTCGCAGGACGGCATGACCCACGTCTCGCCGCGAGGATGCGGGGGAGCGGGCGGTCGCCCCGTAGACTGCTCCGGTGAGCTACTACCAGCGGGAGTGACGACCGGACGACGTCCGGCGTTCTCGCACACCCCCTGACCACGAAAGCTCCCCATGATCACCGTCAACGACGTGACGCTGCGCTTCGGCGCCCGCGTCCTCATGCAGAACGTCTCCTTCCGCGTCGACAAGGGCGACAAGATCGGCCTCGTCGGCCGCAACGGCGCCGGCAAGACCACGCTCACGCGGATGCTGTCCGGCGACGGCCAGCCCGCCGAGGGCAGCATCACGCTCAGCGGGAAGATCGGCTACCTCCCGCAGGACCCGAAGTCCGGCGACCTGTCGATCACCGCGCGCGACCGGATCCTCGGTGCCCGCGGGCTCGACGAGGCGCTCGCGACGATGCGCAAGGCCGAGCTCGACATGGGCTCGGCCGACCCCGACGTCGCCGAGCGGGCGATGAAGGCCTACGGCCGCGCCCAGGACGTGTTCTCGGCCGGCGGCGGGTACGCCGCCGAGGCCGAGGCCGCGACCATCTCGAACGCGCTCGGCCTGCCCGACCGTGTGCTCGACCAGCAGCTGCAGACGCTCTCCGGCGGTCAGCGTCGCCGCATCGAGCTCGCCCGCATCCTGTTCAGCGACGCCGACACGATGCTGCTCGACGAGCCGACCAACCACCTCGACGCCGACTCGATCACCTGGCTCCGCGGCTTCCTCAAGACGTTCTCCGGTGGTCTCGTGATCATCAGCCACGACGTCGACCTGGTCGAGGAGACGGTCAACAAGGTCTTCTACCTCGACGCCAACCGCGCCACCATCGACATCTACAACACCGGCTGGAAGCACTACCTGCGCCAGCGCGAGGCCGACGAGGCGCGCCGCAAGCGCGAGCGCGAGATCACGACGAAGACCGCCGAGCGACTCGTCGCGCAGGGCAACAAGATGCGCGCGAAGGCCAGCAAGGCCAGCGCGGCGCAGCAGATGCTGCGGCGCGCGGAGCAGATGATGTCCGGTCTCGACGACGTCCGCCAGGCCGACAAGGTCGCCAAGATCGACTTCCCGAAGCCGGCCCCGTGCGGCAAGACCCCGCTCATGGCCCAGGGACTCTCCAAGTCCTACGGTGCGCTGGAGATCTTCGCGGGCGTCGACCTCGCGATCGACAAGGGCAGCCGCGTGGTCGTGCTCGGTCTGAACGGAGCGGGCAAGACCACCCTGCTGCGGATGCTCGCCGGCACCCTGCAGTCCGACACCGGCGAGATCCAGCCGGGTCACGGGCTGAAGATCGGCTACTTCGCCCAGGAGCACGAGACGCTCGACATGGACCGCACCGTGCTCGAGAACATGCAGCGCTCCGCGCCGGAGCTCACCGACACCCAGGCGCGCAGCGTCCTCGGCGCGTTCCTGTTCTCCGGCGACGACACCGCGAAGCCGGCCAAGGTGCTCTCGGGCGGTGAGCGGACCCGCCTCGCGCTGGCAGGGCTCATCGTCTCGAGCGCGAACGTGCTGCTGCTCGACGAGCCGACCAACAACCTCGACCCGGCCTCGCGTGAGGAGGTGCTCGACGCGATCCGTCGGTACGAGGGCGCGATCGTCCTCGTGTCCCACGACGAGGGCGCCGTGCGCGCACTCGACCCCGACCGCGTGCTGCTGCTGCCCGACGGCGACGAGGACCTGTGGAACGACGGCTACGCCGAACTGGTCTCCCTGGCCTGATCGTCCTCGGAGGCGGCGGCGCCCGCGCCGCGCCGGCGCTCGAGCCACTCGATGCGCGCGAACCAGACGAACCCGGCCAGCGCGAGCCCGGCGAAGAACCACCACTGCAGCCCGTAGAAGAAGTGTGGGCCGCCGCCGAGGTCGGGCCTCGGCTCGAGCTCGAGCCCGCCGGTGCCGCCGGTCTGCTCGCGCAGGTTGAGGTAGCCGGACCTCACGTCGTAGGGGAGCGAGCCGGCCAGCCCGGTGCTCGAGATCGAGCGGACCTGCCCCTCCACCGGCGTCGTCGCGTCGGCGCCGGCGCCGCTGTCGGGGCGCAGCCAGCCCTGCACGGTGACGGTCCCGCTCGGCGGTGCGGGGACGTCGCTGGGGGCGGCCGCCGTGTTCGACGTGGGCACCCACCCGCGGTCGACCAGCACGGCGCTGCCGTCGTCGAGGAGCAGCGGCGTGACCACCTCGGCGCCGGGGCGGCCGTCGCGGGTGCTGAACTTCACCGTCACCTGGGAGGTCGGGTCGTAGCGCCCCTGCGCGACGACCCGAGTCCACTCGAGGTCCTTCGTGACCTTCAGGCCGACCGGTGCGACCTGGTCGAGGGGGACGGGGTCGGCGGCCAGGTGCTGCTCGACCCGCTCGTTCGACTCGTGCCGGACCTCGCGCTTGTGCCACTGCCAGTCGCCCATGAGCACGCACACGACCGCGAGCGCCACGACGGCGAGGAAGAACCCGATCCACCGGGCACTGAGCAGGAACCGCACCCCTCGAATCTAGCCGCCCGACACCAGCGCGCTCCGGCGAGGTTGGGTCCGCGCTCCTAGACTGGGGGGATGCAGCTCGGTGACAGACATGGACGTGTGGCCACCGACCTGCGGGTCTCGTTGACGGACCGGTGCAACCTGCGCTGCCAGTACTGCATGCCCGCCGAAGGGCTCGACTGGATGCCCACGGCCGAGGTGCTCACCGACGACGAGGTCGTCCGGCTGATCCACGTCGCGGTCACCCGCCTCGGCGTCGTCGACGTCCGGTTCACCGGGGGCGAGCCGCTGCTGCGTCGTGGGCTCGCCTCGATCGTCGCGGCCACCAAGGCGATGCCCGGGTCGCCCCGCACCGCCATCACCACGAACGCCCTCGGGCTGAGCCGCACGGCCCACGCGCTCGCCGCCGCCGGCCTCGACCGGGTCAACGTCAGCCTCGACACCACCGACCCGGAGACGTTCCACCGGATCACGCTGCGCGACCGCTTCCACGACGTCGTGGCAGGCCTCGAGGCCGCCGCCGCCGCAGGGCTGACGCCCGTCAAGATCAACGCGGTGCTGCTGCGCGGGCTCAACGAGGACGAGGGCCCCGTGCTGCTGCGCTGGTGCATGGAGCGAGGCTACGAGCTGCGCTTCATCGAGCAGATGCCGCTCGACGCTCAGCACGGCTGGGACCGCAGCCGCATGATCACGGCCGACGAGATCCTCGCGCGACTCTCCGAGCACGTGACCCTCACGCCCCTCGACGGGCGGGGGAGCGCCCCGGCCGAGAAGTTCCAGGTCGACGGGGGCCCGCACACCGTGGGGATCATCGGGTCGGTCACACGGCCGTTCTGCGCCGACTGCAACCGCGTCCGCCTGACCGCCGACGGCCAGGTGCGCACGTGCCTGTTCGCCCGCGAGGAGTCCGACCTGCGCGCCGCGCTGCGCGGCGGGGCCGACGACGACGAGCTGGCCCGCCGGTGGGTCGACGCGATGTGGGGCAAGGCGGCCGGGCACGGCATCGACGACCCCACGTTCCTGCAGCCGTCGCGACCGATGTCCTCGATCGGCGGCTGAGCGGCCCGTCAGCCCTCGAGCGGGAGCGTCTCCTTGTAGAACCCGCGCGCGTCGAGGAATCGGCGCAGCGACTGCTCGTGCTCGTCGCACGCCAACCAGGTCTTGCGACGGTCCGGCGTGTGGATCTTGGGGTTGTTCCACTCGACGCGGTGCAGGGCCGCCGCCGTGCAGCCCTTGGCCGAGCAGACCAGCTCGTCAGTCACGCTCGGCACGACGCTCCTCGGCGGGACCGTCGCTGATCTGGCCGAACGGCTCGGGCTTCATGATGTCGGTGCCCTCACCCTTGGTGCGGACGCCGGCGTTGGCCAGGATCACCGAGGTGTACGGCAGGAACACGGCGCCCACCAGGAGCACGATCGCGAGCCACATGACGTGGTTCCAGGCGATCACGGCCCCGATGAAGCAGAGCGTGCGCACGCCCATGCTGAGGGCATAGCGGAGCTCGCGGGACCCCAGCTCGTCGCTGTGCCCCTCGCTGGCCGAGGTGATCGAGTAGACCTGCTCGTCACGGCTGCCAGCGGAGCCGGTCGACGAGCCCTTCGGCGGTGTGTGCTTCACCTCTCCAGCGTACGTCGCGTCGGGCGGACCTGCCGGGCGCCGGGACGTGAGGAGCAGGACACCGGCATGATGCTGTCATGAGCAACCGCACCTACCGCGTCACCGAGATCGTCGGCACCTCTCCCGAGGGTGTCACCCAGGCCATCGAGAACGGCATCAAGCGCGCCGGCCAGACCCTGCGTCACCTCGACTGGTTCGAGGTCGAGGGCATCCGCGGCGCGATCACCGACACCGACGTGTCGCACTACCAGGTGACGATGAAGATCGGCTTCCGCCTCGAGGACGACGAGTAGTCACCCGCTGGTCACTCTCCGGGGCCGCGATGTCGCGGGGGCGGGTCACTCCTCCTCGGCCGCGTCGGCGGCCTCGACCTCCTCGCGCGTGATGCCGAGGAGGTACATGACCGAGTCGAGGTACGGCACGTTGACCGACGTCTGCGCCTGGTCGCGCACCATCGGCTTGGCGTTGAACGCGATGCCCAGCCCCGCAGCGGCCAGCATGTCGAGGTCGTTGGCCCCGTCGCCCACCGCCACCGTGTTCTTGAGCCCGATGCGCGCCTCGGCGGCGAAGCGCCGCAGCGCCTCCGCCTTGCCGGCCCGGTCGACCACGGCACCCACGACCCCGCCCGTGAGCCGGCCGTCGACGACCTCCAGCTCGTTGGCCGCCCAGTAGTCGATGCCCAGGTCGGCGGCGATGCGCTCGATGATCTGGGTGAAGCCACCACTGACGAGTGCGAACCGGTAGCCGAGCCGCTTGAGGCTGCGCACCATCGTCCGAGCACCGGGCGTGTACTCCAGCGCCGCGTAGACGTCGTCGAGCGCCGACGCCGGCACGCCCTCGAGCCGGGCCACGCGCTGGCGCAACGACTCCTCGAAGTCGATCTCGCCCCGCATCGCCGACTCCGTGACCGCGGCGACCTCGTCGGCGCAGCCGGCGTGCTCCGCGAGCATCTCGATGACCTCGCCCTGGATCAGCGTCGAGTCGACGTCCATCACGACGAGCCGCTGGGCGTGGCGCAGGATGCCGCGCTCCTCGACGGCCACGTCGACGCCGTGCTCGAAGGCGGCCGCCGCGAGCTCGACCTGCAGGACGTCGGGGTCGGCTCCGGAGACCTCCAGCCGCAATGCCGTCACCGGGTAGCGGGCGAGGCGCAGGATGCGGTCGATGTTGCCGCCCGCGGCCTTGATGCGGCTGGTCAGGGCGGTCATCGCCGCGGGACGCAGCGGGTGGCCGAGCAGCGTGACCTGGCTGCGACCCACCCGGCGGGGGCGGTTGTCGCCGACGCCGTGCTCGACCTCGACCTCCATGCCCAGCTCGGTCGCGGTCGCGCGCACCGCGGCCTCGAGGGCGTCGACGTCGTCCGGCAGCGACACGAGCACGCTCAGCACGAGACGGCCGCGGACGACGAGCTGCTCGACGTCGACGACCTCGACCTCGAACGGCTCGAGCGACGCGAACAGCCTCGTCGAGACGCCGCTGCGGTCGGGTCCCGTCAGGGTCAGCAGCAGGGTGGGCGAGGTGAGGTGCACGGCCGGCACGTGGGCGCTCATCGGGACCGAGGCTATCGCCCGACCGCCCGTCGGCGACGCGGGACGCCACGATAGGTTGGACACAGCGCGCCAGCCTCGGTGCGAGCGCGCCGTCGTCCGGTCCGACCAGCAGCAGGAGACCCCGCATGGCCACCGCGTTCCAGCTCGACTCGGTGAGCGTGGTCAGGCCCGGCAAGCGCCTGCTCGACGACGTCTCCTGGACCGTGCACGACGACGAGCGCTGGGTCGTGCTCGGCCCCAACGGCGCCGGCAAGAGCACCCTGCTCCAGGTGGTCGGCGCGCACCTGCACCCGACGTCGGGCAGCGCGGAGATCCTCGGCGAGCGTCTCGGCGCCACCGACGTGTTCGACCTGCGCACCCGGATCGGCCACAGCGCGACCGTCGTCGCCGACCGGATCCCGCCGGTCGAGCGCGTCGAGGACGTCGTGCTCTCCGCCGCCCACGCGGTGACCGGCCGCTGGCGCGAGACCTACGACGAGGACGACGTGCAGCGCGCCCGCCAGATCATGGGCGAGCTCGGCATCACCGCCCTCGCCGACCGCACCTTCGGGACGCTCTCGGAGGGCGAGCGCAAGCGGTCGCTCATCGCCCGCGCGCTGATGACCGACCCCGAGCTGCTGCTGCTCGACGAGCCGGGCGCCGGGCTCGACCTCGGTGCCCGCGAGGACCTCCTGGCCAGCCTCGACGTGTTGTCCTCGACCCCTGGCGCGCCCGTGCTCGTGATGGTCTCCCACCACGTCGAGGAGATCCCGCCGGGCTTCACGCACGTGCTCCTGCTGCGCGACGGCGGCGTCGTCGCGCGGGGCCCGATCGCCGAGGTCCTGACCGCGGAGAATCTTGGCACCACGTTCGGGATGCGGCTCGAGCTCGACCACGTCGACGGTCGCTACGCGGCCCGGCGCGCGCAGTACGGCCGACGAGCGCTGCGCTGACGTCGTGCCTCACGTGGCTGGTAGCGTGACGCGCCCGACGCGTGTGCGCGACTGCGCCGTCATGAGAGGAGACCACCGATGATCGAGTGGATGACGGAGAACGCCTGGGTCACCTGGGTCGGCGTCGCCGTCCTGCTGGCGGTCGCCGAGCTGCTGAGCCTCGACCTCGTGCTGCTCATGTTCGCGATCGGCGCGCTGGCCGGGGCGGTCGCGAGCGCCGTGGGCGCGCCCTTCTGGGTGGCGATGCTCGCGTTCGGCGTCGTCGGCGTCGGGCTGCTGTTCTTCGCCCGACCACCCATGGTCGCCCGCCTGCACGCCGGACCGACGCTCACCACCGGCCACGACGCGCTCGTCGGCCGGACCGGCGTCGTGCTCGAGCCGGTCGGCCCGTTCGGCGGCCGCATCACGCTCGCGAGCGAGGTGTGGTCGGCCCGCACCGAGGGCGACGCCGAGGTGGCGCCCGGAGCCGAGGTCGTCGTGACCCGCATCGACGGCGCCACCGCCGTCATCACCCCGAAGGAGTCCTGAGCATGACCGCCTTGACCATCTTCCTGGTCCTGCTGGCGATCCTCGCCGTCGTCGTCGTGACGATGACGATCAAGATCGTCCCGCAGGCCCGCGCCGGCATCGTGGAGCGGTTCGGCAAGTACCGCACCACCCTCTCGGCCGGCCTGAACATCGTCGTCCCGTTCATCGACAAGGTGCGCTACATGATCGACCTGCGCGAGCAGGTCGTCTCGTTCCCGCCGCAGCCGGTGATCACCGAGGACAACCTCACGGTCTCCATCGACACCGTCATCTACTTCCAGGTGACCGACCCCGTGGCCGCGACGTACGAGATCGCCCACTACATCCAGGCCATCGAGCAGCTCACCATGACGACGCTGCGCAACATCATCGGTGGCATGAGCCTCGAGCACGCGCTCACGAGCCGCGACCAGATCAACTCCGGCCTGCGCGGCGAGCTCGACGGGGCCACCGGCAAGTGGGGCATCCGCGTCAACCGGGTCGAGCTCAAGGGCATCGACCCGCCGCCGTCGATCATCGACGCGATGGAGAAGCAGATGCGCGCCGAGCGCGACAAGCGCGCCGCGATCCTCACCGCCGAGGGCGACCGGCAGAGCGCCATCCTCACCGCCGAGGGCCAGAAGCAGGCCGCCATCCTGACCGCCGAGGGCGAGAAGCAGGCCGCGATCCTGTCGGCCGAGGGCGAGAAGCAGGCGGCCATCCTGACGGCGCAGGGCGAGGGCCGCGCCATCGAGACGGTCTTCCAGGCCATCCACGACGGCAACCCGGACCAGAAGCTGCTGTCCTACCAGTACCTGCAGACGCTGCCGAAGATCGCCAGCGGCGAGAACGCGTCGACCTGGATCATCCCGGCCGAGCTCACCAAGGCCCTCGGCACGCTCGGGAACCAGCTCGGCACGATCCCCGTCGACGGCGGGGGCAGCCGCAACCGGGTCGACCTCGACGAGCCCGTCGAGACGGGGGAGTCCTCGGCCGGCACGCAGGCCGCGGTCGAGGCGGCGCTCGAGGCCGCCAAGGCCGCCGAGAAGCCCGGGGTGGGGACCGGCGGGGGCACCGCCGACCCGGTCGCCCC